>CAZFQG010000100.1:0-22897 GCA_964520785.1 uncultured Planctomycetaceae bacterium | reverse complement strand
GCCGAAGCCCAACCGCCTCTCGCGCCGGGAGACGCGATTGTGAAAGTCGGAGACGTCTCCGTCCACAATCAGGCGGAATTGTACGCCCAGCTCGCCCTGCACCGCGACAAGCCGCTTACCTTCACGATCGAGCGGAAGGCCGAGGAAGCGAAGGGAACGACCGGCGAGAAAGCGGAGCCGGAAATCGTCGAAATCACGATGCCGCCGAATCCGATGCGCCGGTTCGGATTCGTCATGACGATGGGCGCCGTCGTCGCGGTTCAGGAGGGCTCCCCGGCAAAAGAAGCGGGAATTCTTGCGAAAGACATTCTTCTAGAAATCGACGGCGAGCCGGTCGGAGATCCGATGATACTCCCCACGAGGCTGGCGAAGATGGCGGGCAGGACGATCGACGTCACACTGCAACGCCCCGGGAGCGAGCAGCCCGTCGGAATTGAAGGCATTCCATTGCGAGACGTGCCGCGAATTGAAGAGTCTTTGCGGGAGGGAACGCCACTGGCGGCCTCGGTCCTCGGCGTCGCCTACGACGTGATTCCCAAAATCGCGGCTATCGTGCCGGATAGCCCAGCGGCGAAAGCCGGCATCAAGCCGGGACAGGTCTTGGAATCGGCCGTCGTGCGCGTTATGAATCAGACGGGCGACAAGGTCAAACGGAAGTCCGAATTCGAACTCGGCGAGCAGTACGCGAACTGGCCGGTGATGATGGCGACCGTGCAGCGGGACGGCGACTCCGGCGTGGTCGATTTCGTGATCGACGGCAGGCAGGTTACCTTAACCGCCGAGGCATCTTCGGAGTTTTTCGTCCCCGACCGGGGGTTCAACGACGTCCTCGACCTGGACACCTTCATCCGCCAGGCGAAGACCGCGCCGGAAGCGTTGGCGCTAGGTGCCTCTGAAACACTCTCCGCGGCGAGCCAGGTCATCGTATTCGTGCAGAAGATCGGAAGACAGATTTCGATGAAGGCCCTCTCCGGCCCCCTTTCCATCGTGCATATCGCCGCGGCCACCGCGTCGGAAGGTCCCGGCCAGTTCTTGTTGTTCCTGACGCTCTTAAGCGCAAACCTCGCCGTCATCAACTTCTTGCCGATCCCCATTCTCGACGGCGGCCATTTCGTCTTCCTGCTCTATGAGGGCATTCGCGGCAAGCCGGCGGACGAACGGCTCCAAATCGCGCTGAGCTATATGGGATTCCTCTTCCTGATCACGCTGATGGTCTGGGTCTTCTGGCTCGATATCGCCAGATACCTGGGCGCATGAGAATGAGAGTGAAAGATTCTCGAAACCCCCGGGATGACTCAGCCATACTAACTCTCCGGCGATACCGTCCATGAGAAGGGCTATTCAGCCTCAGTTTCTTTCTTCTCAAATTCGTGTACGCATGAAAATGTCATCCAATTTCGCCCCGCGGAAATCGGCGGTAATGGTGGCCGCCTCGCTGATTTGGTATCGAGCCGCGGCCGCGAATTGAACCGTCGGTGCAGCGGCGTCACCCGGCTTTCTTCGGCAATCCCCGGATCATGTACGCCTGCAATATGCCCGACTCGTCGGAATTGAAGAACCCCATCGTCCCGTCCGGCGAGAGAAAGGGATGGATGTGGGCCTCCTTCTTGCACGAACTCTTGGGGTTGATCAGATAGCGGAAGCCGGCGAGGGGATCCTTCCCCGGTTCGCCGAACTCGGCCATGTAGATGCGCCCACCCTCGGAGAAGGGGTGCGCGTCGGAAATCAACCGAGTTCCCCCGATATCGGTGGCGAAGTGGTAGAAGTGGGGATCCGGGAAATCCCGCGTCAGGTCGTTGCGGACGCCCCCGGGGGTTTTCATCCCCAGATGATTGGCGCTTGCCGCGGGCAGTGCTTCAATCAGTTGGGCCTCGGCGGGGTTTCGCGTGCTGGTACTGGTGACGGCCCACTCGCTGCGCCCCCGCCAGCACTGGTGCCCCTGGCAGAATTCGTTGCCGTCGCGGCCCCAGGGCATGTCGCGCATCTCGGTGCCGTCGTCGCGGATGACGTGGATGTCGGCCCCTTCTCCACCGACCAGCCGGGTGATCTCGCCCATCGCCGAGGTCGTATTGCCATGGTTCTCCTGGATGAGAATATCGTGCATGCGGACCGGATCGAGCGACCGCGAGTACTGCGGGTGCATATTGCACCAGGTCGGTCCATGCACGACGAGTTCCACCGTGGCGGACGGAATGTCGAAGACCATCAGTCCCCAAGTGGCCCCCTTGTCCGTGCGATCACCCAGAAACGCGCTAATGGCCAGGCGGTTCCCGTCCGAAGCAATTGTCGAGAGGGGGTAGATTCGGCTGGGCCGGAATTTGGTTCCCGGCAACGGGGCATCGACCACCATGATGGTCCGCCGGTCGCTCCCGTCGAGCCCCACCTGCTTGAGGGTGAGCCGGCCGCCGTTGATTTCGGTCTCGTCGACGAAGTAGTAGAGGAAACGCCCGCAGGGAGAAACCGAAGCGCCCACGGTGCCCAATTCGTCCGTCAAGGGATAGAATGCACAACCGTCCTCGATATCACAGAGCAGGTACTGGTGCCGCGGATCATTCCGGTAGGGACCATGGGCATGCGCCGCGCGGTGCAGGACGAACCGCTTCGAGTCCATCGTGAATATCTGGGCCTCCATGTAGAGGTGCGAACCCGGCACGTCGGTCCGCGTCGTGAGCTGGAACACCTCCAGCCCCTCCGGCGATTTCTCGTCCAGAAGATCAGGCCGGGCTTTGGGAATGTCCGCGTCTTTCACAATGAGCATTTGCGGCGCCGACAACACCGATCGACCGACCGCCACCCCCCATGCCGCGGCCGTGGCGATCCCGGTCGTCTTCAGGAACTGCCTCCGCGATATTCCTCGTTTTGCACGCATGGTGAACTCCTCAAGTAGGGAAAGTGGAAATGGGCGTTCTTCCAACCCACGGAAAGTTCGCCAACCTGATCCATTGTTATCGGGCAAGGCATGAGTCCATTCTGCCAGAACGAGTAGGACTGTCAATAGTTGCGTATGCCGTGGGCCTGAATTGATGGCGTCGGCATGGACCATATACTGTCCACGGGCGAGCGGCAGAAAAACCAACTCGCGCAAAAATGCTCGATCCCCACCGACAACCGATCACCGGCATTTTCGGGACCTGGAAGGTGGGCCAAGACCTGCTTCCGTTCGAAAATCCGCCCGCATGGGATCTCGACATACTACGTGGAAGAGTCGGTCCGCGAGCGGTTCCCCATCGAGCCGAGCGCACTCTTCAGCGGCAACACGCGTAGCGGAAACCGATTCGTCGGCGCGGCCCCCGAGGGGGGGATGCTGGTCGGCCTGCGGCTGGGCCAGGGGACGAATTGGGGCGGGGCGATCAACGCGATCCAGCCGATTTACCGCCTCGATGAGAAGCAAGTCCACGGCCGCCGGTACGGCATGGGAGGTGGACGAGAGACGCAGTACCATTCGGACATCCAATTTCTCCACCGCTCTCGCCCGCAATTCCTTCGTTGAGAAATGTGGAAAACACCAGTGTCTGCACGTGCCGCCTTGGGAAGAATTGGAGATGCGGAATCGGCCCACGGCGTGACAGGCGGCAACGACGTGGACGATCGATAGTACTCGGACCAGTCCAAAACCAGGGTCGCGGCCGTTACAGATTCCACGCCACCGTTACCGGTTGGCCGGTTTCGATTCCCAAGCGGTCAGCCGCGTTTTCGCCGACGATGGCCAGCTCGAGGTTACCATGCGAGCCGATAAGGGCGACAAGCGTTCCGGTAGGGCGGGAGGCATACGTCGAAAAGATGCCGTATGTCTCGTAGATGTGGCAAACGATGCACGCCCGCTCGTCGCTGGGGTAAGGGGTCAGCAATTTCAGCGGGATGTTGGTGATCAGATTGCCGAACGAATCGATGTCGATCACCATGCCGTCGACGCGGTTTCGCGAAACGGTCGGCTGGTGCCACGCGATGCCGAACTGCTGCGCATAGGGCTCGCCCAGCTCGGCCAGGTCCACTCCCAGGGACAAGTGCGCGGCGACCGGAGCCATGATGTCCCGCCCGTGGAACGTGTTGGACACTTCGGCCAGCCAGTACCTCGGATTGGTCAATCGGACGAGGTGTTTCGGGGGGGTCCGATGGGTGAGCTTGCTGAGGACGCCGTTGTCGGGGGCGACGAAGTAATGCCCTTCGATCCGCGCGCCGAGAATGGCCCGATCCGTCCCCACGCCGGGGTCGACGACGGCCACGTGAACCGTATTGGGCGGAAAATGCCGGGCGACGTCGTCCAGGACGATCGCCCCCTTGTGGACGTCCTGCGGAGCGACCGCGTGGGTAACGTCGACGAGCGTGGCGGAAGGATTGATCGACAGAATCACCCCCTTCATGATCGCCACATAGGGGCTGCTTGCGCCGAAATCGGTAGTGAGGGTGATGATGCTCACATCGTCTCGATCAACTGGAGGCACATTTCGCGGACCTTGCCGGGATTCACGTTGGGGTTGACGCCTTTCGCCTGTCCGATCAAGGAGCCGACCGCCTTGGTCTTTCCCTCCTTACAATCTTGCACGATTTTCGGGTTCTTGGCAAGCAGTTCCCGGCAGAGGGACTCCAGTTCGGAATCGTCGACATCCTCGATTCCCAATCCTCTCAACGCCGCTTCGACCGATTCTCCGGTCTGGAGCATGTGCGCGAGTACGTCGCGGCCGCGGCCGGTTGTGAGCGTACCGTCCGCCACCTTCTTAAGGAGCGAAGCGAACTCGCCGGCCGTAACGGGAAAATCGGCGATGCCGATTTCGCGCTCGTTCAAGTACCGCAGCACGTCCTGCTGAATCCAGTTCGCCGCCCCCTTCGCGTCCGAGGATGCGGTAGCCAGTTCGACGAAGTAGTCGACCAGTCCTTGGCCCTGGTTGACCAGGACGTCGGCGTCGTAGGGGGTGATCGCGAATTCCTTCTCCAAACGGCTGCGCAGCGCGGCCGGAAGCTCCCCCAGCCCGGCGCGGACCGTTTCTACCTGCTCGGGCGTGACGGTGACCGGAACCAGGTCCGGATCGGGGAAATAGCGATAATCGCTCGACTCCTCCTTCGTCCGCTGCTCCTTCGTTGTTTGCGAGACTTCATCCCACCCGCGGGTCGTCTTATGCCCGCCGGGGGAACCCATCCGCAAACCGGATTCCTGCCACAGTTCCCACTGCCGCTGGGCCTCGTAGCGCATGGCCCGCTCGACGGCGCGGAAACTGTTCATGTTCTTCACTTCAACCAGTGGCGTGGGGACCTTTCCCTCCGGCGCGTGGACGTGGAGGTTGATGTTCGCGTCCACGCGGAGGCTCCCCTCCTGCATGTTGCAGTCGGAGACCCCCAGGTAATTCAGCAGCAGCTTCAATTCCGTCAGATAGGCCTTCGCCTCCTCGGGGCTGCGCATATCCGGTTCGCTGACGATCTCCAACAGGGGCGTACCGGTCCGGTTCAGGTCGATCCGGCTGTCGGCCTTGCCGGCCGCCTCGTCGTGCATACTCTTGCCGGCGTCTTCCTCGATATGGGCGCGGATGATGCGGATGTCCTTCGGCTCGAATTCCCCCTTGGAATCGCTGATCCGCAGATACCCCTTCTCGCTCATCGGCAGGTCGTACTGGCTGATCTGGTAGTTCTTCGGCAGATCGGGGTAGTAATACTGCTTGCGGTCCCACTTGGTGTAGGGGGGGATCGTGCAGTTGAGGGCGACCGCCGTCTTCAGTGCCAGAGCGAACGCCTCGCGGTTCATCACCGGCAGCGAGCCGGGCATTCCCAAACAGACGGGGCAGGTCTGCGTATTCGGCGGCCGGCCGAATTCCGTGCTGCACGAACAGAACAGCTTGGTTTTCGTCGCCAATTGAACGTGGACTTCCAGCCCGATAATGACGTCGTACGGTGGTTTCATGGATTGGGCCTCTTCCGGTGCCAATCGGTCGCCTTCTGGAACATGTCGGCGCCGCGGAGGAGACGCTCCTCCTCGAAGGCCGGGGCTTGCAGGTGGAGCCCGATCGGAAGGCCCTCGGCGCTGAACCCGCACGGAATCGAGATGCCCGGCAGTCCGGCGAGGTTCGTGGAGGTCGTGTACAGGTCGAACAGGTACATCGAAAGGGGATCGTCCACCCGTTCGCCGATTTTGAATGCGGGGCTGGGAGAGACCGGTCCGGCGATCAAGTCCACTTCCTCGAACGCGCGGTCGTAGTCCTGCCGGATGAGCCGCCGGACCTTCAGCGCCTTCAAATAATAGGCGTCGTAGTAGCCGGCACTCAAGGCATAGGTGCCCAGCATGATCCGCCGCTTCACCTCGGGGCCGAACCCTTCCGCCCTCGTGCGGCGGTACATGCGGACCAGGAGGGAATCGAGCCGGTCCAACCCCTTTTCATCGCCGGCGTCGTGCAGCTTCTTCCGTTCGGCCTGCCACTCGGCGACCATCGCGGCCTCGTCGGTCCGGTATCCGTAGTGGACTCCTTCGTACCGCGCCAGGTTGCTGGAAGCCTCGCAGGGGGCGATGATGTAATAGGTGGCAACGGCGTATTTCGAGTGCGGCAGGGCGACTTCCTTGACAGTCGCCCCCAGCGACTCGTAGACGCGGATCGCCTCGCGGACGGCACTCTCTACGTCGGCGTCGATCCCCTCGGCGAAGTGTTCCGGGACGATCCCCAGTCGGAGTCCCTCCAGCGGCCGGTGTATCGTGGCCGTATATCGCGGCACCGGCGCGTCAACGGACGTCGAATCCCTCCGGTCGTATCCGGCGAGAACCTCCAAGAGCAACGCCGCGTCGTCCGCCGTTTTCGCCAGAGGACCGATCTGGTCGAGGCTGCTGGCAAAGGCGACCAGCCCATACCGGCTGACGCGGCCGTAGGTGGGTTTCATTCCGGTGATACCGCACAGGCCGGCCGGCTGGCGGATGGAGCCGCCGGTATCGCTCCCGACCGAGAGAGGGGCCATGCCGGCGGCGACCGCGGCCGCCGCGCCGCCGCTGGACCCACCCGGAATCCGCGAGGTATCCCAGGGGTTTCTCGTAAGCTGGAAGGCGGAGTTTTCGTTCGACCCGCCCATCGCGAACTCGTCCATGTTGGTCTTGCCGAGAATGACGGCGTCGGCGCCGTGAAGATTGGCGATGACGGTCGCATCGTAAGGGGGGCGGAAATGCTCGAGAATCTTCGACGCGCAGGTCGTCAGCTCCCCTCGCGTGCAGAGAACGTCCTTGACGGCGACCGGCAATCCGGCGAGTCTCCCTAGCGTTTCTCCCTTCCTTCGCCGCGAGTCCACCTCCTGGGCCTTCTCCATGGCGGCCTCGCCACGGACGCGGAGGAAGGCACCGATGGCGGAATCCGCCCGGTCTATTCTCTCCAAATAGGCCTTCGTCAGTTCCGCGGAGGAGAGTTCGCCCCCTTGAAGCAGCGCTAGTTGTTCCGTCGCCGTTAAATCGATTACAGACATGATCCGTCGTCCGGCTGATGCGATGAATGGGCGGTTCGCGCGGCGGCACGCGCGATCCCTATCCCGGAAGAGACCCTACTCCCCCAGGACCGCGGGCACGCGAAAACACTCGTCGTCGGTATTGGGACCGTTCGCCAGAGCCTCGGCGCGGTCCAGGGACGGCATGACCTCGTCGTCGCGAAAGACGTTCGACCGCTCGACGGCGTGCGCCATCGGCTCGACCCCCTCGGTATCAACCTCGGCCAGCAGGTCCATGTATTCGAGAATACCGCCGAGCTGCCGCGTCATGTCGTCCAACTCGGCGTCCGAAAGCCGGAGCCGACCCAGGAGAGAGACCTTTTCGACCTGCTCGCGTGTCAGGCTCATGGCGGCTACTGCTTCGTCGCCTTCTTTCCGGACGCCACGATGGCGGCGATATCCGCGGCCGGCAGCTTGAACGGCTTCGCCTTGATTCTGCGCGTGACGGCACCACTCCGCAGGCACTGAGTACAGACGCGGATTGACGTGTTCGCGCCGTTCTCCGCGGTGATGCGAACCCTCTGAAGGTTCGGCTTGAACCGGCGACGGCTGATTCCGGTGACCTTGGTTCCGACGCCACCGAGGTACTTTGCCTTACCGCGCGTGGTGACGGAGTTCCCCATGACGGAACCTTTTCCACAAATTTCACAAACTCGAGCCATTTTTCTTGAATCCTGTGAATATATCTGCCCCCCGACTAGCCTTCGTCGCGTCGAACCGGGTCGGCCTTAGGCTCGCGACGGCCCATGTTTTTTTCTCTGGCAAGCCCCGGGACGGAAAACCCCTTAGTATAATGGACCGCGAGCGAAAGACAAGGCATCGTCTTCTCGTTATTGGCGGAGAATCTCCAGAACTTGATCAAAAATTAATCCATTCGTCGCGAATCCGTTCCCGGAATGGATCGACGCATTCCCTTCCCAGTCGGTAAAAGTACCGCCCGCTTCCTGCATGATGGGCAAAAGGGGGCCGGCGTCCCAACTCGCCATGATCGGATCGACCATCAGTTCGGCACGTCCCGTCGCTAACATGAGATAGCCGTAACCGTCCCCCCAACTTCTACTAAGACGACACCGTTCCTGCAGTTTCAGATACAAGCCGTGTCTTCCAACTTTTTCAAAGTTTTCCACTTCACTGGTAAGGAATAGGCTTTCTTCCAGCGCAGCACATTGCGAGACCTTCGCCGGTCGCTTTGAGGCATTCCCTTGGACATACCATGCTCCGTCTCCAATCCGGGCATACACATACTCGTCCAATGGGGGGACAACGAGAACGCCGATCCGCGCTTCGCCATCCCGTTCCACGGCTACCAATGTCGAGTAGAGAGGGACGCCGTGGATGAACGATTTTGTTCCATCGATGGGATCAAGAATCCACCGGAATGGGGATTTCCCTTCGATATTGGGGAACTCCTCGCCCAGGATGGCATCGTCTGGAAAGGTCTCCCCGATCCGCCGGCGAAGGAGTTCTTCCGCATCGCGGTCGGCGATGGTCACCGGCGAGTCATCGGTCTTCCGGTTGACGACCAGGTCATCCCGGCGGAAGTACCGCAGTGTATGGCGTCCGGCTTCCAGGGCCGCCTGGACGGCCAGCTCCAAACGTTTCTGTTCCTCGTGGTCGGTCGCATCCATCGCCTGGCTTCTCCTTCGTTTTCCTTTTCCATTCAAAGCCCTTGACGTCCTTTTCACGAATTCCGTCTCGCTTGGGGCGCGCCGTGGAGGCTTTCGACCAAACGGACGGACTCAGATTTGCGCGGCAATCGCTTTCTTAATGGCATCAAGCTCCTTTTCCTTCGCAAGATACTCCTGGAAAAGATCGCCCAATTCCGCGGACTGCTTACGCACGGCCGCCGGTTTGGTTTCGTTTTTGGCAGCCCTCTTGGGGACATTCTTCCGCTTCTGCGGCTTGGTCATTCCGGCCGCCCTTTTCCAGTTCGTCAGGGACTGTTCGCTGACCCCCATTTTTTCCGAAACCGTCCGCATCGTAGACCCTTGAGCCAACATATCAAGCGCCTGAGCACGCACTTCTTCCGGATAACGTTTCACCGGTTTTTTACTCTTCGCCATCGAAATAATCTCCTTAGGTTTTGGGGTGTTTGCTTTCTATTTTTGGGTATTACCGTTTTCAATCCTAGGTCTTTTTCTTGGATTGTCAATAGGATTCAGAAACTATACACCAAATTGCGAACGAGTCCCCAAAGTGCGAAGAAACTCGATATCGGCGAAGGACGCAACCGGTATCCTCATCAATCGCGCTCGCGCCACACACACGTTAGGGCCGCGCGAGATTGCAGGAACGGATATCCGCCTGGAAAGGTTCCCAACTTTCACTAATCGGATTCCACAAACTCCCCCTCGGACTTCAAGGGGCCACACGGAGCGTCCGGATGCCTTTTGGGGGGATATGCACTGTCTTGTCGACCTGCGCGAGGACGCGGCCATCCGCCGTCGTGGAGTGGACCTCCTTGGGGAAGTCGCCGATCCAATCGAGTTCGGCGTCCGCCGGGGTGTCCCCGACGTTGAAGAGTCGCAAGAGGATCGCGGTCCCATCATCGCTGGGCCGGAAAAGGGTCGCGATTACCGTTTCCGGGGTGATGCGGAGCATCGGCTTGACCGCCGGCGTCCGCTCTTGAACGGGAACCACCACCAACGGCCGGCTCCGTTCGATTCCAAATCGCGCACAACGGACCGGATCGTAGCCGCCGCGGTGTGGGAGAATCGAATACCGGAAGGGCGTCTCTCCGTCCTGGCTGGCCTTGTAGTTGGTTTCCCAGTAGTTGTTCATTACGTAGGAGTAAAACGTTTGAGTCGGCTCAAGGGAGGTCACCCATCCCTCCAGCACGAAGGGGCTGGGGACGTCGACGCGGATTGCACCCACTTCCACCAACGGCGCGTCCATGGTCGCCCAGGTGGCCCCCCGTTCTTCATTCGAGACGTCGATCCAACTGCCCACCGTGAAGTAATTCTTACACGCCCCGGGAAGCTGATCCGCCTCGGGGCGAACCACCGCGAAAGGGGTGTCCATCCTGATAACTCCCCCCGGAACGTCGAACGCGAAACCGAAATGGACGCTCTCCTTCGTCCGGACGTCTTCTTTGTCCACGAGATTGAGAATATCGACCCTGTCCAGGCCGTCAATCAACCGGTATTCGCGAAACAACTTGCGGCAACCGGGGGCGTCACTCTCGGCGACGAGTGAAGCGACGAGCGGGCCCTTCTCCCTCGCGCGGACCCTCACCGGTCCGTTGGCCGAGACGTTCTTCGGGTCGCGGCCCGCCACATAGCGGTAGGCATTCAGCCCGACCCCACCGGCCGAATCGGCGAGGTTGCCGTCGATTCCGTCCGCCTTGAGGTGATTCACGGCTCCGGTCGCCTCGTCGATGCCCACCCGCACCAACGCGTTGGAGAGCCGGGGAGGTTCGGCCTTCGCCGCGCCGCCGGTGTTCGCCGCTCCGGTCTTGAACAAGAACCGCTTCGCCCCCATGGCCGGCACGTCCTTCGCCAAGAAGGCGAGTTCGCCGCTCGCCAGACGTTGCGACCGCACCATTTCGCCGTCGGCGGTCGTGACGGCGTCGCCAAGGACTTTCGCCTCTTGCGGCAAGATCACCAAATCGGTGCGCGGCCACGAGCAGGTGTTGAAGACGTCGACCGCGCGGACCGGTTCGCCGGCCGATTGCCGGTCGGCCACCGCCATGGCCAGAAGCGCCTTCGATTCCTTCTCCGCGTCCACGGCGAACGCCTGCTTGATCTTCCACTGGCTCGTGGTGAACGGATCGTCGGGGCGGCTGATGCTCATGTGGGCGCCCCACGTGTGTTCGTTATAGAGAATGACGTTCCGCCACGCCTCGTAAAACGCCTCCTCCGGATACGCGGCCGGATCGAGCATCGCCCAGAGGGCCTCGGCCTGGATGAGCCGGTCCGACGCCATCCGCGCCATGGCCGTCTCCCGAGCGCTCGACGCGGCGCCGTCTTCCCAATACGGCGTGAAATCGCCCCGAGCCTCCGGCAACCCGTCGGCGTAGCGCGCGGCGAACTCGTCGAACATCTCGCTCGTCGTCGCGATGACCATCCGCGGCGATTGATACTTCTCGTTCCACCGTTTCACGAAATCGGGGAGGGCCGGGTCCGGCGGGCCGTTGTCGCCGCCGATCGTATAGCGCACCTGAACCATGTCATACGGATAGTCACGCTCGTTCAACCGCGACAGACGGCGGAAGAACCGTTGCTCGTTCAGGCCATGCTCGTACATGAACCACGCGTACCCGAAGGCATCCATCCAGAAGAGCACCTTCTCCTCGCCCGAAGGTCCGACCCAATAGAACGGCTTGTCCCCCCAGCTCTCCAACGTGTATCCGATCCGGTGGCAGTGGTTCGGGCCGACCGAGAAAAACTTGATCCCGTTCTGGGCCAAAACCGGAACCATTCCCCACGTGTAGCCCGGCACGTCGCTAATCATCGCCGAGTCGATCTCCATGCCGTACTCCTCGCGGAGCCGGTTCGCGCAGTCGAGAAGCCGCATCAACTCCTCGGGCCGGCACAAAGCCGTCAGCTCGTTGCCGTAGAGGGCGTCGATGCCGATCGTTCCGCTCTTCACCGCCTCCAAGAACCGCGTTTTCTTCTCCGGCGGGGCCTCTTTCAAAAACGCGTCGACCGCCCAAAGAACCTCCACGTTCCATTTGAAGCGCGACCCATCGGGGTAATCCTTCGTCTTCTCGGCGAGGTCCAGCGCCGTGTCGAAATGCTCCCATTGCCGTTTCATCACATCCGTCTGCACGTGCGTGTACCCGATATCGACGTGCGAATGGGGCAAAATATAGAACACCCAAGGCCGCGCCGGCCGGCGGAGAAACTCCGCCGAGACGACTTCCCTGCCGTCGACGAAGAGTGCCGCCGTCGCGCGGGTTTCCTCCTCCACCGGCCGGACATCGAGGAAAACCGTGTTTTCCCCCGCCGTGAGTTTCACGGGAAGCGGCTCGCCGCCCTCGAGTTTCAGTGTCGCCTCGCACGGTTCGAGGTAAGGATAGGACAGCGTTACCGTGATCGGCTGGAGACCAATGCCGTCGACGAGACGGATCGCGTCTTGGGCGGAACAACGAATCGACGCCTTCGACGGAGTTGCTTCCGCTTCCCCGGCGGCGTAAAAGCGAATCTCGGCCCCGCCAACCGTCGCGTGCCGCGAACCGAGTTCCGTGATCCGCCAACGGACGTACCTCGCCGTCACCGGGTCGAACGAAGCGAGCGTCCGGCCGCCGCCACGGTTGACGTGGTCGACCTTTCTCGTCGCGACCGCGTCCGCGCAGTCCGCTTCGTTGGAAAACCGCAGCTCCGACGCGCTCACCGTGGCCGGATCGACCCGGTCGACGTGTTCGAACGCGACGATCGTGGTCTCTTTCCCGAAATCGAAAACGACGTAAGTCTCCGTCCCCTTGCCGTCCGAAGAGTATTCGCTCCCCCGGCTGCCGTCGCTAACGCCGTCCAGCAGGTTCTCGGCATTGTAGTTGCCGTCGTGATAGTTCGCGGCATGATCAATGATCTTGACGTCGGCCACCGGGTGAATTGGGGTATACTCACCCGCGGCCAACTTGGTGCCGCCTACCGCGGCGACGCAACAGGCTACGGAAACCAGACGCGACACAACGCGTCCGAACAAGACAACTCGGCTAAGGCGGTGCATGATAGAAACCCTGGGGACTCACTCGCTTGCTTCGGAGACGGCGAATTTCAGCGTGGCCTGGCCGACCTTGCGGCAGCCCGCATCTTCCACGGTCAGTTTAAGCGAATGGCTTCCGGGGTACAAGCGTTGGGGAAGTTGAACCTGATAAACCAGAAAGAAATCGCGCCGTCGCCTCGAGCAAACGTCCTCCTTTTTTGGCAATTCGATTTCTCCGACGCGGTGTCCGCGGCTGTCGAAGACGAGAATACTCCCCTCCAGGACCGTTTGGAACCCCTTGTCCACTTCCCGAGAGTGGAAGTTCTCGACCTCCGCGTAGACAAGCACCTCTTGGCCCGGCCGGAACTGGCCGCTCTTGAACGGTTCGACGACGCCAAAACTGTGAACCGCGGTACACAGTTGCAAATTCCTCACGACAAGGGAAGCGACCTCTCCGAGATGACCAATGGCGTCCGCGAAGTGGGGCAGCGCCGCCGCCGCCCGGCGGTCTTCCTCGGCAATCCGGCGTTCGTCGAGCCAGATATCCAGGCCAAAAAGGGTCTCGGTCAGAAACGCGTCCGCTTCAGTGGAGAGAGAGGGAATCGGCTCAAGGGCCTTTTCGCGGTTTCCAGCCGCCAGATGGAGGAGCCGTAACCGAACCTGATCCATGATCGGATCATCGCCCGCTGGTTCCGAAGCAAGCTCCGACTCGAGCCTTTCGATCGCCTCGTACAGGCTGCCTCGCCAGTTGACGCCGGGAGGCCCCGTCGTCCGAGCCGTCTTGTCTCGCGGCTCGGCGTCAAGCATCGCCGCTTGATTGACCGTCGTCGTGTTCGAAGCAACGGCTTGGGCCGCCGATCCGACGACTTCAGGCAGGGTAGACCGTTTTCGCTCCGTCCGCGCCAACGCCGCCAAACGGTCGAAGGACGAGGTCTTTGATTTCTCAACGGGGTCCGCCGCTCTCGGCGTCGCGACCATCGAGCCGGATGCTTGGGACGTATTCGACGCGGACGCCTCGTTCTCGGCGAATCCGGTATTTCCGGCACCGGCCGCTACGGTGGAAGAGGGCTCGGCGCCCTCTTCCTCGTGCGCGGCCGCCTTCGATCCGATGCTCTTGAGAGGGTTCGCCTCGGCAGGAGCATGGTTGCTCGATTCAGCGGCTGCTTCGAGTTGTTGCAGCACCAATGGTTGCAGTGAGAGAGGCACCTTTTCCAGATCAGCCGCCAGTGCCGCGCGCTCCGCCGTGCCGAGCGTCTTTAACCTCGCGAGCCGATCCATTGTCGCGGAATGGGGTTCGTCGTTCGTGCCGCTGGAATTCTCGATATCCTCCGGCAACGGCCTCGGAAATCCGGCCGCCTTCGACCCCGAATCCCAGGGCGCGCGAACGACCAACGTCGACGCGCACCCGGGTAACAGGGCGAATAGCATCACGCTGAGGACAAGGTTTCTCAAGGGCGTTCTTCCGCGAACCGGTGACATTCGGCGCGAACACGTGGACATAGACGCGGACCAACCGGACCCGCGAAGGGCGCGAATCGTAGGCAAATCCGCCGAATCGTTCAAGATGAGATTGAAGGCAACCCCACAATGAGGGGTAATATTAGCCAATTCGGGGGAACCACTTCAATAGCGCGAAGGCACTTACCCCCCCGACCGTTGCCGTCAGTATGGTTCCCCACACCAAGTCCACCAGGGTCACCACGAGCGGCCATCCTTTTATGGTCGCCAGGTTCGTCAGGTCATAGGTTCCGTAGGCGACCAGTCCGAATAGTGCTCCCAGGACGGCGGCGTGGCCCGGGCTGCCTTGTCGAACACCGGGGGAAACGACGAAAACCGTCATTCCGGCAATATAGAGAAAATAGAAGGCCGCGGCAGCCCACCAATTGGGTCGCTCGCGGAGCAGAAAACCGATCTGCGCCTGATAGAACCGCGGGGCGATCAGGCCCAGCCAGACCGCATCGATGATCAGGAACGTCACGAAAACGGTCACATACTGCTTAATGAAGTAGGCCTTATCCATACTGATCCTCCTTTCGATTCAAAGTCAATTCGGCCTTTCCATCCAACGTGCCGCCGCCGCGCGGTCGTCGCGAGCCTACCGTTCTCCCGGTGAATTGGTCCGCATCCATTGGTCGGCCGGACGCCGAGGAGAGGCGGGAATCTCGGTCCGGCTTGGAGGCGGAACGGTCAACCTGGGGGTGACCAACGGGCGCGGGGCCGGAGCCGAGGACCGGATTCGGTCCATTGCCGACGTGGAGACGGGCCTGGCTCCAGGGTGCCGTGCCGCGGTGGGGATATCCACCAGGAGCCGGTAGGTCCGCGTCCGGTCCGGTTTCCTCGGGACCTCCTCCGCGAGCGTACCACCAAGGCTCGTGCCGGTAAACGATTCCTCCGAATCGATTCCGGCCGCCGTGCTACCGCCGCTGAGGTCGAATTCGTCTTCTCCGGCCTGGATTTCAGCCAACCGCGGCGGCCGCTCGTCGCGAGGGTCGAACGACTTGAGTTTGAGCGTCACCTCCACGGCGACCGGGAGCGATTTCTTGGCGATGCTGTCCCAGCTCGACGCCCAGCCGCTGCCGTCGAAATAGCGAAATCGGACATCCAATACCTCCGGGGCGTAGGTAACGGTGAAGTCGTCCGTGAGCGATCGGGCCGTCTCCTCCTCGCCGACGCTCATCATGTCCGCGGGGTCTTCCTTCATGTCAGCATTCGGGTCGGCAACGGTCGCGGCGGTGAGTGCCTTTCGCTCTTCTTCCTCGGGATCGATCGGATCGAACGTATACTCGCGGCGGATGAGTCCCGGCGGATCCTTCGGCTTCGCCTGCTCGGCCACGACGTCGATGTATTCCGCTTCGCCCCCGTCTTCCTCGGTCTCGTGCTCGATGAACCGGTAATGAACGGTCCGCAATTCCGGGGCGCTGGGAACTTCCTCTTCGCGGAAACGGGCCGCCTCTTCCTCTTCGGCCCGCGCGTCGAAGGCCTGGCTGGGCGTCGGTTGGACGATGTCAATCGAAAGTTCCTTCTCGGAGCCAAAAAGCCCGAAGCGGCGGGTCGCCGCCGAACCCGTCTCGACGTTGGCCGAACCGCCGGGAAGGTTGCCCGCCGTCTCCACCTGGACCTCCTGAATGGCCGAGCGCAAGTCTTCGGAAATCACTTGCATGAGGGCCCGCGCCACCTGGGATTGCTCGGTTCTCGCCGGCCCGATCTCGAAAAGTTGCGAATAGACGTCCAATAGCGTCCACAGTCCGGCCATAAGGGCCACCATTAACAGCGTCGCGATGAGTACCTCCACCAGCGTAAAAGCTCGTTTAGGGCGCATCATCGGTCCCCCCATCGGCGTGCGTGGCCGGCTCCGGTTCGGCCGACCCTTCCTGATGCGGATCGGTGACGAAACCCCCGTCGGAAACGGTGGCCGATTTCACGTCGTAGATCCACCTCGTCAGGCTGAACGAACGCCCCTTCTTCTCATCCCCGTACGTACTATCCGACGTCCCGGTCCCGGGGAGTATCCCCAGCCCCGGCGCCGGTTCCACCTCTTCCGAAACCGTTACGCGAAGCACGCGGATCCCCTCCTGCTCCGCGTCTTCCACCTCGACGCTGACGACCCAACCCGGCAGGTTGTCCATCGGCTCTTCCTTAAGCGTCTCCAGAGGTTCCGCCCCGCAAAGGAGGGCGTTCATCTTCGAGTAACAAGCCAACTGCGCCACGGCCAGAGCGTCCGCCGATTGGGCGTGTTCGCGTCCGATACTCGCCAGTTGCACCAAAACCACGACGCAACCGAACAACAGCGCGGTCGCCAGAAGAACTTCCAACAACGAAAAACCGTTTCGCGAACGCAAACACATCGTGGAAAATGCAAGGCGGTGGTAGGGCTCATGGAGCACTCCTTGAGTATATCCGCTTGAACGCTAAAGACAACGGGACCGAAGGATTGGGAGAGAGCATAAGAGGGGAGGCTCGCATGGATTATATCGCCAAGTACTTAATAGAGACTTTCTAGATTAATCAGACGACTGGAAAGCGATAATCGACGGTAGACACCATCCTCATTCAGTTGTGCCTTTTGCCTTAACAGTGCTGCTAAGCCCGCTTCCTCGCCATACACCAATCCTTCCGCCCTTCTTCCGCCCGTTCTTATCGGGTATGCTGTAATTTGGCCGACGCGGCCGTGCATCAATTACTTGGGAGCATCTGCGATGGCGAAGAAGAAGACGCGAAGGGATTCCGATTTCCGTTACGGAACACACTCCGGCAAGGTCGCATGGCCGGCCGTTGGGGAGGCGGTCGGGTCGCGGGATGTGTTCGATGTCCTCCAGTTTTTAGTTCCACCGGGGGATGATAAAACAGCCTATAAAAACCAGCTTGATGCGGTAAAGCGGGCGGTCGAGGGGCTCTACCGCGTCGGGAAGCCGGTGTCGAAGCTCACCTTGGGCAAGCGGGTCCAAGCCCTGGAGCAGGCCGCGTGCGATTACCTGGGGGCGAAGTACGCCTGCTTTCTCACCAATGCGACCGCCGGTTTCGAAATCGCCGCGAAAATCGCCGGCCTCCAACCGGGGGACGAGGTGATCGCCCCGGCGATTACGTTCATCGCCAGTATTATCTACCCACTGAGCATCGGAGCGAAGGTCGTTCTGGCCGACGTCGATCCGCGGACGATCAACCTCGATCCGGCCGACGTCGAGCGGAAGATCACGAAAAAGACGCGGATGATCATCCCGGTCCATGTCGGCGGCTATCCGGTCGACATGGGACCGATCATGCGCCTGGCGAAGAAGCACGACCTCGTCGTTCTCGAAGACGCGGCCCACGCCTTCGGCGGCCGGTACCGCGGAAAGGCACTCGGCACCATCGGCCACTTCGGCGCATACAGTTTCCACGAAGTGAAGAACGTTACCTCGTTCGGCGAAGGGGGCCTGCTGGTGACGAATACGAAGTACGGCAAGGAGTTCTCCCTGGCGCGGTTCCTCGGAATCGACACCTCCAAACCGATCGACACCTGGTTCTACGACGTCCGCCTGCTCGACGGAATGCGCGGCGGGTACATCGCCGAAAACGATTCGTCCACCGAAATCCAGGCGGTCGGCCTGCTCAGCCAAATGGCCCGGGTAAACCGCATCATCGAACACCGCCGAAAGGTGGCCGAGACGCTCAACCGCCGGGTCGCCAAGCTCCACGGCATTAGCGGAACGCCCCTCGATTCGAAAACGGCCCAAGGGACGCATCACCTATACCTCCTGCAAATCGACCCCGACATCGTCGGCGCGGACGTCCAGGCGCTCAAGGCGAAATTGTCTGAACGAGGGATCACGCAAATCCCGCATTTCGCGCCCCTTTACAAGTTCCAAGTTCTCCAAGAGCTGGGCTACGACGTCGCGGCCGTCCAAGCCGGCTGTCCGGTCGCGGAAGAGGCCTTCACGCGGCGCTTCACCCATCTGCCGCTCTACCGCTTGAGCCCGGCGCAGGTGAAATACATGGCCGACGCGATCGTGGAGAGCGTTTCAGAACTCTGCGCAGGGAGATAAATGCCCCCATACGACCCCGAACAACAGCGCATTTTTGCCCTGGAAGTGGTGCGGACCCTCCGCGCGGCCGGTTACGAAACGTATTGGGCCGGCGGATGTGTTCGGGATCAGCTCTTGGGGCTGGTGCCGAAGGACTACGACGTCGCCACGACGGCGAAACCGGAGGAGGTCCGGGCCCTCTTTGGAGAGCGCCGGACGCTCTCCATCGGCCAGTCCTTCGGCGTCATCACCATTCTCGGTCGGAAACCGGCCGGGATGATCGAGGTCGCCACCTTCCGCAGCGATGGCGAATACTCCGACGGCAGGCGGCCGGACGCAGTCCGTTTCTGCTCGGCCGAAGAGGACGCGAAACGCCGGGATTTTACCGTCAACGGACTGTTCTATTGCCCCATCGAGGACCGCGTCATCGACTTCATCGGAGGGCAAGAGGACTTGCGGCGCCGCGTGATCCGCGCCATCGGCGATCCGGACGAGCGGTTCGCCGAGGACAAACTCCGGATGCTCCGCGCGATCCGGTTCGCCGCCACGTACGGATTCTCGCTCGAGAAGCAAACCCTCGCGACGATCCGCCGCCGCCACGAGGAGGTCACCGTCGTCAGCGCCGAACGAATCGCCGGCGAACTCCGCCGGATGCTCTCGCATCAGACGCGCCGCGCCGCCGTCTCGCTCTTGCGGGATGCACGGCTGGGCGAGGACATTCTGCCGGAGGTCTTCGCCGGATCGAAGGCCCTTTCGGCCGAATTCGAAAACGCCCTGCGGATGCTCGGTTTCCTAGGCGAGGCGTCGTTTTCGCTGTCGCTGGCCGTTCTCTTGTACGGCTTCGTCGAAGAAACGGCGGTGGAACTTCTCGGCAGGCGACTGAAGCTCTCGAATGAGGAAATCGACCGCGTATCTTGGCTATTGGCCTACGCGAAGGCGCTCGATGCGGCGCCGCGCGAACCCTGGTCGCGGATTCAGCCCCTCTTGATCCACCCCGGCGCGGCCGATCTCATCGAGATGAGCCGGGTCCGCGCCCGGTTGGCGGGCCGTGAAGAAACCCACCTCGATTTCTGCCGCGCGAAACGGGCCCTCCCGGCGGAGGAACTCAACCCGCCCCCCTTGATCGACGGCCAGGACCTGATAGCCCTCGGGATTCCCCCCGGCCCCGTCTTCGCGGTTCTCCTCCAAAAGGCGCGCGACGCGCAACTCGACGGCGAGCTTCGCGCGCGCCAAGAGGTGCTCGCGTGCATCCCTCTGTGGCGTAACGAGTAAACGCCTCTTCGCGCCCTCGACGGATACGCGGCGAAGCGAAAAATGCCCTAACAGACCGCTGATTTTTCGAATCAACGGATATGTGGGAAACCTCCTGTTTCCCCGCGCAGCCTGTTTTTCAACAGGCTGCTGAGGGACGCTCCACGAGCGGAAGGATTCTACAACCGGGTCACCGCGAACGGGATTTTTCGTGTAACGCCGCAAGCACGGGCCCAGGAGACAACCTCGGAGCACGTCCGTCGCCTCGCGTCTACGATTCGAACCGAGTCCCGCTGCTGGAATCGCGGCGTTACGCCGGCACCTTGGTCCCGGAAGGAAACACTCAGAGCATCGCCAGAACGCCGCGGACGTAGCCTACCGATTCGGCGAGGCCGGGGAGGGGGTCGTCGGGGTCTTTCTCGTATTCGAACGAGGCGATTCCCCCGAATCCGATCTCGATCAGCGCCGTCAGGACGGCCGGCAGGTCGATCACGCCGCGGCCCACCTCGCTCTCGCCGCCGTCGGCGGCCGCCTTGGTGACGTCCTT
This sequence comes from uncultured Planctomycetaceae bacterium, assembly GCA_964520785.1. Taxonomy (GTDB): domain Bacteria; phylum Planctomycetota; class Planctomycetia; order Pirellulales; family Thermoguttaceae; genus CAZFQG01. Next base: position 2,509 of record CAZFQG010000100.1, on the reverse strand, counting down.
GAGGTGAACGTCGAAAACCCGCTCGGCGCACGTCTTGATCGACCGGACCGGGTCCTCTCCATAGCGGGTGACGTGGCCGATATCGACGCACAGACCCAACCGCTCGTTCAGCCCCTTGATCTTCTCGTACGCGACTTCCGGCGTGGGGTAGATTTTGTCGCCGGGGCCGTGGTTGTGGATGGCGACGCGGATGTTCGGATAGTCGCCGAGAATCGCGTCCACCTTGGCAAGCACCTCCGGATAGGGCACTCCGACGATCACCGACATTCCGGCCAGATCGGCGTAGCGGAACGCCTGCTCCACCTCCGCCTCGTTCTTCATCGTGATGACCCCGCCCCCGTAGAGCGTAAGACCGGCCTTCTCGACCTCCTCTCGCGTCTTCCGGATCTGTTCCTCGGTCGCGTCCAACGGCAGGTGGAACGACTTGAAACAGAGATAGTGAAGCCCCACGCGTTTCGCCATTCGGAGCGTCTCTTCCAGTCCGAACTTCCGCGTGGTGTACGACGCCAGGCCGAGTTGGAACTTCGCCGTACCGGGCGTGCTCTTCCCGCCCGGTTCCGCCGCGGCCGCGCCGGCGCCGCTCATCGCGGCCAGCGCGCCCAGACCGGCTCCGGCCGTTTGCAGGAATGTGCGCCGGGAACAAGATGGGTGTGTCATGGGGTTCTTCCTTTCCTGGAGCAAAAACGAAAAAAACCGCCGCGTGCCGACGGCACCGGGACCCCTTTGAGGATACCACGTAAGGGGGCGAAAGCAAGTCCGGCTGGAATGCCATGCGACTGGGGGGAGAGGTCGATTTGCATTGCCCCGGCCGGCCCGGTATGATGGGGTGGAATTGCGTGAAGCCCGGGTCGGAATAGAACGGAGGGTATCGGAAGGCCGGTACCTCGCGCCGGGCTCCGCCCGATCAACCCCCACCCCAATTGAGGAACGAGGTCCCGCCATGAAAAACTGTCTTGCGATTGCGTTTTGTCTGCTGGTGTTTGCCCCTGTGTGCTCCGCCGAAGTGGAATATGCCGCCGGCGCGGACGGAAACCGTCTCGTGCCGATCGAGGCGGTTCCGGATGCCTGCGCCTGGCCCATGTTGGCCGACCTGCCGGACGGCTCGATCGTGGCCGTGCTATTCGGCAAGCCGAGCCACGGCCAAATGGCCGGCGAAATCGAGTGCTGGGGGAGTGAAGACGGCGGACGGACATGGTCGAAGCGAGGCAACCCGGCCCCGCACGATCCTGGCACGAACCGCATGAACCACGCCTTCGGCAAGGCGAACAACGGGGACCTGCTCGTCTTGTGCAGCGGCTGGTCCGACCAGTACCCGGAAGGGGTCGAAGGACGCCCGTTCCGCGCCTTCACGCTGGCGCCGTGGGTTTCTCGTTCTCGTGACGGCGGCCGGACGTGGAGCATCGACAAGTCCCAATTCGGGCCCGATTCGATGACCCTCCCGGACGGTACGCCGTTGGGGATCGTCATTCCGTTCGGGCCGATCTCCGCCGGCGCCGACGGCCGCCTCCGCGCCAGCGCGTATTTCTCGGTACACATGAAAGAGGAACCCGTGTCCGAGTCGCACAAGGTCCGCCGCCCCGACTATGCCCTCTTCTTCACCAGCCCCGACGACGGCAAGACCTGGACCGACCCGGTCTTCATCAACGACAAGCCGGTCCGCAACGAAACGGCCACGCTCCACTTGGGGGACGGAGTCTGGCTCGCGGCGGCACGCGGAAACGGCCTGGGACTGTACCGCTCGGCGGATGACGGGAAGACGTGGAACCTCCAAGAAGACGTCACCGGCCCTTCGCAACATCCGGGCCACTTGCTGCGGCTGAAGGACGGCCGCCTTTTGTTGACCTATGGGAACCGGAAGGACCACCGCATCGACGTCCGTTTCAGCGACGATGAAGGAAAGACATGGAGCGGACCGTTGGCGCTGACCGATTTCGGCGGAGACGGCGGCTATCCGGCCAGTGTCCAGCGCGAAGACGGCAAGGTCGTCACGGCCTACTACTCCAGCGTGCCCCGGTACGCAATGCGCGTCGTAATCTGGCAGCCGTAGCGATCCCTGCCCTCCAAAGACGCCGAAATGCGATTCCGGTCCCCTTCGAAACGTTTGTAGCGGGCTTCTTCCAGCGAAGTGGGGTCGAGGAAGACCGTTTCGGCGCCGAAGATCAGGCCGAGGAGGTCTTCTTCTTCCGGGGCGGTACCGCGAGAGACCTCGCGCCACTCGCTCCCGTCCTTGGTCAGGGCGTCGAAGCCGTGAAAGCGGCCGTCCGGTTCAAGGAGGGTAACGTAGGCGGTGGCGCACCGGGTTAGGCAGTGCTCGTTTGTTTTGGTTGGTCGTTGGGGGACGATGCGGGTTCGCGTTGACTCGGCCAGGAAGCGGCCGTCGAGGAAGAGTTGGGGGTCGTCGTTGATGAAGAACGGGATGGACATGGATGCGACAATCGGAAATAGAACGGCGCTTTGGTGAACAAAGCGCGATTATTGAAGGATGGGTAGATTTGAATAGGTACCGAAT
>CAZFQG010000099.1:0-22949 GCA_964520785.1 uncultured Planctomycetaceae bacterium | reverse complement strand
CAACGGTTTTGGTCAGCCGTGCGAAAACCGCAGATTGTGGCCGCGTTGAGTATAGGCCCGCTCCGGACCCGTCCCGGTTATTTCCACCCGGTATACGCCGCCCGCATAAGGGCCCGACCGAGCGGGAATGTCGTAGCTTCCCTGCTCGATGGCACCGCCGGTTGAGGGGCCTTCGCTGATCCGGCCGGAAATCGCATGGCAACCCGTCTTTTCACACCGTGTCGAAATCCTCGAGTTGCCCCGGCGCATGCTCGCCGAGGAGGACGTCCAAAACGCCCTCAAGGCGTCGGAATCGCAACGCGAACGGTACGAAAAGCTGCTCGCCGAAGTCCAAAAGACCCCGCCGGAAAAGCGCAAAGGCCGCTGGTATCACGATCTGTCCCGAGCGTACCCGGCAAGCCGGTCCGGTCCGGCGGTCGCCCGCCGGTTCCAAACGCAACAGCGCGAACCCAACCTCCCGATCGAGGTGCATGCGCTGCGGCTGGGCGACGTGGGGTTCGTGACGAATCCGTTCGAGCTGTATCTGGATTACGGCATCCGCATCAAGGCGCGAAGCCCCGCCCTCCAGACCTTCGTCGTACAACTGGCCGGCCCCGGCTCCTACCTGCCGGCCGCGCGGTCCATCGTCGGCGGGGCCTACGGCTCGCTACCGCGCAATACCGAGGTCGGCGTTGAAGGCGGCGAGAAACTGGTCGAATGGTCGGTGGCCGTCTTGAAGGAGCTGTGGCTTACGCCGGGAACACAATGATCCCCGGTTCTGACGCAATCAGACGAGTACTCCCTCAGCGCTTGTTCCGTCGATTGGCAACGCGAAAAAGCATTATTGCCCATGAGGCAATTACGTCCACCTTTGGATACCGTCAGTGCGACGTACCTGGAATGACGGCGCAGCCCGAACCAGCGGGCGGCTCCCCTCGAAAATGGCGGGTCCCACGACGATGGCTCGGACTAACGATGGTACCCCAAGCCCTTCAACACGGCGAGGATTTCCTCGTAGTCGATGAAGCGGCGGCGATGCCGCAACTTGTAGTCGTCGATTGCCAGTGCCAACTCTTCCGCTTCCGGAGAAAGACCCGGATGCGACCCGCCGAATTGACGTCGTTCGCGAACGGCCGGATGGCTTCCTCCATGAGGGTTGCGACGGTCGACGAAATCCGTCAGTTCCGCGGCTTCTAGTGTACTCGACATACCCTGCGTTCTCCTGAAATAGTAATTAGGGGGATATGAGCCGCGCGAAACGTCGCGCACGCTCGCGCATCGCCCCCGGCAGCGGTCCCGTGTTTCTTCCATAGAAGTCTAGACTATTAGATAAAGCGGGGCAAATTATTGGACTCGCTCCCAGCGTCGAATTCTGGTACGATACCGCCGCTTGTCGACGCACTGTGATCTTTGTATGGAATATCCTTTTTCCTTTTTTGCAAAAAAATGGTGGGCGGCCCTGGGCGCATCGGCCCTGGTCCTCGCCTCGGGGTGCGTATTGCCCGGCCGAAGCGGGCCCGTCTCCAGTGCTCTGGCCGTCTCGCGCCGTCTATCTCAACGAGGAGTCGCGGCGAAGGAACGGCACGATCTGCTCCAGGCGGAGGACCTTTTGGCCCAGGCCGTGCGGAGCTGTCCCGAAAACCCCGAGGCGCGTCGCCATTACGGCGACGTCCTCTGGCAAAGCGGTAAGCGATTCGAAGCGGTTTCGGAGCTGGAAGAAGCGGTTCGGCTCGCCGAAAATGACGCCTCCGTCCGCGTCCGATTGGCTGAAATGCGGCTCGTTTTGGGGCAGACCGAGGCCGCGGCCCACGAGATCGCCGCCGCCCTCGATCTTGATCCGAAGTCCGCCCGGGCATGGACCGTCCGCGGACGTCTGATGCAAGGGGCGGGGAACTTGGGGCAGGCAATCGCCGATTTCCAGCGGGCTTTGGGATATGATCCGCGGGACCGTGAAACGCTTTCGCTGCTTGCCGAGGCATATCGCCGCCGAGGGGAACCGCAGAGGGCACTGACGGTACTGCACGCCTGGAACAACACGTACGCTCCCGGCGAGCAACCGCCGAAAGTCGATTACTTAATGGGGGTGACGTACAAGGAAATCGGCTGCCACGAACAGGCATTGACCTGCCTGACGGCCGCCGTGAGCCGGTCCAATCCGCCTCCGGAATGGCTCTACCAGTTAGCGGAGGTCCGGATGCTCAACGGAAGCCCCACCGGAGCCCTCGACGCCGCCCGCCATGCCTTGGCCATCAACCCGAACCACCAGCCCAGCCGCGAGTTGTACAACCGTCTGGATCAGGCGCAGCGATCCGCCGCCGAAACCCTCCGCTACTGACCCTCCATCAGCCGTCGGGACCCGTGAATCGAGGGGAGGAATCCCTCCGGCGGACAGACGACAGACCACCGCTCCAATTGGTCAATCCGCCCCCTGCTTCCGTCAGCGAACGGGTCTTGTCGTGTATGACGTAAGGCGGTAAAACTGGGCGAAACCCTCGCACCTACACACCGCAACCGGATCGCGATGACTCCCACTGAAACCACCTGCCACGAGATCCCTCACGGTTCGGACGAATACCGCCGGACGGTGGCGCTGCGTGATGCAATTCTCCGCAAGCCGTTGAACCTTCGCTTTGACCCGGCCGAACTCGCCGCGGAGAGCGATTCGCACCACCTGGTCTGCCGCGTCGACGGCGCGCTTGCCGCCTGTTTGGTTCTCCGGCCCGATACGAACGGCCGTTGCCAGATGCGCCAGTTCGCCGTGCGAGCCGATCTCCAGGGCCGCGGTATCGGTCGTACGCTGGCCGCCTATGCCGAGGAATTCGCGCGTGGCCGCAACTACACGGAAATCGTCATGCACGCGAGGGAAACCGCGTTGGGCTTCTACGAAACGCTCGGCTACCGGAGAGAAGGAGAGCGGTTTTTGGAAGTCGGCATCCCTCATATCGTGATGCGAAAGCGGTTGGGGACGCCATCGCCGTGCGACGCGCCGCCATCTACCGCTTCCACGACGTGATCCAGAAGAATGGCTTCCCCTCGTCGTCGACGCGGAGTTCGCTCTCCATCTTCGCTTGAAAGAGGACTCGACGGAGGAGGACCGCGTAGCTGGTCCTCGTTGTCGGATTGCTTACCAGCGCCTTTTCCGGATCGAGGCCGTGCTTCTTCAGGCTGAGCGGGTCGTAGAGGACCGGAGTACCGAGACGTTTCGAAACGGCGCCAAGAACCTCCGCGATCGGTACGCCTTCGACATTCGCGTTGAGGAACTCGAACATCTTGGGGACGAGTTCGCGGTTCGGTTTCTCCGCCTTCCAGCCGACTGGCCAGGTCTTCACATCCGGCGAGAGGGGGATAATCTTGTAGCGGTACTTGTCCTGCGGCTCCAGTTTCGGCTCGAAGCCCATGTCGAACGTCCTGAGCGTGTAGGAAAGCGCCGTACCGACGCTCAATTCCGCCAATTCCGCTTTCATCTCCTCGCCCCCCGCCGACTCGAGCACCTGCGGCGTCAGCCAAACCGGGTAGACCGTCCGCTTGGCCAGCCCTTCCAAGACTTCCCTACGGGGTTTTCCCAGCGTCGAGAAGCCGACCGGCTGGCTCAGGTCGACCGTAACCTGATCGAACTGGCTCTTGGGCAGTCCGAAGGGACCGGCGGCCTCCTCTTCCGATTTACCGGAGGGACGCGTCCGCGAAAGGTCGTTCAGCCACGCCGCCAACCGGCCGACATCGCCGCGGGAGAATCGCCTATTCTCGATGACCAGCCGGTCCTGAGAATCCAATACGGCCGTCACCCGGTAGACGGGCCGGTCGGACGTTCCGGCAACCTCGATGCCGTGGTGGTCCCCGGCGCGCCGCAGGCGGAGCTTAACGCTGCTGATTCCCGCCTGCCCCAGCCGCTCGGCCCAGAACTGCGGCTTGTCGAGCATTCCCCCCTGTTCGTAGACGACGGTCAGCTCCACCCGTGCCGATGCCTGGGCGAGCGCGATCGGAGGCTCCGCCGTATAAAATACGTAACATAGGAAGAGCAGAAAGAGTTTAGAATTCCTTTTTCGCATTTTCTCGCCTCCGCGGTCCCCCGCTTGTTCGGTGTCGGCCTCTCGGCCAGTTAGGTCGGAGAGGCCCTCCACCGCTGAGCCCAACGTCGCTCAGCCGATGATTTCTCTTCGTCCTTCGCTGTTCGTCACCCCGTCGGATTATAGCACTTTTCGCCACTTTGCCCAAAAACGTCCATCGAAAAATCAACGGCCTTAAGCCCCCCGACTTGCGGAACGTATGGAAACGGTCACAATTAGGGTTCCTGGCGGCTCGTGTATCCATGGGCTGCCCAGGTCAAACGGGAGGTGACCGGGGCCGATTCCTCCGGTGCCGCCGGCTTTTTCCGTGGCGACGGTCCTCCCGATGAGAACTTCCAGGCGAACAAGCCGAAATCCATTTATCGCGAAAAGGAGTTGAACATGGCGCGACCGGTTACCTTATGCACGGGCCAGTGGGCCGACCTGCCGATGGAAGAGTTGGCGCGGAAATGTCAGGATTGGGGTTACGATGGGCTGGAGCTGGCCTGTTGGGGGGACCACTTCGAGGTCAACAGGGCGATGGCCGAGGATGACTATTGCGCGCAGAAGCGCGAGACCCTGGAAAAGTACGACATGCAGTGCCACGCGATCAGCGCACACCTGGTCGGCCAGGCGGTCCTCGACAAGATCGACGAGCGGCATCCGGCCATTCTTCCCGATTACGTGTGGGGCGACGGCAACCCGGACGGCGTCAATCAGCGTGCGATCGAGGAGATGAAGCAAACCGCCAGGGCGGCGCAGAAGTTCGGCGTCGGCGTTGTCAACGGGTTCACGGGTTCGCCCATCTGGCACCTGCTCTACTCCTATCCGCCGATCCCCAAGGGAGTCATCGAAGGGGGATTCAAGCTACTGGCCGAGCGGTGGATTCCCATTCTGGACGTCTTTGGCGAGTGCGGCGTGAAGTTCGCCTTGGAAGTCCACCCAACGGAGATCGCGTTCGATTATTACACGGCGGAACGCGCGTTGGACGCTTTGGACGGTCATCCGCAGTTCGGGTTCAACTTCGACCCGAGCCACCTCCTCTGGCAAGGGGTGGAGCCGGTGGAATTCATCAAGCGGTTCGGCGACCGGGTCTACCACGTCCACATGAAGGACGCGATCGTCACGCTCGACGGTCGTAGCGGAATCCTCTCCAGCCACCTCGACTTCGGCAGTCCCAAACGGGGCTGGGACTTCCGCTCCCTGGGCCGCGGTGGCGTGAACTTCGAAGAGATCATCCGCTGCCTCAACCAGATCGGTTACGACGGTCCGCTTTCGGTCGAGTGGGAAGACAGCGGCATGGATCGCGAGCAGGGAGCCGAAGAGGCGCTCGATTTCGTCCGCGAGGTAGAGATCACCCCCAGCGGCCGTGCGTTCGACGCTTCCTTCGACAAGGAAGAACAGGCGTAAGAACGCCGGGAAGTCTAAAAACCGAAAAGAAAGGGGACGGCTCCATCGCGCCGTCCCCTCGCTTCCACTTCAATGGTGGATCGCGTTCACCCGGTTATGCGTATTCCTTCGAGAAGAAGTCCTTGCTCCCATCGACGTCCGGTTTGATCGTCGAGGCGCCTTCATGCCAATTGGCGGGACAAACCTCGCCGTGCTCCTCGACGAATTGCAGCGCGCGGACGAGGCGCAGGACCTCTTCGACGCTGCGTCCCAACGGCAAGTCGTTGATCAACTCGTGGCGGACGATGCCCTCCTTGTCGATGAGGAACAACCCTCGCAACGCCACCCCGCCCGGAAGGAGAACGTCGTACTTCGTCGCGATCGACTTATCGAGGTCGGCGACGAGGGGATAATGAATTTCCCCGATGCCTCCAGCCGTTCTCGGCGTATTCCGCCAGGCGAAATGCGAGAAATGGCTATCGATCGAGCATCCCAGAAGTTGTACACCCAGCTTATCGAAATCGGCCGCCGCCTCGGAAAACGCGATTATTTCCGTAGGGCATACGAACGTGAAATCCAGCGGGTAAAAGAACAAAACAACATACTTCCCACGGTAGTCGCTCAAGCGGATTTCCTGAAACGTACCGTCCGGCATAACGGCCTGTGCCGTGAAATCAGGGGCCTCTTTCGTGACCAGAACACTCATTCTTCTTATCTCCTTAGCCTGTTTCCCTAATCAATGAACCACGTCGCCGAGGAACGACGTCGCTCTTCACGGAGTCCAAACGGCGCGTTCCCATCGAACCGTTACTCCATTATAAGTTCGGCGATGCCCCGTCAAGGCTCCGGTGTTCCCATTCGCGAGATTGGCCTATCCATCGCCCTTCCGGCGGGGTAGACACTTGGAATTTGCCGTCATAACCCGAACGCCTCGCAAGGAAGAAAGAAGCCCCGCAAAGCTACTTACTCCGCACGGTTTGCCCGACCTTCGATTTCAAGCTAGATTTCTAAAGACGGTGATTTTTTGCATTTTTTCCGGCGCCTCGCGGATTCGCGACGGGACACGGAGTTTATTTATGAAAACCTTACGAACAAGAGTTTGGAATTTTTGCGCGGCGGAAGATGGGCCGGCGGCGGTCGAATATGCGGTCGTGCTGATGGCGATACTCCTGGCGGCACTAAGTGGGATCGTCATGGTCGGCGAGGCGACCTCCCAGAAGTGGACCGACTCCTCCGCGGAAATCCAAGTTTACTTCAACTGATTATTCCCCTCGTCGCCCCGTTGGACGTGCGATTCCAACCGCCCCAGTACCGATTCGGCTTCGTTCAACAGGTACTCCAGCGCGGCGATCTTATTGTCCAGCCGCGCCTCGACCTCGCGGAACCTCTCCTCGATCTCCACTTCCCACAATGCGTATTTCTCGTGGGCTGTCGTCTTCCGCGAAGTCGCTTCATTCTCCGCGGGTTTCGAATCCGCCACCCGGCAACGCTTGGATACGCGGAACGCCCTGAGAAGCAGAACGACGGCGATGACGGCGATACCGAGCGTTAAGAGCGCTTCGGAAACGAGGTTGGCGATTGGCGACATGAGGCCATCCTATTCCTGCTCGCGTGGGTGGGCGCGACCCGGGTTTTTGCTTCCAGCCGGATCATCCGCGGCGAACCGGACCGCGTCGGGGTCAAAAGCCCCCTTCGCCGCCTCCACGATGGTCTCCAGAGAGACGCCGACGTCCTCCGCGACTGCCCTGCATGACTCGTATTCCGGCTTGAATCGCGCCTCGCCGCAAGGAAGGCGTCTTGCTTTTCCGAGAACCGGGCCGTATTTGGTGCCAACCGTATACGCAACCCGCGGAAGAACCCTCCGCTCGACGAGCCGGCGGCGAATTCCGAGCGTACCGGTTGCTTCAAAAAGAATCTCCTCCGCCGCCGTCAGTTCCGGCTCCTGGACGAGGATGCTCAAAAGGACGCCCGGCCGGCCCTTTTTCATGGCGATCGGCGCAGTCCACGCATCCAGGACGTTCGCCCTCCAGAGAAGGTCCAGCGCGTGGGCCACCGTCTCGCCGTCGGCGTCGTCGAGGTTCGTCTCCAGTAACCACACCGTATCACGATGCGTCATCCCAAAATCGGCCGGTTTTCCGACGAACAACCGCAAGATATTCGGCCTGTCCGGCCAGTCTTTGCTTCCGGCTCCCAGTCCAATCCGGTCGATCCGCATCGCCGGCAAGGGACCGAAGGAATCGCCGATCTCCGTCGCGATGAGCGCGCCGGTGGGGGTCGTCATCTCTCCCTCGACGTCCGCTTGCGCTAGGGGCACCCCGCGAAGGATCGCGGCCGTCGCAGGAGCGGGAATGCCGCACGATCCGTGGGTAATTCGGACGCATCCGGTTCCGGTCGGAATAGGCGAGACAATCACGCGTTCCACTCCCAGCAGGTCGAAACCGACAACCGAACCAACGATGTCCGCGATCGAGTCGGCCGCTCCAACCTCGTGGAAGTGGACTTTCTCGACCGTCGTGCCGTGTGCCATGGCCTCCACTTCGGCCAACCTGCGGAAGAGACGCCGCGCGGTCGCCTTCTGCACGTCCGAAAGAGCCCCTGCGTCAATCATCGGCTCGATATCGGCCAGGTGCCGGTGGACGTGTTCGTGCTGGGCCAGAACATCGACCTTCGTCGCGCGGAACCCCCCCTTCTTGACCTCGCAGGCGACTAAACGGCAGTCTGGCAGACCGAGCGATCCGACCGCGGCGTTCAGAGCGCCCAGATCGACGCCGGCGTCTACGAGGGCTCCAAGCGCCATGTCCCCGCTAATTCCGGCGAAGCAGTCAAGATAAGCGATTTTCAAGGCATTCTCCCAGTGCAAAAGACCCCATTGCGGCTCTTCGTCGTGAAGCGCGACGGTTCATTGTCACCGCCGTGCGATTGGCTTACAATATACGGAATAATGCCGTGATCCGCAGGGCCACCTTCGAAACTTGGGGGGTTTCCCGCTCGAAAATGGAATAATGACCGAAATCCATCCCGATGTCGAACGATTTCTCGCTTCCGGCCCGTTGACCGCCGTGGTTGGTGGACGACGGATCCCGAAAGGAACCGCTGAAGTGGGGGTTAGCATCAACCCAGCGTCCGGCGAGCCGCTCACGACATTCGCACTCGGCGGCGAGAAGGAAATCGACGAAGCGGCCGCCGCGGCGACCGGGGCCTTCGAGACGTGGGGCCGGCTTTCCGGCCAGCGCCGGTGTGACGCGATCCGCACGCTGGCCGCCGCCATCGACGACCGTGCCGAGGTCCTTGCCCGGCTCGAATCGCTCGACTGCGGGAAGCTCTTTCGCGATGCCGAGAGCGATGTTCACTCGGCCGCCGATACGTTCCGATTCTTCGCCTCCATCGCCACGCTGGAAGAGGTCTCCCGTCCGATCGCGGCTCCCGCCCCCTATCGGGTAGAGATTCGCCGTTTCGCTTGGGGGACGTGCGGGTTTATTACACCCTGGAATTTTCCGCTCTTGCTTGCGTGTTGGGGAATCGCTCCGGCCATCGCCGCGGGAAACACGATCGTCCTGAAACCAGCCGAACAGGCGCCCCTTTCGGCCATCTATCTGGCGAATCTGGCCGCCGAAGTTGGTTTTCCAGACGGCGTGATCAACGTGGTCCCCGGGTTGGGCGAGGTCGCGGGGGCGGCCCTTGCAAGGCATCCCGGGGTGATGCGGATGGCATTTACCGGTTCGCCGGAGGTGGGGCGCCGGATCGCCGCCGCCTGTGCAAAGAATCTGACGCCGGTGAAGTTGGAACTTGGTGGAAAAGGAGCCGCCGTCGTTCTCGACGACGTCCAGGTCGAGAAGGTTGCCCGGCGGCTGGCGGATTGGCTCGTTTTCAATGCCGGCCAGGTCTGTTGCACGCCCTCGCGGTGGGTCGTGCATCGGAAAATCCTCGGCGCGTTCGTCGAGACGGCCGCCGAAAGGCTTGGCGAAGTGCGTATTGGATGTCCCGGCGACCCCGAGACCGAGATGGGGCCCCTCGTTAGTGACTCCCAGCGCGAACGAGTATTGGGGTTCATTCAGCGAGGCATTGAGGAAGGGGCCGAGGCGGTTCTTCTCGGCAAGAGAGTCCGCCCCGAGGGCCGCGAACACGGCTTTTTCCTAACGCCCACGCTTCTGAGCGGTCCACCGGACAACATCGCCGCGCAGCGGGAGATATTCGGACCGGTCGGCTATATTCTGCCGTTCGAGACCGAAGAGGAAGCGATAGAAATCGTCAACGGCACCCCCTATGGCTTGGCGAACAGCGTCTGGTCCGAGGACCCCCGGCGCGCCGCGAACCTGGCCTCGCGGCTCGTCTCCGGCGTGAACTGGATCAACCGCCACAACGAGCTTCCGCTTGGCATTCCCTACGCCGGCGTCAAACAAAGCGGTCTGGGCGGCGGCGTCAACGCCGTGCAGACGTATTGGGATTATCGGCGCGAGACGGTACTGGTGCAGTGATTGTCGCGTCTTTTTTGGGAACTCTTTCCCCCCCCTGAAGCGTCCAAGTTCCGGGTAAATAGTTCATTCACCCCCCCGTTTGGCGGTAGTTATTTGGTCCAGGAGGCGGTTGCCATGTGTCGTAACTCTTTGCAATTTATGCTTTTAGCTTTGTCCGTTGTCCTGCCGAGCGTCGCCGGTGCTCAGGGCCTTTTGATCGTGGTAGACCCGGACAGCCAAGTACGGTTGCCCCGCCCGATCATCATTTACCCTCCCCACCCGCGGCCGCCGCGACCCTTGCCGCCGGAGAGTACCTACAAGATTCAGGAGCTGGATATCCAGGCCCGGTTGGTCGATCAGGTGGCGAGGGTAAGCGTATCACAATCGTTTGTCAATACCGGAAGCCGTCAACTGGAAGTCTCGTTCGTCTTTCCGCTCCCTTACGACGGGGCGATTGACGGCATGACCCTCATGGTCGACGGGAAGGAGTATCCGGCCGAGTTGCTCCCGGCGGACAAAGCCCGAAAGCTCTACGAGGAGATCGTTCGGAAGAACCAGGACCCGGCTCTGCTGGAGTGGATGGGAACGGGGCTCTTCAAGACCAGCGTCTTCCCGGTGCCGCCGGGGGAGAAACGCACGGTGACGCTCCGCTACAGTCAGCTCTGCCGCAAGTACGAGGGCCTGACCGACTTCGTCTTTCCGATGAGCACGGCGAAATACACCTCGGCGGCGGTCGAAAAGGTGAGCGTGCGATTGACGCTCGAAAGCAGCGAAGAGATCAAAAACGTTTACAGCCCCACGCACGAGGTGAAGATCAAGCGTCCCGATTCCCGCCACGCGACGATCAGTTACGAATCGGAGAACTCGATTCCGGTGTCCGACTTTCGCCTGCTCTATGACGTGGGGGGCGGCAAGCTTTCGGCGAAGGTCCTGAGCTACCGGCCGGAGGGGGACGAGGACGGTTACTTTCTGCTTCTGGCCAGCCCGGAGATCAAGGCCGCCGACAAAGAACCGCCCAAGAAGACGGTCATCTTCGTCGTTGACCGCTCCGGCAGCATGAACGGCAAGAAGATCAAGCAGGCCCGTGAGGCGCTCAAGTTCGTGCTCAACAACCTGGGGGAGGACGATCTATTCAACATCATCGCGTACGACAGCGAAGTCGAGGCCTTCCGGCCCGAGTTGCAGCGTTTTGACGATAAGACCCGCGAAGCGGCCCTTGGCTTCGTGGAAGGAATCAACGCCGGCGGCAGCACCAACATCGATTCCGCCTTGCGAACCGCCCTCGCCCAGATTACGAATACCGACCGCCCCAATTACATCGTGTTCCTCACCGACGGGCTCCCCACCGCCGGCGAGACGAACGAGATGAAAATCGCGGCCGCCGTGAAGGAGGCGAATGGGAACAAGACACGCGTTTTCGCCTTCGGCGTCGGCTATGACGTCAACAGCCGCCTCATCGACCGGCTCGTCCGCGACTCCTCGGGCCAGAGTGAATACGTCCGGCCGGACGAGGATATCGAGGACCGCGTCGGCAGCCTTTACCGTAAGATCGAGTCGCCCGTGCTGACCGACGTCGGCATCGAGTTCGTTCTGGACGAGCACCGCGCCGAGCACGGCGAACCGATCAACCGGGTGTACCCCAAGGGCCGGTTCGACCTCTTCGCCGGCGAGCAACTCGTGGTGGTGGGCCGCTACAAGCGACCCGGCGCGGCCAAGGTTGTCGTTTCCGGCAAGGTCAACGACGCCGACGGCGGCACCCCCTCGAAGTTCGACTTCCCCGCCACGCTCGTCGAGAAAAGCGCGGACGATACTCACGCCTTCGTGGAGAAGCTCTGGGCCGTCCGCCGCGTGGGGGAGATCATCGATGAGTTGGACCTGAAGGGGCACAACGACGAGTTGGTCACCGAACTGGTCGGCTTGGCCACGAAACATGGCATTCTTACCCCCTACACGTCGTTCCTCGCCGACGAAAACACCAACATCCACGACCGTGTCGCGAACTCTGCGCGCACGCGGGAGAATCTCCGCCAGTTGGAGGTTGCCTCCGGGGCCGGCGGCTTCGGCCAACGCCGATTCAAGGGGGAAATGCAGAAGGCCAAACTAGCCGGGTCTCCATCGGCGATGCCGGCCGGACCGGCCGACGGCATGGGCCGTTCCGGCGGGTTCGGGTACGGTCCGGGCATGGGCATGGGTATGGAGCAGGGCATGGGTGGAATGGGTGGAGGCATGGCCGGCAAACCCGCGCGGGGTCGGCAAGCGGCTCCGATGGGCGAACCGGCGCCGCAAGCGGACGAGGCGGCGCCGCGACAAGAAGTGGTCCGCCAGGTCGGGAACCGCGCGTTCTACCGGCGCAACGACCAATGGGTCGACTCGACGCTCACCGAGAAACAGCAAGAGAACCCCAGACGCATCAAGCAGTTCAGCGACGAATACTTCGCCCTGGCCAAACGATTCGGCCGCGATATGACCCAGTACCTGGCATTCGACGAGCCGGTGATCGTGAACTTGGACGGGGAGGCGTATTTGGTGGAGCCGTGACGGTCTTCAATTGCCGGTGCGCGGAAAACTTTCTCAGGCGGCCATACAAGCCCCTTTTTCGTGAAATCCATAAACGTGCCGTTCGCGGCCGTTCGCGGTTCCTTTTGCCTCCACACCATGCACTACGCCGAGCTGCACGCCAAGACGAACTTCTCTTTCCTTGAAGGCGCCTCCCATCCCGAGGAGATCGTCACCGAGGCAGCCAATCTTTCGTATGCGGCCGTCGCCGTGACGGACCTCGCGAGTTTCGCCGGCGCGGTCCGCGCGCATCAAGCGGCGAAGGATATCGGAATGGAGCTTCTTCTGGGGACGGAAATCCACCCCGAGGACGCCGCGCCGATAGTCCTGCTGGCGACCGACCGCGCGGCCTACGGCAATCTTTGCCGGCTCATCACCCGGGGGCGGCGGCGCGCCGAGAAAGGGGAATGCACGCTGCGGCTGGAAGACGTGGCCGAACATGCGGCGGGCTCGATCGGGCTGTGTCTCTTTCCGGAGCGGCCGGAAGACGGCCGGCCGGTCGAGGAATTCGCCCGGTACCGCGAAATACTGGGGGACCGGTGTTACCTGGCGGCGAAAATCCACCGCGGCACGGACGACACGGGGTTGTTGGATCACGTCGCCGCGGTGGGGAATCGTCTCGGCATTCCGGCGGTCGCCTCGGGGGACGTCCACTATCACGCGGCCCGGCGCCAGGCCTTGCACGACGCGCTCACCGCGATCCGCCTGAACCAGACCGTTCGCGAGGTGAAGGCCTCCCTCTACGCCAACGCCCAGCGGCACTTGCGCCCCCTGGAAGACCTGGCCCGGCTGTATCGCGGCCACGAAGACATGCTCCGGCGGACCCTGGAGGTGGCCCGGCGATGTGCTTTCTCGCTCGACGAACTCCGCTACACCTACCCGCGCGAGCTGTCTCCGCCGGGCTCGACTCCCATGGAGTACCTCAGGCGGCTCACCGAGGAAGGGGCTCGCCGGCGATACCCGGGCGGCGTACCCGCGAAAGTCCGGAAGATGCTCGAGCACGAACTGGGGCTGATCGAGGAACTCCGTTACGAGGCCTATTTTTTGACCGTCTGGGATCTGGTCCGCTTCGCACAGAGCCGCGGCATCCTGTGCCAGGGTCGGGGGTCGGCGGCCAATTCGGCCGTCTGCTTCTGTCTGGAGATTACTTCGGTCGACCCGGACCGGATCGACCTGTTGTTCGAGCGGTTCATCTCTCGCGAGCGGAACGAGGCCCCGGATATCGACGTCGATTTCGAGCACGAGCGGCGCGAGGAGGTCTTGCAGTATCTCTACGACAAGTACGGCCGCGACCGGGCGGCGATGACGGCGGAGGTGATCCGGTACCGGCCCCGCTCCGCGGCGAGGGACATCGGCAAGGCGCTCGGGCTTTCGGAAGACCGCGTCGACGAAGTGGTGAAGCGGTTCGACCACTACCACCAGGAACCGGACCTCGCCGCGCGGTGCCGCGAGGCGGGACTCGATCCGGAGTCGCTCCTGGGGAGCCGGTTCGTCGCGCTGGTAAACGAGCTTGTAGGGTTCCCGCGGCACCTCTCGCAGCATACCGGCGGGATGGTGATGACGGACGACCTTCTCTGCGAGACCTGCCCGATCGAAAACGCGGCCATGCCGGAGCGGACCGTCATTCAGTGGAACAAAGACGACTTGGACGAACTGGGAATCCTCAAGGTCGACTGCCTCGCCCTGGGAATGCTCTCCGCCATCCGGCGCTGTTTCGAGCTAATTGAGAAGCATCATGGAATCCGCCTGACGCCGGCGACCGTCCCGGCGGAGGACGAGGCGGTCTATGAGATGATCCGCGCGGCCGACACCGTGGGCGTCTTTCAAATCGAGAGCCGGGCCCAGATGGCCATGCTGCCGCGGTTGAAGCCGAAGTCGTTCTATGATCTGGTCATCGAGGTGGCGATCGTCCGGCCGGGGCCGATCCAGGGGCAGATGGTCCACCCCTATCTCCGCCGCCGGGAAGGCGAGGAGACGGTGACGTATCCGAGCGAGGAAATCCGCGCCATTCTCGAGAAGACGCTCGGCGTCCCCCTCTTTCAGGAACAGGCGATGCGTCTGGCGGTGGCGGCGGCCGGTTTCACGCCCGGCGAGGCGGATCAACTCCGCCGCGCGATGGGCGCCTGGCGGCGGCCCGGACTGATCGAGCGGTTCCGCAGGCGTCTCATCGAAGGGATGTTAAAAAACGGTTTTTCCCGAGAATACGCCGATTCGGTCTTCTCGCAAATCCGCGGCTTCGGCGAGTATGGCTTTCCGGAGTCGCACGCGGCCAGTTTCGCGCTGTTGGTCTACGTCTCGTCGTGGCTGAAGCGCTACTACCCGGCCGCGTTCACGGCGGCGCTGCTCAACAGCCAACCGATGGGGTTCTACGCCCCGGCACAGCTTATCCAGGATGCACGGCGGCACGGGGTGCCGGTGCGGCCCGCGGACGTCAACGCCAGCGACGCCGATTCGACGCTGGAGCCGACCGAGATGGGGGATGCCCTGCGGCTGGGCCTGAACCTGGTGAACCGCCTGCCGGAGGAGGCAATCGGGCGGATACTCGAAGGCCGGCGGACGGGCCCGTACCGCGACATGGACGATTTCGCGCGGCGGACCGGCCTGGAGCGGCCCGTCCTGAATCTTCTGGCCGAGGCGGACGCGTTCGAATCCCTCCAACTCGGCCGGCGTGCCGCCTTATGGGACGCCCTGGCCCAAGACAACCGGGCGATGCCCCTGTTCGACGCGGCACCCACGCAGCAGCCGGCGCCGCAGACGCAGTTCCTCGCTCGAATGACCCTTTTCGAGGAGACGGCCGCGGATTACGGTGCCCTGGGGTTCTCGCTCAAGGACCATCCGATGCGGTTCCTCCGTCCGATGCTCGAAAAAAATCGGGTGGTTCCCGCGGCCGATCTGGAAAAACGGCCGGACGGCCGCCGCGTGAAAGTGGCGGGACTCGTCCTCAACCGCCAGCGTCCCGGCACGGCGAAAGGGGTGATCTTCATCACGCTCGAAGACGAGACGGGTCAGGCCAATCTCATCATCCGTCCCGACGTGGCCGCCCGATACCGCCAGGTCGTCCGCGGCGCGATGGTCATCCTGGCCGACGGCAGACTCCAGAAAAAAGACGGCGTGATCCACGTCTTACCGGCGAGGGTCGAGGATTGGTCCGGCGCACTGGCCGCGGTGAAGACGAAGTCTCGGGATTTCCAATAGGCGCATTAGCATCTTCCGGCCGCCAATCGATCCAGGAGAAATGGGACATTCTCCATCGCCTCATGCGGAATGTCTTCACTGATCATCAGGCAGCAGTTCCTCCGGCCCGCCCCCTCGAACATTTCGCGGACCCGCGCGATGAGGCTGTCCCGGTCTCCGTGAAACCAACCCAGGGGGGGATGCATCCAGAAGAACTTGTTTTGCCACGCGGCCCGTGCCTCGGCGATGGTCATGTCGCCTTCAGGAGGAGGAGTGAGAGAATCGAGGTCGAAATCGAGAGCGGCGACGTCCTCTGCGATAACGCGGAGTTTTCCGTCGTAGTGGACGAGAAGTCGCTTACCGGCGGCTTGGGTGATGTCGAGCATCTCGCGGTACAGTGGGACGGTATATTCGCGGTAGGCGCGCACACCAAGCATCTCGATCGCGAGGTTTTCCCACAGCTTGATGTAGTCGGCCTCGGTCTTGACCGCTTCGCGAAGTTTATCGAGCGTCAACTCCCTCAGGAGTTCCAGCAGTTCCATCAAAGGCGGAACCCGGTCGAGAAGATCGATCGCGAACCGTTCCGGTCCGGCGAAGTCGACCATCACCTGCAACAACGGCGTGCGGCGGATCGGGGCCCAACCAAGAGACCCTACGGTGTAGCCGAATTCGCCCAGCGTCGCTTCCGACGCCTGAAAGAACTCCGACGTCGCGGTATAGGTGGTTCCCTCGAAGCCGCGTCGAAGAATGGCGTAGTCCTGGGGCTTCTTCACCAGGAAGTCGTGCTGCCACCCGTCGACGAACGTCTCTTCCAACTCTCCCCGGTCGGTAATCCACCGGATCGTCTTCAGGGCGCGGCCTTCAACGTGCTTCGTATCCTCGAAGATCGTCAGGTGGGGCCGTTGGACTCGGACCAGTTCCACGTGGGCCAGTTGTCCGAGCCCGAGATCGAAAAGTCGCCGCCAGTCAAGCCGGCGGTTCTGGACGAACCAGTCGTAGACCAAATAGGCGGGATGTTCCGTCGGTTCTCCCGCGAGGGCGGAAAGAAGTCGTGAGCGGACGCTCGTGGAAGGCGCGGACATGGCTCTTTTACCGGGCGATCAATTCTTTTCGGACGAAACGAACCGCATCATAGCACGACCGGATCGTCCGGAAAAGCCACTTCCCGGGACGATCCGGTAATCCCGACGTTCGTTCTCGCATTTCCGACGATGCCGCGCCGGCAATCCCGGTTCTTTCATTGACGCGGCCTTCACGGGAGGCGGCGCATTGGCTCCGTCAACGACGCCGTACCACCAAACCGAGGATTGTCCGGCACGTCGATGCAAGACCGACCGTTGTACCCTCCGGCCTCTGCCGGTCGAGGGCCGGCGTCAGAGGACTCCGATTCGAGCACGTGGCTTCCCGTGTCGGCCGGCGGCCCGAATTCTCCAACGCCGCGTTGGTTTTCTCGTGCCGCCATGCTTCCATGCTTGGCGGGCACTTCCGAACTAGCCGAGGCGGGATTTGAACCCGCACGTCCGTTATGGACACGGGATTTTAAATCCCGAGCGTCTGCCGATTCCGCCACTCGGCCGTGGCGCGGACGGATCGGGGCTTCGTCCGTCCGCGGGTGTCTTTTTATGCGAGGCCTGCCCGGTTCACGGACTTGCCGCATTCTTCACTTGTTTTTCCGCCTTATCCGCGTCGCTTGTCATGGCGATGCGGTTGATCGCGCTGAGGAATGCCTTCGCGGAGGCTTCGACGCTGTCGGTGGAAACGCCACGTCCGCGGTAGACGCGGCCGTCATGCTCGACCTCGACGAGGACCTCGCCTTGGGCGTCCTTGCCGACCGTCACGCTGTGGACCTGGAAATCGCGGCAGACTGTGTGGACGCCGGTGAGCTTCTCGATGGCCAGAAACACGGCGTCGATCGGCCCATCGCCGGCCTCCAGATCTTCCGTTAGCGTTTCGCCGCCGTGCTCCACGACGATCCGCGCGCGAGGCACCTGGTGGGATCCGCTGAGGACCTCGTACGAGACGAACCGCCACAGCTCGGGAGCGGCCAGCAGTTCCTGATCGACCAGGGACAGGATATCTCCATCGTAAATCTCCTTCTTCCTGTCCGCAAGGGCCTTGAATTTCTCGAAAACCGAAGCCAAATGCTCGGCGTCGAGCGTGTATCCCAGGCTCTTGATCCGGTCGGCGAGCGCCGCGCGGCCGCTGTGCTTTCCCAGTACGAGGTCCGTCTTGGGAAAACCCACGTCCTCCGGCCGCATGATCTCGTACGTGCTCGGTTCCTTGAGCATGCCGTCCTGGTGAATGCCGGACTCGTGCGCGAAGGCGTTTTGACCGACGATCGCCTTGTTCCGCTGAACGACGATCCCGGTCACGCTGGAGACGAGCCGGCTGGTTGGAACGAGCCGCTGCGTAAAAATGCGAGTGTCGGCCTGGTAGTAGTCGCGACGGACCCGCAGCGCCATCACGATTTCTTCCAGCGAGCAGTTGCCGGCCCGCTCGCCGATCCCGTTGATCGTACACTCCACCTGGCTCGCGCCGGCCTGAACGGCCGCCAGGCTGTTCGCAACGGCCATCCCCAGGTCGTTGTGGCAGTGAACGCTGATCACCGCCTTGTCGATGTTCGGCACGCGATAGTGCAGCGCCGTGATAATGTGGTGGAAGTGCGACGGCGTGGTGTAGCCGACCGTGTCCGGGATGTTGATCGTCTTCGCGCCGGCGTCGATTGCCGCGCCAACCACCTGGCACAAAAAGTCGATCTCCGTCCGTGCCGCGTCCTCCGGGGAAAACTCGACGTTCGAGCAATACTTCACCGCGCGCTTGACCCCTTCTACGGCCCGTTTGATAATGTCGATCTTGGTCAGGCGGAGCTTGTGCTCCCGGTGGATCGCGCTGGTCGCCAGGAAGACGTGGATTCGAGGGTCCTCGGCGTGTTTGAGGGCCTCCCACGCCCGGTCGATATCCTGTTCGCGGCACCGGGCCAGTCCGCACACGCACGCCCCCTTGACCAGCTTCGAGACCTCGGACACCGCCTCGAAATCCCCCGGCGAGGCAATGGGAAAACCGGCCTCGATGACGTCGACATTCAGCTCGACCAAGGCCTGGGCTACCTCCAGCTTTTCGGCCAGGTTCATGCTTGCCCCCGGCGACTGCTCCCCATCGCGGAGGGTTGTGTCGAAAATAATGATCTGACGCTCGTTAGTGTCTATCATAATGTCATGCCTTCATGGAAAAAGTCGAATAGAAACCGCGATAGAATGATCGCTTACGCTCTGGAATGCCGACCCCTGGTCGGCGCGGTAAGCAACAGTCCTCGTGCAGAGAATGGATCGTGGTTCCGCTCGTTTTTCCGCATCATCACTATTACGACATCCGCAGATTATTGAAAACAAGACTTTTTACGTAAAAAACAAAAAACCCCGAAGTCGCGGTCGACCTCGGGGTTGTCATCGTACTTTTCTTTGTCCGCGAACCCTAAGCCGAACCGCAATGCGGCACGCATAACAACACCAGGCTAGGGAGGGGGTTCGCAAACACTTCTTACTCAAAAAAGAATGATGTATTCGAATCGAAAAGGAGTCTCAGCCGACGTCCGACTTAGGATATACCTTCGGGGGCGGGAAGTCAAGTCCGAAATGCGGGTTTTTTTCCGCCGCGCACCGCGCCGGAATTGGCGCGCACGTTGCACATTCGTTCCGCCGAATGGTCCGCCTGCCAACATGGCGGGCCGCAAAATCCGAACACGTTGGACCTCAAGAAGGAAAGGAGTACGGACATGCTTACGACACGTTGGCAACCGTTTGGTTCCCAAGGCCTTTGGTCCGAGATGAATCGATTGCGCGACGAAATGGATCGCGTTTTCGGCCGATATGGTGTCGGCAACGGACCGGGCCAACGGACGCCGGTGACTCCGGCGTTCAACCTCTGGCGGGATGAGGACAACCTCTACTGCGAGGCCGAACTGCCCGGCATGAATCTGGACGATTTGGAGATTTACGCCAGCGGCGGGAATCAGCTCACCGTCAAAGGAAAGCGAGAGGCCCCGTCGCTCGACGAGGCCACCTGGCATCGCCGGGAACGCGGCCAAGGCGGCTTTGCCCGGGTGATCGCGCTGCCGGAAGAGATCGACGCGGACAAGGTCGAGGCGGAATTCCGACACGGCGTCCTGTGCGTGAAGCTTCCCAAGAGTGAAGCGGCCAAGCCGCGCCGGATCGAGGTCAAGACCGGATGATCGGAGTACCTTGCCTTCGATCGAAGAATCACGAGTCAGAGAACCCCTTGCGAGATAGGAGGATAAGTCATGGCTGAAATGGTGAAGAAAGAAGAAGGCGGCGACGTCGCCACCGTGGAACGGACCCGTACCGGCGCGACCTACGTCCCGCGTTGCGACATCGTGGAAACGAAAGACGCATTGCTAGTGTACGGCGATCTGCCGGGCGTGAAGCCGGAGGACTTGGATGTTCGTTTCGAGAATGAACGGTTGATCCTCCACGGCAAGGTCGAACCGAGGCATCAGGAACGTGAGTTCGTCTACGGCGAATACGGGATCGGCGACTTCTACCGGGAGTTCCAGGTCTACGAGGACGTCGACGCGGAGAAGATTTCCGCCGAACTCAAAGACGGCGTCTTGTGCATTCGCCTTCCGAAGAGCGAGGCGGCCAAGCCGCGCAAAATCGAGGTGAAGGCGGACTAGGCCCCGCCGGCCGTCACGCGTTCTTCAAACCGGAGAAGACAATCCCTTGCTTTATGAAAGGAGTGATGAAGATGTTCAACTTGATTCCCTGGAAGCGAAAGAGAGCGGAAAACGAAAGTGGAATGATCGCGCGCAGCGAGCGTCGACCGTTGGCCCAGCTCCATGATGAATTGGACAACTTGTTCGATCGCTTCTGGCGCGAGTGGCCGGAACTGGACCAACCCTGGAAAGGCTGGTCCGCCGGGGGCGAACTGTCCGGCCGGGGCTGGGGATGCGACGTGGACGACCGGGAAGACGAAATCGTCGTCCGCGCGGAGGCGCCCGGCTTCGAACCCGACGAGTTCGACGTCCGCGTGACCTCGGGCCACCTCGTCCTCGAGGCCGAACACAAAGAGGAATCGAAAGAGGGAAACGAGCGACGCTACCAGTACGGAAAACTCCAGCGCGCGTTTCCCCTTCCCACCGGAGTCGAGGAAGACAAAATCGAGGCCCGATATCACAACGGCGTCTTGGAAGTGACGGTGCCCAAGGGCGAACAAGCCAAGGCGAAGCGGATCACGGTCCAAGCGCCCTAAAGCGGCGCCTCCGGCCGGCAATGGAGGCCGCGACGACCAAAAAGGTCGGACGCGGCCTTAGCCGTTTCTTGGAAGAGACGTAAGCGACGGCATGACGCGAGTGCCAGGGGAAAGCCAACGCCAACACGGAGCCCCAAGCTCACTTTTCCCGCCAAATTGACACCGCGACTGCCATTTTGGCAGTCGCCAGATGATCAGAGGAACCAACCCCTACGCCTACTATGAACAACTATTTCGCCTGGTCGATCATCGCCCTGGGTGCCGTCCTTCTCCTCATCGGGGCCCTATCACTCTTCTGGCCGATCACGTCTTGGTTCGGACGCCTTCCCGGCGATATCCGATTTGAAGGACGGAACGTCCGTTTCTACTTCCCCATCGCGACCTGCCTATTGCTGAGCCTCGTACTCACGCTCGTCGTGGGGGTGATTCGGTTCTTCCGCTGATGCACTGGACTCACCGCATGTCGCGCCATTCAGCGCAGGTCACGGGACGTTTCCCAGCTCAGGTACATCAGCGCCGCGCCGCAGAACAGGTACGCGACGTCCATCTCGACGCTGTGCCGATGGAAAGGCCAGGCGGCGACGAGATCGACCCCGAACAGCAAGAAGAACAGCAATCCGATCCCGAGGCTCAGGACCACAAGAGCCAACCGGAAACGGAAAACCGCGTCGGCGCGGCCTTCCTCGTGATAGGGACGTTCGGCGAGATGCCACGTTCCGCCGCCGATCTGACAGGGGATCAGTCCCGACGAACGACGTGGCGACCCGGGCCGGGACCGCCTCTTCTCGCGAGCAGGAGCCGCGACTCGCTTGGCGACGGCCGTCGCCGGACCACGGTCCCTCGTTTCACGACTCTCAGTGCCATGCCGATCCGTCCGTTCATTCACAAGCGTAGCGGTAGTTGCCATTTCAAACACCTCCTACTTCTGCTTACTCGTGACCTATCGAACAAACACGACCTGTCAAACAAGCACCCGAACCCCACCCATTCAATGTTTACGCAAAAACTGCGCCATCGGTTCGGACCCGACGGCCGCGGTTCACCAGCGTCACACGTAGGGGCTGACGCGGATCCGGAAGACGACTTCTTTCCATGCGCCGGATCCGGAAACGCCTTCCACGGCGGTCCGAAGTCGGGTTCCCGTCCGCACCCCCGGAGGGACATGCACCACGACCTGGCATCGCTCGCCGCGGACGGACCCCCGTCCCCCGCAACGGTCGCATGGAGCTTTCTGGGCGGTACTACGGCCCGCGCAGGCCGGGCACTCCGCCGGCAGCGTCAGGATAATCGGAACGGCGCTACCCCGGTGAGCCTCTTCTGGCGAGACGGGCAACTCGAGTTCGAATCGGCTCCCTCGGCCAATGTCGGAGGCGACCGTTTGTGGCCCAATCGAACCGCCGAAGAACGCGCGCATCAGGTCAAATAGGTCTTCCGGCATGCCGCTGGGGCGGGGTCCCGCATAAACATCCTCCGGACGCCGCGTTTCCCCGGCGGACCGGGGGCGAATCCGGACGGTCCCGGCCGGCGAGCGGACCCGTTGCCGGTCGTACCGGCGCCGTTTTTCCGGATCGCGCAAGACTTCATGCGCCTCGGCGATCCGCTTGAAATTCTCCGCGGCATGTTGGACGTCCTCGCAAACGTCCGGATGCCACCGTCGCGCCAACTCACGAAACGCCGCCTCGATCTCCTCCGGGGTCGCCGTGGATACCACCCCGAGGACCTTGTAATAGTCTGGATTCTCTCTCGATGTGCGATCCATGAGACCAACGATGCATCAGGTCAAAAGCCGGACCATTGCCAAACGAATCGCACCGCAAAACGGGTGCCAATCGCGGCGTCCATGCACACCTCAATAATATCCTCCGACGGCCCGCGAACCAACCCGTTCTTGTATCGATAGCCTCCCGCCCGTAAATTGAGTGTTTGCCCGAGAACGAGCCACTGGAACGTCTTACGCGAAAGAATCGGACCCTGGCGGAACACCCTTTGACAACTCATCCCAAACAACTCATCAGCTACATCGCCCCCGCTCCCCCCAGGGCCAGCGCACATTAACTTCGTTGCGTAGCAAGGACTTGCATCAGGAAGT
>CAZFQG010000098.1:0-22961 GCA_964520785.1 uncultured Planctomycetaceae bacterium | reverse complement strand
GTCGCCGCGGCGCGATTGAACCTCGTCCGCAAGACGAGGCCTCCCAGAAAACCCAAGGCCGCTGGAAACCAAAACCTTCACGGAACGTCGCGCAACCATCAGTCCCCCTCCCATCCAAGGCTGACAAGCACCATTCAAATGCACGAATTCAACGGGAGCCGGCCGCCGGACAAAAAAACGCCGGACCCCAACGAACACCAGAATACCGCATCGGCGAAAAATGATCAAGTGGTATGTTACGTCATTCTCGACAAGTATCCAGGTAGAGGAATACTCCCAGCCGTGCGGATACTCCCCCCTTGCGAGTAGTATTTCGCAAAAGAGGGGGCCGATATCGGGAGCGTGCCCGGCCCTGCTGCCGATCCACAGCGAAGGCAACGCGGCGGCGATTGCGAGGCTTGCCCCGTACCGGATGCGTTCCGAGAGACCGCGTCAGGCCTGCGCGACGTCCATTCCCATTTTACGCATCAGAAACTGAATATCTTCCCAGGTCTGCTTCTTCGCGGCCGGGTTCCGCAAGAGATACGCCGGATGGTAGGTGCAGACTACCTGGATTCCATGGTAATCGTGGAGTTTTCCACGAAGGTGTCCGATGGGAGTGGACGTGTTCAGCAAGCTCTGCGCAGCGACTGCGCCGAGACAGCAGATGAACTCCGGCCGGATCAATTCCAACTGACGGTCGAGGAAAGGGCGGCACGCGGCCGCCTCGTGCGGCAGGGGGTTCCGATTGCCCGGAGGGCGGCACTTGAGCGTATTGAGGATGTACACGTCTTCGCGGCGCAACCGCGCATTCCCTTGGTGATGATATCCGTCAGGAGCTTTCCCGCGCGGCCCACGAAGGGGACCCCCTGCCGGTCTTCATCGGCACCGGGCGCTTCGCCCATGAAGACGAGCCGTGCTTTCGGATTGCCGTCGCCGAAGACGGTTTGCGTTCGAGTCGAGGCAAGCTCCGCACAGGCGGTACACGCGGCGACCTCCTTCGCCAATTGGGCCAGAAGCATGCTCGGTTCGGATCCACCGGTCATCAACGGTTCCTTACTTTCAGGGGGACGGTCCGAGGAAATCGCTTCGGGGGCGGGATTCGCCTCTTGCATTCGGGCCGGCACTGGAAGTTCGACTGGAATGGCCGCGCGGCACACGCCATGCGTCCGCGGAAGATGCCGCAAACCGGCGCGGCGAAGGCTCTCCAGTCGCTGAAGAAGAGGGCGAGGAATCTCAGCCATGCGAGCACGCGGCCTCCCGGTCCCCCGCGGTACGCCTCGGGTAGGCGCCGTTGCCGCAATAAGACGCGCGGCACTTGGGCGTTTCCCAGAGTTCCACCTCAACGACGGGAAGCCCCTCTTCGCGCGCCTTCTCAAAGATCAGCTTCGCGATGTTCTCGGCCGTGGGGTTCACTTCAAAGAGCACCAGCGGTTCCCCTTGCGCGAGCAGAGGTTCCGCCGCGGGATCATCGTTGCGCAACAGCATCCGGTGGTCCAGGTGGCGGTCGATCCACTTCTCGACGCGGTTCTTGATCTCGTGAAAATCGAGCACCATGCCCAGTTCATCCAGTGAAACCTGCTCGAAAGTAACGACGGCAAGGCCGTTATGGCCATGCAGGTAGCGGCATTTGCCCTGGTAACCGAGCAAACGGTGTCCGTAACAGAAGTCGATTTCTCGCGATACGCGGAACATATTCAAATCCTCCCGTCTTGAGAATCGTTAGTTGGTGTCCGAGTGCTCGCCACGGAGTTGCTCTAGTTGCCGTCGCAAGTAACGCGCGCGTTCGATGTTCCGGTCGGCGCTGGCCAGCGCCGCGCCGCTGCGCTTCTGCAGGTGGGCCGGCTGGGTCTGGATGAACATGTCGTTGATCTCCGGAATCTCAAGCTCCTTGATCAACCCGAGGCTCACCCCCATGCGGACGCTCGAAAGCAGGTGCATCGTCTCCTCCGAAGAGATGGTCTTCGCCGACTGGAGAATTCCGTACGCGCGGCTCACCCTGTCGCCCAGGTTCTCACCGTTCTCGGTCCGCAAGAAGTCCCGCGCGCGCCGTTCGTAGTTGATGATGGCGGGAACGATATCGGCCACCTGATTCAAGATATCCTGTTCACTCCGGCCAAGGGTGATCTGGTTGCTGATCTGATAGAAATCGCCCAGCGCCTGCGAGCCTTCTCCGTAGAGCCCTCGGACCGCCAGACTGATCTTCTGAAGACTGCGGAAAACCTTGTCGATCTGGCGGGTGATCACCAACGCGGGCAGGTGCAGCATGACGCTGACCCGCATTCCGGTGCCGACGTTGGTGGGACAAGCCGTCAAGTAGCCGAGTTTCTCATGGTAGGCGTAAACCACCTGTTTCTCGATCCGATCGTCGAGCGAGTCGATCTTCTCCCACGCGGTCGCCAGGTTCAGCCCGCTCTGCATGACCTGCATTCTCAAATGGTCTTCTTCGTTGACCATGACGCTGAAAGATTCGTCCGGATGTATCGCCACGGAACGGGCCCCGTCCGCCTCGGCATGTTCGCGGCTGATCAGGTGCCGCTCCACCAGAAACTGCCGATCCAAGGGGTCGAGACTCTCCACGTCGCAATAGAGGAGCCCGTCCTCGGACTGATTTCCCCCCAGAACCCCTTGAATACATCTCTCGATTTCGACACGATCCGCCTCGGTTGATCGGCTGAGAAAGGGGTATTCCGCCAGGTTCCGCGCCAGACGGATGCGACTGCTCATGACGATATCGGCCTCCGGTCCCACGCCGCGAAGCCACTCTCCACAATGTCGAATGAGATCGTCCAGGTTCACGCAAATGTTTCCTTCATTTCGATTATTCCCTCGCCGTCGGCAAATCGAAGACATTCTCCTCCAAAGCCAGGTCCCTCTTGAACCGAGAATGGAGCGTATCTCGCACGACGACCGGGCGCCGGGAAACCAGCTTGTAGGCTCCGTCGAAGTCGGTCGGGTCACCCCTTTTCAACCATGAAAAAACCGAGCCGGTTGCTCTTCCTGAATTGTACGTGTAGCGGTATGCCCACACAAGAGCCAAGAAATACCGTTTATGGGGAAAACTGATTCCCCCCCGGAAAGCCCGTCGGTCAGACTACCCTCGTATTCCAGAACTAAACGAACGTCCACTCCCGCCCACGGAAGACCCAAGAAGTCGGGTTCCGGCCGCCGCCTGAGTCTCACGCCAGAGCGAAGTTTTCGGCCAGTCCAGCCGGTCGAATGCCGGCCGCCTCGATGGTCTCTTTCATTCGCACAACCTCTTCGCGGGACGTATTGCGGACGTCCTGAATGATCACGACCGAATCGACGCAGGCGGAATGGAACAAGGGGGACCGAATGGGAGCCTCGGTGTCCGGCGATATCACTCCCAAGTCGAACAGAACTAGTTCATATTCCTGTTCCAGCGTCTTGAATACCCCGAAATCGAGTGGGTTTTCGACGAGGGTTCCCTCCGTGTCGAGGGCTGCTCCGCACCAAGGGAGGAGCGTCAAGCCCCCGTCTTCCACGGACTCGATCAGGACTTCCTCCAGCCGGCATTCTCGTGCGACGACCTTTTCCCATCCGGCCTCGACCGCTAACCCCAAGCAGTCCGCCAGTCGCGGATTGCTCAGATCGCCGTCGACCAGTGCAACCTTCCGACCATGAGCAGCCAAACGGCGCGCTGCTCCGGCCAGGAGGGTAGTACATCCCTCTCCCCGGCGGTAGCTCGCGAACCCGAGATGCCGCGTTCCGGAAAAGATCAACGCTTCGACGGCCTCGCTCAGAACATCCATTTGTCGGCCCGCTCGACGTTCGAAGAGATCGCACGTCTCGGGCCAGGCAAAATGGTCGACCTGGTACATCGGAAGCAGCTCGCTCGCCGCCGAGGTATCGTCGCTTTGTTCGGGAGCAATCGGCTCGGGTTCCGATTCGCGGGAAGCATCGAGCTCACCCGACTCGGGCTCAACCGACTCCGGAATAAAAGGCTCCGACGAATCATCTTCGTTCAGTTCTCGGTCCGCCTGGTCTGCCCCCCGGTCGGCCCGACTCGGCTTCTCGGGACCCTTGGCGGCAATCGCCGCGGCGATTGCCGGGGCCGTTTCGGCCGTAGGGTCCAAGGGCAAATCATCCAGCTCCCCACAATCGTCGATTTCCGCGATGCGGATTGTCGAAACCGGCTCCACTTTCGGACTGCACTGCATCCGCAAAAACGCCGGAACGGGGCCCAGCTCGGGTCGTCGTTGGCCGCGGACCGTTTTCTGGTCGGACGGTCCATCGTTCGCCGGTTCGTCCTCGAATTCCTCCGGATGGGGGGCCGACGGTCGGGGCGTACGAACCAAGATGCGCGGTGAAGCATGTTCGATCAGGTCTACCAGCACCTCCGCGCGTTCATCCGCGTTGCTCGTTTTTTTTGCACCCACTCGCAATTCGCGCAGGGCGTCATCCATCCGAACGGGTTCACGCAAATCAAGACGCGTCCCATAGGGGGCCGGCTTCGGTGCTTCGTATGCATCAATGAAGGCTTGGTTCGGCATGGTCATTCTGCGTCCTAATACTGGTAGAAGTTAGGAGTCGGGGAGTGACCCCGCGGCACCGAATTGGGCACCGCGTAGGGGTTACCCGGGCTCCAGACCGCCGGAGGGTTCTGGTGGGATGACCCGGGCGGGGGACCGCCGACTTCGCGGCTCGCGTTTTCACGCGGGTTGAATGCCGTGTAGGTTGGGTCCCGCGATGGTGGAGTAGTGGAGGAAGTCTGGCCGGCGCCGGTCGAGCCCGGCCAGGACGAATAGACCGGAGGTACTCCGTCGCGATCACTGGAGTTGATCGGAGCGTGCGTGGTTGCCTCGGACCCGGCAGCTAAGTTCGGTTGCCATGGGGTGAAATCCGCGGAGAGGGGATCACTGTCCGTCCTAAGATCGGGCTCCCGGTTGCCGGCAGCGTTCCTCGGCCAGGGTGTCGCAATCTCCGGCGTCCCCCCTTCATCGAAGCGGGGTGCCAGCGGTCGATTTGAGTGTCGATTCCCTCCATCCGGCTCCGTAGAATCTTGCTCCTGCTCCCCCACGATGAATGGCGCGACGGCGAGGCCGTCGTCCACCGTTGAACCGCGTGACGGTTGCGCTTTCACGATTCCCAGGGCCTTCTCGAATTCACTTACCTCAAGCGGTTGTTCTTCGACTCCCTGGGGCTCAAGGTCTTCGGAGTCGATCGCCGCGATCGGCTGGACGTGTCCTTCGGCCAGCTCTTCCCCGACATCGACGGCCCTATCGCCACGGTCTTTATTGAAACTGGCGGCGTCCGGCGGCAGGGAAGCTTCGCTTCCCCCCCAGAAATATGAGGCGGTGACGGCCAAGACGAACAGCCCGACCAAAGCGCCTCCTAGGACTCTTAGCGAGCGATCCCTTGAATGAGCAAGGCGTCGGTCGGGAAATCTAGAACACAAAGCCGGTTCGTCATGGGCCAGGTCGGGAAATCTGGCGAGAATCTCCAGTGCGTTGAATCGCGACTCCGGTGAGGGGGATTGCGAATCGCCCCTCGATCCATTCGTCGTGGACTTCGCGTTTTGCTGTTCGCCATTCATTTTCTTCCTCGTTGGCGTCGATTATAACCGACACTTCCCCCAAAAGGGTTATTTCTAGTGAAGCAGACCACGTCTTCAGGTGCTTTATCGGTAGGATTTTTTCGGGTCTTGAGGTTTAGTCTAATTGTATGGCTCACGCTCTCCTTGATATCTGGGAGGTTTAGGTAATTCTAGTATTTTGCAAAGAAACGGATTCTGGTTTTTCCAAAGCCCGCGTTTTGCCTGGGGGCCTATTGACATTATTGAAGCGGTCTTTAGTATGAAGGTTGGTGAGAATTCCTGGAAAAGGAGCACGGCATTCATGGCAGAGTATAAACGGTTGACGCTGGAAGAGGTCGGCGACGTAACGGTGGTCCGGTTTCTGGGCAACCGCATCATCGACAACTTGCACATACAGGAACTGGGACAGGAGTTGTTCCAATTGGTGGAAACCGAGGGATGCAAGAAGCTTCTGCTCGACTTCAAATCAGTCGACTTCCTGGGAAGTGCTGCGCTTGGAAAGCTGATAACGCTCGACAAGAAGGTAAAACAGCACAAGGGTGTTCTGAAACTATCTTCGATACAACAGGAGATACTCGAAGTCTTCAGAATCACGAAGCTGGACCGGTTGTTTGATATCCGCGAGGACGAGGCGGACGCGTTGGCCGCCTTTTAGCGCCCGGGCCCTCTTGAATCCGACGCTCTTTTCGCACCCCGGTATCAAGCAGATGGCACGATGGACATGGGAACACGAATGCTTCGTTCCAAGCGAGTGCAATGCCGGCCGAGCCGTCATCGACCTCTTTCTTGCCCGGTTGGAGGCGCTGAAGTGGAACAAACGCGATCTCTTCAGCATCCGCCTGGCCATGGAAGAAGCCGTCGTCAACGCCATTGAACACGGAAACGACTTAGACCCGTTGAAGCGAGTCCACGTCGTCTGCCGTATTTCCGCCGATTCCGCGTTCATCCAAATCACGGATGAAGGCCCCGGTTTCGACCCCGGCGCCATTCCCGACCCCACCGACCACGATCATCTTGAATGCCCCGGCGGCCGGGGCGTCATGCTGATGCGGAGCTTCATGACCGAAGTCTTCTTCAACGAGCGGGGAAACCGCGTCACCCTGGTGAAACGGCGAACCGACTAACCCCCCTTTTTTTCGGAGAAATCCCATGCGGTATTCCACCCTTTTGATCGCCGCGGCACTTTGCGGCATCGTCCTCCTTCCTCCGAATCGCGCCGCGGCCGAGAGCCTCACTTGGACCGTCGGGCCCTGCGCCTACAGTTTTCGCCTCTTTACCTTCTTCGAAGCCGTCGACAAGACGAAAGAGGCCGGAA
Organism: uncultured Planctomycetaceae bacterium; assembly: GCA_964520785.1. Classification (GTDB taxonomy): domain Bacteria; phylum Planctomycetota; class Planctomycetia; order Pirellulales; family Thermoguttaceae; genus CAZFQG01. The sequence continues at coordinate 16,110 of CAZFQG010000098.1, read as the reverse complement.
TGGCCCATATCGAGGCCTTCGAGGGGCAGAAAGTAAGCCCCCAGATCGACCGACCGCTCAATCGTGAATTACCGGACGACGTCATCGAGAAGATCAGAGAAAAGCTCGACGACGCGGGCGTGACGCTGACGAGTATCTACATTCACGACATTCCGGGCGACCCGAAAGCGTGCGAGGCCGTGTTCGCGTTCGCGAAGAAACTGGGAGTGAAGGCCATCGTGTCGGAACCGAATCCCAAGGCAATCGACGTGATCGAGGAGCATTGCAAGAAGCACCGGATCGCCCTTGCCCTGCACAACCATCCGAAGGGGACGTCGCGGTATTGGCATCCCGAGGACGTCTTGAAGGCGTGCGAGGGGCGGTCGGAGTGGGTCGGCGCATGCGGTGACTCGGGACACTGGACCCGTTCCGGGCTCGATCCGGTCGAGTGCGTCCGGATGCTGGGCAAGCGGCTCCTGACCATGCACGTAAAGGACTTAAACGCGTTCGGTGATCCAAAGGCCCACGACCTGCCGTGGGGCACCGGCAAGGGGAACGTCGCCGGCATTCTCGCCGAGGTCGATCGTCTCGGCCTGGAGCCGATTCTCTTCGGAATCGAATACGAATACAACTGGGAGAATTCCGTCCCGGAAATCCGCGCCTGCGGGGAGTTTTTCCGAAAGAAAGCGAAGGAACTCGGCAACGACGTGCGGCGGTAGACGCCGCGCACAGGTGCGTCGCTTTTTCCGGCGAGCATGGAAATCCGCGCATGACCGTCCCACTTTCCCGACGCGAATTCCTTCACAAGACGGCGATCCCCTTTAGAGGAGCCGGTCGGCTTCTGGTACCGGTTCTCCTCGCGTGCGCCGCGATGGTCGCCTTGAAATCCCTTTCGGTCCTACCTTGGGATCGCTGGGCAAACCTTGGTATATTGCTCGGCGTGTTCGTCCTCGGTCGAGGCATCGAGTGGCTGGCGGGACACGTCTTCCGCCGGTTGAGCGACCGAGGACGAGCTGTCTGCGCCCTCTTCGTGGCCGGACTGACGGCGCTGGGTCTGATGGCGTGCGGCGGGCTCGCGTGGCACCTATTTCGAACCGGGCAAGAGATCGCCGCGGTCATGTTTGTTCTCTTTGTCTGTGTCACGTTCGCGGTGAAACCGCTCCCCCTTTCCCCGGGCCGGACGGCTTCGGGTTTCCGCTGAGAGCTCGTCCGCCCTCACGTCCTCGCCGATATCCAAACGCAGCCCTTTCTGGCCCGCGCCGATGGGTGGAATGCAATGGACAATCCGGGGATCGAGTGCCTTCTTATGGGGTATTTTGCTCGCTTCCCCCAAAGACATATTGACGCATCGGTAATATCCGGGTAGCCTTCTGTATTTTACGCGATTATCCCAAAGGCTGAGACAATCGACGGCCTTTTTGACGCACGGGAGTTTTTGTTGTGCCATTCGATTCGATCGTCTGCGTGAAACAGGTTCCAGACACGGCGAACGTGACCGCCGACGCCATGCGCGAAGACGGAACGGTCAACCGCGGTGCACTGCCGACGATTTTCAACCCGGAAGACCTGCACGCCCTGGAGACCGCATTGGAAATCCGCGACCGGTTCGGCGGAACCGTTACGGTTCTCACCATGGGCCCTCCCAAGGCGGGGGATGTCCTCCGCGATTGCCTCTATCGAGGGGCGGATCGCGTCATCCTGGTAACCGACCGCCGCGCCGCCGGAAGCGACACGCTGGCAACGAGTTACATCCTCAGCCAAGCCGTCCAGGCGGTGGGGAGTTTCGACCTCGTCTTCTGCGGCCGCCAAGCGATTGACGGCGATACCGCCCAGGTTGGCCCCCAGATCGCCGAGAAGTTGGGTATTCCGCAGGTTACCTATTTGGAGGAGGTCGTCTCCGCCGAGGACAAAGCGATTCGCGTCCGCCGCAACGTCGGAAACGGCTGGGAAATCGTCGAGGCCCCGGTGCCGGTTCTCATTACCGTGATCGACACCGCGAACATCCCCCGGTATCGCGCCGCGAAACGGGTCATGCGTTACAAGAAGGCGCAAACCCCCGTCGAGATCGCCGCCGCCGTGAGGCAACAGATGCCCGAGGTGTCGGATGAAGAGCGGCAGGTGGAAATCAACCGCCGGATCGCCGCACTGGAGGCGAAAGGTCTGCTCCTGGAACAGTGGGACTTGGACCGCATCGGAGCCGATCCCCAGCGGTGCGGGCTTTCGGGTTCCCCCACGAAGGTCAACCGCATCCAGTCGATCGTCTTGACGAAGGAAGGCTACACGGAAGTGTCCCCGACCGAGGAAGGCATCGCCCAGATGGTCCACGAACTGGTCGTCGACCGGACCTGGGGATAGCAGGCTAACGACCCCAAAGGGGTTCCGCCACCTGGTTCAAGGGTTCAGCGGCATGAACAGCAGCCCTGGGGCGGCGGTAATCAAGACGAAATAAGAACACACCCCAACGACCCCCCAAAAAGAGCCTAGGAAGCATGATTGAACCGAATCGTCAAGGCGAAGTCTGGGTCTTCGCCGAGCAAGAGGAGGGGCAACTCCACGACGTCTCGCTGGAGCTGTGCGGCAAGGCCCGTGAGTTAGCGGACCGGCTCGGCGTACGCGTGGGCGTGGTCCTTCCCGGGGCCGGCGTGAACGGTCTCGCGTCGACCCTCATTTCGCACGGCGCGGACAACGTCTACGCCGTCGAGGACGACCGGCTCGCCCACTACCAGACCGGCTCCTACGCGCGGGTCGTCTGCTCTCTGATCGCCAAGTACCGACCGCAGATCGTCCTTTACGGCGCAACCCCGATGGGTCGCGACCTGGCGCCGCGCGTCGCCTCCGCGACGCGAGCCGGCCTCACCGCGGATTGTACCGACCTGGAAATCCAGAACGTCGTCGATCCGCTGACGAAGACCGAGCACGAGAACTTGTTGCTGCAAATCCGCCCGGCTTTCGGCGGGAACATCATCGCGACGATCGTCAACTACGATTGGTGGCCCCAGATGGCGACGGTTCGCGAGGGGGTTATGCCGCTTCGCGACGCGGACGCTTCGAGACAAGGAAACGTGGTCCGCGAAACGGCCGAATTGGACGAGACGGACCTGGCGCTGAAGCTCATCGACCGCCACATCCAGCCGAAGACGGTCAACCTGAAGGGGGCGCGGGTGATCGTCGCCGGCGGCGGCGGGGCGGGAGGCAAGGAGGGATTCGACCTGATCCGCGAACTGGCCGGCGCGATCGGCGGCGCCGTCGGCGCCAGCCGGGCCGCGGTCGACAGCGGATTCATTGGCAAGGAATACCAGATCGGCCAGACCGGAACGACCGTCCGCCCGGCCTTGTACATCGCTTGCGGCATCAGCGGCGCGGTCCAGCACCGCGCGGGCATGGAGGAATCGGCCAAGATCATCGCGATCAATACCGACGCCGACGCCCCCATTTTCTCCATCGCCCAGTACGGCATCGTGGGAGATCTCCGCCAGGTCATCCCCATGATGATCAAGTCGATCCGCGCCAACAGCCGAAGCGCGTCGTAGAGAGGTATTATAAGTTTTCGGCGCAGACGCAAAAATAAAACAACTGATATTCCCCCGAGGTTGCCCGTGGCGAACTTCTTTCTCGATAACGAAGACATCCAATTCCTGTTCGATCATATCGACCTGGCCGCGATTGCGCGGATTCAGGAGGAACGGACCGAAAACGGCAACGCCGACTACGTGCCGGAGGACGAGGCGGACGTCGTCGACAATTACCGCCGCGCGCTGGAGATCGTCGGCCAGATCGCCGGTGAAACCCTCGCCGTCAACGCCGAACAGGTCGACGCCGAAGGGAACAGGCTCAATGACGACGGAACCGTCACCTACCATCCGCTGGTTCAGGAGAATCTCGACCGGATGGCCCAGAGCGATCTGATGGGCTTCACGCTGCCGCGGAAATACGGCGGGCTCAACTGCCCCAACCTGATCTACACGATGGCGACGGAAATCGTCAGCCGGGCAGACGCCTCGTTCATGAACATGTTCGGTCTGCAGGGAATCGCGGAGACGGTCCATGCTTTCGCCTCGCAGGAGATCAAAGACGAAGTCCTTCCCCGGTTCGCTCGGGGTGAAGTCACCGGAGCGATGGTTCTCACCGAGCCGGACGCCGGCAGCGACTTGCAGGCGGTCCGCCTCCGCGCCGAGCCGGATGGAAACGGCGGCTGGGTCTTAAACGGCGTGAAACGGTTCATCACCAACGGCTGCGGCGAAATACTGTTGACCTTGGCGCGGAGCGAATCGGACATTTCCGACGGCCGCGGTTTGAGCCTCTTCATCTCCGAACGGGACAGTCACGTCAAAGTCCGCCATCTCGAGGAGAAGTTGGGCATTCACGGGTCGCCGACCTGCGAACTCGTCTTCGAGAACACCCCCGCGCGGCTCATCGGCGAGCGGCAACGCGGACTGATCACCTATGTGCTGGCCCTCATGAACGGCGCGCGGGTCGGTATTGCCGCGCAATCGCTGGGGATTGCCGAGGCGGCCTACCGGCTGGCGCGGGTTTACGCCCACGCGCGCGAGCAGTTCGGCACGCCGATCGAGCGGCTTCCGGCCGTCGCCGAGATGATCACCGAGATGAAGATCGAAATCGAGGCGGCCAGGGCGCTGACCTACGAGACCAGCCGTATCTGCGACGAAGAAAACAACAATCTGCGCATTCTGGAGTGGTGCGAAATCGACGACGCCGAAAAGAAGGAGCGCAAACTGAAGAGCCGCGCGCTGAAGCGGATCAACGGGATGATGACCCCGATGAGCAAGTACTATGCCTCCGAAATGTGTATCCGCGCGGCCGGCGATTGCATCCAGGTCCTCGGCGGCTCCGGTTTCATTAAGGACTACCCGGCCGAACGGTACCTCCGCGACTCGCGGATCACGACGATCTACGAGGGGACCAGCCAGCTCCAGATCGTCGCGGCCGTCCGCGGCGTTTCCTCCGGAGTCTTCGAAAGCTACGTCGCCGATTTCGAGCAAACCGAATACGCGGACGAACTTCTCGACGGCTTGCGGCAGAAGCTCATCGCCGCGCGGGACCGCATCAAGGAGGCGATCACTTTCGTCAAGACCCAGCCGGCAAGCTATTTGGACCTCAGCGGCCGCCGGCTCGTCGACTCCGCCATCGACGTCATTTGCGGCCATCTCCTCCTCGGCCAAGGAGCCAAGAACGCCCGGAAGAAACGGGTTGCCCGCCGATTCATCGACACGCGGCTTTGCCGGCTGGAGAATAACGTCGCCCAAATCCTCTCCGGCGATATGTCCCCCATGCAGGAATACGACCTTCTTGCCGGCCCGGTCCCGGCGGTGGAGTGAACGGAACCGCGCCGGAGTGCGATCCGACACAAGCGGAATGGATCAATGCTTGTGCGTCTCGGAATATGGTGTAAGGACAAAGATTGGCGTCAAAAAGGACCGAAACGATTTCGTCAGACGAGCGGCGGCATGCGAGTCTTCGCCGTGCAGCGTTTTAACGGCACGGCGGCGCTCGGTTTGAAGCCCGTTTCAGGGAAAAGCGTGAATCTTGAACTCCAAGACAAAGTCGTCCTCGTCACCGGCGGTTCCCATGGCCTGGGCCGCGCGATCTGTGAGGTTCTGGCCGCTGAAGGGGCCCGGGTCGGCCTCAACTATCGCCGCTCTCCGGAGAGAGCAGAGAATGTGGTGGAAGGCATCCAGGCCACAGGGGGACAGGCTGTCGCCGTCCGTGGAGACGTCATCTCCGAGGAGGACGTGGTCCGGATGTTCGACGAGTTGGAGACGGCCCTCGGCCCGGTCTTCGGCCTGGTCAACAATGCCGCCTACTGCGCCGAGCCCCCCACCGTCGACCTGGAACTCGACGACTTCACCCGCGCCGTCGACGTGAATCTCCGCGGGACGTTCCTTTGTAGCCGCGAATTGCTTCGCCGCTTCAAGCATAACGGCCTCCAGGGCCGGATCGTCAACATTTCTTCCCAGGCCGCTTTCCGCGGCTCCAATAGCGGCAAGTCGGCCTACGACATGACCAAACTCGGCATCGTCGGCTATACCCGGTCTCTGGCCAGGGAAGTGGCCGCCCAGGGAGTCTGCGTCAATTGCGTCGCTCCGGGGCTGATGTATACCGAGATGCTGGCGAAGGCGATCGACGCGGACCCCGACCACTACGCCAGGCGCGCCCCACTGGGACGGTTGGGCCGTACGGAAGAGGTCGCCGCGGTCGTAACATTTCTGTTTTCCGCCCAGGCGGGCTACATGACCGGCGCCACGGTCGACGTCAGCGGAGGACTGGCGATGCATTGACGGGAGGTGGCGGCCGCCGAATGAAAAGGAGTGGAGGTGAAGACGAACTTACTTGGAATCGACCTCGGTTCGACGATGGTCAAGGCGGCCGTATTCGATCAATCCGGCGCGGAGTTGGCCGTCGCCGCGCGGAAGGTTGAACACGTCTCGTCTCGCCCCGGCTGGAGCGAGGTCGACATGGACCGGCTCTGGCTGGACACGTGCGGAGTCATTAGAGAGACGCTCGGAGAAGGGGCCATCGACGCGGAGTCGATCGCGGCCGTCACCTGCACGGGGCATGGCAACGGGCTCTACCTGGTCGACGCGGAGGGGCGGCCGGTCCGCGCGGGGATCGGCGGCGGCGACGCCCGGGCCGTGGAATACGTCAGGCGCTGGGAAGGCCGGACGCACGCTCGGGTGTTGCCCAAAATCATGCAATCCCTCTGGCCGGGGCAGCCGAACGCGATCTTGGCCTGGATGAAAGACCACGAGCCGGAATCGCTCGCGAAGGCCCGGTGGATGTTCCTCGTCAAGGATTATGCCCGATTTCGTCTGACCGGGAGGGCCGCGATTGAGATCACCGACCTTTCCGGCACGAGTCTGATCGACGTTGGCCGAGGCGAGGTCGATGCCGAAGTCCTCGACGCCTGGGGACTCGCCGACTTGCGGTCAATCCTGCCGCCGATCGTCCAATCGGCCGAGGTGTGCGGTACCGTGACGGCCCAAGCGGCGGAAGAGACCGGTCTGGCGGAGGGAACGCCGGTCGCCGGCGGGTTGTTCGACATCGATGCCTGCGGACTGGCGGTCGGAATGACCGACGAGTCGACCCTCTGCATGGTCGCCGGAACATGGGGGAATAACCAATATATCTCGAAGAAGCCGGTCGTCAGCCGCGACATCTTCATGACCAGCCGTTACAGTATTCCCGGCTACTACCTCATGCTCGAAGGCAGCCCCACCTCGGCTTCCAACCTGGAGTGGTTCGTGACGAATTTTCTCGAGGCCGATAAAAAACTGCTCGATGCCGGCGGAGGGGGCAACGTCTTCGACCTCTGCAACGACCTGGTCGCTTCGACCGAGCCTGGTGGAGCGGCCGATTCCGGCATTACTTTTCTTCCCTATCTCTACGGCCGTCCCGTCGCGGTCGATGCCAAGGGGTGTTTCGTCGGCTTGGACGGGTCGCATACCAGGGCCGATCTGCTTCGCGCGATCTACGAGGGGGTTGTTTTCGGGCATCGCTGGCACGTGGAGAATCTCCTGCGTTTCCGGCCGATGCCGGAGGCGATCCGGCTGACCGGCGGCGCCTGCAAGAGCGACGTCTGGATGCAGATCTTCGCCGATGTTCTGCAAAGTGCGGTGGAAATCCCGGCCGGGTCGGAACTGGGCGCCCTGGGGGCGTCCATCTGCGGCGGAGTGGCCGCTGAGTTGTTCGAATCGTACGAGGCGGCCTGTACGGCCATGGTCCGAATCGACCGCCGTTACGCGCCGAATCCGGAAAACCAACCCATCTATGAGGCAAAATACGCCAGATTCAAGAGAGCCGTGGACTTATTGAATTCGTTCTAGACTCCGGTATACTTGTAAACAGTCACCTTCCGGCCGGGCTTGTGCGCCAAGAACGGAGGGTGATTCGCCAAACGCCAATCCAGGAATCAACTGAAGGAGTGTCGAAGATGTCCATTTCCGCCCTTTGCCGCAAGAGCCTTGCCCTGGCCGTTTGCGCCGCGCTGGTCGCGACGGCCGGCTGCAAACCGCTCGAGGAGGAGAAGCCCGCCCCGGACAACGGCCCAGTCCAAGAGGAAGCAGCCCCTGACGAAGACGGAACAACCGAACCCGCCCAAGATTCCGAAACGGACTCTTCCGCACAAGAAGGTTCCGCCGCCCCGGCGGAAGGTCCCACGGGCGCGAAGGTCGAACTGCTGATGGAACTTCCGGATGAATGCAACACGCCGGACGGAATGTGCCTCTTGCCGGACAACAGCATCTTGCTCTCGTGCCCCAACGTGAACGATCCGAGCTTCCCGCCGGTCGTAATGCGGATCACGGCGGACAACCAGTTGGAAAAATGGTTCGACCCACCGATGCATCCGCAGACCGGTAAGGCCTATCCGTTCGGAATCTGTATCGATGCCGAGGGAAAGAACGTCTACCTGACCGACTTGCAGTGGTTCGCCGATCCGGCGAATCCGGGGAATTATGCGCGAGTTTTGGAGATCCCCGTCGATGAGCGGTACAATCCGGCCGGCGAACCGCGAGTGATCGTCGAAGGGGCGGTCGTCGCCAATGCCGTCGTGGTGCGGGATGGAATCCTCTACTTCACCGACACGGTCATGGTACCCGGTACCGATCCGCTCATCACCGGCGTTTTCCGCATCCCGTTGGCCGCGGCGGCCGGCGGCCCGGTGCAACTTCAGAAACCGTTGGAAGAGGAGCCGCACCTGATCGCCATAATCCCGACGGAGAACGTGGAGATCGGCTTCGGCGCCGACGGCCTCACCTTCGATGACGACGGCAACATGTACGTCGGCAATTTCGCGGACGGTCTGATCTACAAGGTCACGTTCGATCCAGACGGCAAGCCGAGCGAGCCGGCCGTCTTCGCCAAGGACCCCGCCATGCTGTGCGCCGATGGCATCTTCTACGACAAAAACCGCAAGAAGATATTCGTCGCCGACTCGATCGCCAACGCGGTACAGGTCGTCGATATGGAAGGGAACGTCACGACGCTGGCGAAGGACACCGACAACACCGGGGCCGGCGGCCGCCTCGACCAACCCTGCGAGGTCCTGGTTCGCGGTGACGAGGTCATTGTCTCCAATATGGACTTCCCCATTCCCGGCGGCGTCAACACGACCTTCGACAAACCGTACACGATTTCGGTCATCAAGCTGGAGGAGTGATCGTCGCCTTCCGCCATGGGAAATCCACGGACGGCCACCTCTAAAAGGGGTTGTATATACCCCCATGAATGCCCCGCGCAAGATCGTCATCACCGGTATCAGCCGCGGATTGGGCCGCGCGATGGCTGAATGCTTCGTCGGGGGGGCCACGTGGTCTCCGGTTGTGCGCGAAATGAAACGGCGATCGCGGAGCTTGCGTCGCGGTTTCCTCCCCCTCATCGGTTCGAGGCGGTGGACGTCCGTTCGCGCGACGCGATGGATCGCTTTGCGGGCGCGATCCTCGCCGGTTCCGGTCCCCCGGATCTGCTCATCAACAACGCGGCCCTCATGAATGAGCCGGGGCCCCTGTGGGAGATCGATCCCACCGTATTTCGGGAAATGATGGACGTCAACATCGTGGGGACTTTTCACGCGATCCATGCCTTCGTTCCGGCCATGGTCGCCGCGGGAACCGGCATCATCGTCAATTTCTCGTCCGGGTGGGGCCGTTCGCCGGGTATTCATGTGGCCCCCTACACGGCCACGAAATGGGCGATCGAAGGCTTGACCCGAACCCTGGCACGGGAATTGCCTTCCACGATGGCCGCCGTGCCGCTGAACCCCGGTATCATCGACACCGACATGCTTCGCACCTGCTGGAAGGACGGAGCCGGGAACTTCCCAAAGGCCCAAGAATGGGCCGAACGGGCGGTCCCATACCTCCTCGCGATTACACCTGAACAAAGCGGCCACCCCCTAACCGTCCCCGGATAGATAATTCGAACGGTCGAATTTGAAATTCGCGCGGCGCCGTGGTAGGTTGGTCGGAACGGCTTAATCCGCGGCATGTCCGCGCCCCGAAATCATTCATTTCCAGGAGGAATCCCTCATGACACGCCAATTCACCCGGCGATCCGTGCTCAAGGCGGCGGTTGCGTCGGCCTTTTCGGGCCCCTTCGTGCTGAGTTCGCGCGCCCAGGCGGCACCCACGGCGACCATCCACGAGACGACCATCATCAGCAGTCTTCCGGATACGTATCACGGCTGGCCGACGGTCGCCAGGCGAGCCAACGGCCAGTTGCTGGTGGTCTGCTCCGGGGGGCGCGAAGCCCACGTCTGTCCGTTCGGGCGCGTCGATTTGATCACCTCGGACGACGCCGGTCGGACGTGGAGCGACCACCGCGTATTGATGGATACCGAGATCGACGACCGCGATGCCGGCGTAATCGAGACGGCCAAGGGATCGATCCTGGTGACGACCTTCACGTCACTTGCGTACGTTGGACAACTGGAGAAGGCACGGAAGTTGGAACCCGGGGCGGAAGGTGCCTGGCCGAAGGAAAAGCTGGACCGTTGGCTGGCGGAGCACGAGCAACTGGACGAGGCGGGACGCAAGGCGATGCTCGGGGTGTGGATGCTCCGTTCGACCGACGGGGGGAAGACCTTCAGCGAGCCATATCGATGTCTGGTGAATAGTCCCCATGGTCCCATCCAACTGGCGGACGGCCGCGTATTGTACCTGGGGAAGGCCCTCTGGGAGGAGCAGACGTGGGTGGGAGCGTGCGAATCGACCGATGACGGCCGGAACTGGACGCGAAAGGGTCAAATGCCCACGCGTCAGGGGGATAGCGCCGGCAACTACCACGAGTTGCACGCGGTCGAAGCGGCCGACGGCCGGATTATCGCGCAGATTCGCAACCACAACCAGGCAAACAACCGCGAGACCCTGCAGTCGGAATCCGAGGACGGCGGCACGACCTGGTCCGTCCCGCGCCCGATCGGCGTTTGGGGACTCCCCTCGCATTTGGTTCGGCTGGCCGACGGCCGCCTGCTGATGACCTACGGCCACCGCCGCAAGCCATTCGGAAACCAGGCAAGGATATCCGCGGACCACGGGCGCAACTGGTCGGAACCGATCATCATTTCCGGCGACGGAGTGGGAGGCGACCTCGGATATCCATCGACGGTCCAGTTGGCGGATGAGTCGCTGGTGACTGTCTGGTACGAGCGGATGGCGGCGTCTCCCATGGCGGTCCTGCGCCAGGCACGTTGGACGCTGGGATGAACCCTGGAAAACGCCTCGGGGCGCCCGCGCGGCCGCGGCCCGCGAGGGCGCCCCGCCGATCTTTGCGCTATTCGTGGCGCAGGGCTTCGATCGGGTCCATGGCCGCGGCGCGCATGGCCGGGTAGAGACCGAAAACCACGCCGATCGTCACGGATATGAAGAAGGCCAACGGAATGGAGGCCGGGACGATGATCGGCTCCACCGCCTTGATGATCGGGGGTAATTGGTTCATCACCTCGGGCATCAGCGATTCCAGCAATTGGCGAATCCAGGCGGTAACCGGGCGGCAGGTGAAGCCGCCCAGAACGCCGACGAACCCGCCGGCGACGGAGAGGGTGATGGTTTCGACGAGAAACTGGCGGATGACGTCGCGGCGCTTCGCCCCCAGCGCACGGCGGATGCCGATCTCGCGGGTCCGCTCGGTGACCGTGGCCAGCATGATGTTCATGATGCCGATACCGCCGACCAGAAGCGAAATCGCCGCGATGAGCCCCATGAAGACGATAAACATCATTCGGGTCGTCTTCGCCTGTTCCAATAATTCGAGTGGAACGGTAATCCCCCAATCCTCCGTCCGATGGTAGCGGGCCATTGTCTCTTTGATGAGGTCCGCCGTTTGCAGGACGTTCTCCACGCTATCGACGCGGATGGTGACTTGTGACAACTCGATGCTCTCCCCTTCGAACGAACCGCTCCGCCTCGTCACGATCATATCGCCCATGCGGCTCCAGAACGTGGTGATGGGGATATACACGTCGTTATTGAACTCCTGGGCGCTCAGCGAGCCGCCGATTCCGGCCGAAGGACTACGTTCCTTGGTCACTCCGACGACGACGTAGTAGGTTTCGTAGGAAGCCTCGTCGATGCGAAGTGTCCGGCCGAGCGGATTCTCGAACGGGAAGAGCTTCTCCGCGGTCTTCGCCCCCAGTACGCAATGGTTTTTCTTGTCGACCAGATCGGCATCGGTGAGAAAACGTCCCCTCGCCATCTCCAACCGCGTGACTTCGGCATATTCCGGTGAACAACCGACAAGCCGGCCGTCGGAAACCCGCCTGGTATACCCGAATCGGCATCTTCGCAATTCGCGGATCGGAATCGCCCGCGTGACGGTCGGAATCGTCTCGCTGATGCGCCGGTAGTCTGCCCGCGTGATTCCATACGAAACGATCGATCTTCCGGCGGTTTCAGTCGCCGCGGAGGGGGGTTTGATCGAACGGATGATGATGTTGTTGGCCCCCAGCCCTTCGATCTGCTCCTGGGCCTTGCGACTGATTCCTTCCCCGATAGCGAGCAACCAGATCACGCTGGCGACGCCGATGAATATCCCCAGAACGGTCAGAAGCGACCGCAAAGGGTGGAGCGTCAAACTCTTGACGCCCAGTTGCCAGGTTCGAAGGGAAAACAGGTTCATGGGGCGGGGTCAGGCACACGTCGGAGGACTAAAGGCATAAGGCATTAGTAGGGTAAAGCAGGGGAGAACGGTTTATTCAACGGCATTCTTCCGTATTCATACTTCCGTGAGCCGGCGTCATTCGTGTTTCTTCGTCATCGTTCCTGATTCGCGCATTTTCCGCTTATCGCCTCTTCTCACGTCCTCACGTCCTCGACCACGTTCCCATCCCTCAACCTGACGATCCGTTTCGTTCGCGCGCCGACCTCCGGTTCATGAGTGACGATGATGATGGTCTTACCCTGGTCGTTGAGTTGCTGGAGGAGTTCGAGGATTTCCTCGGTGGTGGCGCTGTCGAGGTTGCCGGTCGGTTCGTCGGCCAGCATGTAAAAAGGATTGTTAATCAGGCTTCTGGCGATGGCGACCCGCTGTTGTTGGCCGCCGGAAAGTTGTGTCGGGCGGTGGCCCAGCCGGTCCCCAAGACCGACCATCTCGGCAAGCTCGCGCGAGCGCTCGCGGAGTTCGCGGGTGACGCCCCCCTGATACATGAGGGGGACTTCGATGTTCTCCAAAACGGTTAACTGTGGAATGAGGTTGTACGATTGGAATACGAATCCGACCCGCGTGCCGCGGATTTCGCTGAGGCGGTCGTCATCGGCCTCGGTAATGTTCTCGCCGCCGAGGATGATCTTTCCCTTCGTCGGACGGTCCAGGCATCCGAGGAGATTCAGGAGGGTACTCTTGCCGGAGCCGCTAGTTCCCATGACGGCGACGTAATCCCCCTCCGGTACGTCGAGAGTGACGTCCCGCAGGGCATGTACCGTCTCGCCGTCCATGTCATAGCGTTTTCCGACGTGCTCGGTCTGGACGGCCAGCTTCATGGGCGTTCCCCCGTCGACGGCCGCCCAGGTCCTCCGGCGGGGCCTCCCGATCCACCCGCGGCGCGCATTGCGCTCATCGCGGCGGAGAGTTCGGCCTTACTCAACGCGCCGTCCCCGTCCTTATCGGCCGATTGCAGCAGCGGTCGCAGCCGTTCGGGCAGTTCATCCTCCTGAAGCTTTCCGTCGCCGTTCGCGTCCGCCCCGGCGAAGAGAGCGTCGGGACCGCCACCGGGCCCACGGGGGCTTTCTCCCCGATTTCCGCCCGGTCTTGCCCCTTCGGTATCGGGCGCCGGCGACGGCATTGCTCGGGGACGCCTCCGGTTGAGACCGTTCGCCTCTTCTTTGATCTCCGGCAACGCGACCTTGTCGCGGTGCCCGTTCGCGTTGAGAACGACTTTCTCTCCGACGGACAACCCGTCGCGTATCACCAAGACGGTATCGTTGGTCGACCCGATTTGCACGTCCCGGGCCTCCCAGGCTCCATCCTTCCAGAGGAGACAGTAATGCTTCTCGCCGTGTTGGAAGACCGCCTGGACCGGAACGATAACCGCCTCCGGAATGTACTGGACGAGGATGCGGACCTCCGCCGTCAGGCCGGGCTTCAATCCGAGAGACTTGCCGTCGTACCCTTCGTTGTTGATCGATACGACCGTTCCATACTCCTTCACGTTCGAATTGAACCAGCCGGTTGGGGCGGGATACTCATCCACCTTGGTAACGGTCCCCTCGATATCGACGTCGGGAAACGCGTCGAGACGAATGGCCGCCTGCTGGCCCGGGGCGACCAGATTCACCTTGGCCTCGTTGATGTTCGCTTTCACCTGCATCCGCTTGGGATCCGGCAACCGAATGAGGGTCTGTCTTTCACGGACCTGCAAACCCGGCTCGATGATCACCTCCTGGCCCCCCCGGCGGTCGGTATCGTTCGCGTAGACGACCTGGCCGGAATCGGTCGCCTTGATGATGCAGTTCGCGATCTGTTCCCTGATCAATTCCCGCTCTACGACGTCAAGCTTGTGGGCCGCCTCTTTCGACTTGAAATTCGCCTCGGTGGTCTTGATCTCGCTTTCCAACTGCTTGATCATCTTGACCTTGGTGAATTCTTCGAGAACATCGAGTTTCATCTCCGCGATCCGTTTGTCCGTGGCCGCTTTCGCGACTTGGGACTCGTCCGCCTGCAGTTGGACCCGGTTGAGGTACCCCTTGCGCTCGAGCATCTTACTTTGTTCGTAGTAGTCTTGCGCCTGACTCCACAATCGGCTCTTCTCCTGAATGTCGCCCTCGATGCTCAGAAGTTCCTGCTTGTACGTCCCTTCTTTGTACTCCTCCAGAGCGATTTGTGCCGTCTCCCAGTCGTTCCGCGCTTTTACTTCCGCCGCCTCGCTGTTGGCACAAGCGATCTCCTGCTGGGTCAATTCGCTCTCAAGGGTGGACGAGTCGAGCTTGACCAGAACCTCTCCCGGCTCGACGTACGTCCCTTCCGGAACGATCTCGAGAATCGTGATGCTCTTCCCCCGCATCTTCACCTCGCACCGGATTTCGACGTTGCTGGCCGATTCAACGTTCCCGCGCTCGACGATTTCATGGACGAACGCGCCCTTCTTCACCTCGTGCAGCAGAGGCGTCTCTTCTTGCGACGACCAACCCACCCGCGGCACGAAGGCCCACCCTCCCCCCAAAACGGCAAGAATTGCCAGCACGACAAAAGGGATTCCGCGCCAAGAGATACCGCGACGGGTACCGGCTTTACGCAGAGGAATGGATTCCATGCAAAAAAATCCTTTTTCGCTCATTTGTTCTGCGTCTTTCGGGTGGTTTGTCCGTTGCCGCCAGCACGACCCCTGTTTCCATTTTAGTCAGGATGCCAACCCGTGTCATTGACCTATTCGCGGAAAAACAACTGCTTCCGCCGGATGCCCGCCGGCGTTCTCTGCTTCACTTGCCAAAACGCGTCTCGCGGATCATAATCGAATTCAGCCCCTTTATGTTTAACGCATTTGAGAGGGAATGGTTCCGGGTTCTGGCTTGTTTGTGGGGGTTTCTAATGAAACACAAGATTGCAGACTTTTGTTGGTTGGCTTTCGTTTTGGCCTCCGTCGTGGCGATTGTCGGCTGCGGCTCCGGAAGGCCGGAAGTCTCGCCGGTTCGCGGTACGGTGACCTTCGGCGGAAGGCCGGTCCCGACCGGGACCATCCATTTCTGGCCGGAGGAGGGACGGCCTGCGCGTGGAACGATCAACGCGGATGGAGCGTACACGTTGACGACGTTTGAACCGGGGGACGGGGCGGTTTTGGGAAAACACCTCGTCACGATCGAATCGGTGGCCGTTTCCGACGCGGCACCCAAGCCGAAAAGCGTCGAGGAGGAGATCGCGATCTATTCCGACCCGAACACCCCCGTCGTACAGGGTGGATCGATGCAGACCCTGATCCCACGCGCCTACGCGGATCGGGCCCGAACGCCTCTCGAGGCCAGGGTGGACAGGGGTGAGAACACGATCGATTTTCAGTTGAAACCGGGAATGTAACCGCCGCCGGCAAGGCATATTCCAGTCATCCGTTTCTCGCAAGGAGAATACCATGAAACGTTTTTACCTCTGTAGGGGCCGTTTGTCAACCGTTTTTTGGTGTTGGCATTAAAT
>CAZFQG010000097.1:0-22969 GCA_964520785.1 uncultured Planctomycetaceae bacterium | reverse complement strand
CTCCTTCTTCGCCGGGTGCCGCAGGCAGATTTTGGCCGCCGCCACCTCGTTGAGCAGCCGCTGGGAAAGCGCCGACTGAGGTCCCACTTGAAACGTTCGAAGGTGGGACATCTGTCGGTTCGCGGCGTTCTCGATCACCTGCGAATTGTGTTCGAAGAGCCGCAGTCCGAGCAGGCGGTAACAATTGGGTGGCTGGTCCTCGGGGGGAATGCCCAGCCAGGTGTAATATGGATCGAACTGTTCGGCCATGCCTTTCTTCAACCTTAGTCCGAGGAGCCGACACGCGACGTTTCGGCCGTCCGCCGGCGATGCCGTATCTCCGTGCCGGAGGGAGACGCGAACCGCGCCGGGCCCCTCTCTCGGCTTGCCCTGTAAGGGTATTTCACTCGCCGCTATCGCAGCATGTCGTTGAAGCGGGAAAACAAGTAGTGGCCGTCGTGCGGTCCCGCCGACGCCTCGGGATGGTATTGCACGCTGAACGCCGGAAACCGACGGTGGATAACCCCCTCGATCGTCCGATCGTTCAGATTAATATGGGTGACTTCCAAATCGTCCGGAAGCGTCTCGGCCTCGACCGCGAATCCGTGGTTCTGACTGGTGATTTCGACCTTTCCGGTCGACGAGTCCAGAACCGGTTGGTTGGCTCCGCGGTGGCCGAATTTCAGTTTGAAGGTCTTCGCGCCGCAAGCCAAGGAAAGAAGCTGGTGTCCGAGACAAATCCCGAAAATCGGCCGCTTTCCCAACAGATTTCGGATCGTTTCGTGCGCGTACTTCAGCGGTTCCGGATCTCCGGGACCGTTCGAAAGGAAAACGCCGTCCGGTTCCAGCGCCAAAACGTCCTCGGCCGTCGCCGTGCCGGGCAACACGGTTACCCTGGCCCCCATGCTGACGAGATGCCTCGCGATATTCCACTTCATCCCGTAGTCGAGGGCGACCACGTGGGGTTTCTTCGAACCGCTTCCGAGAGAAGAATCCACCTTCTCCAAGAACGTCCACCGGCTGACCCCGTGGGTCCAATCGGTCTTTCCTTCCGGAATCACCTCGCGCACCAGGTCGCGCCCGACGAGGCCGGGGCTCGCCTTGGCCTTGGCGATAAGGCGGGCGTCATCCAAATCGACGGACGAAAGGACGCCGTTCATCGCGCCTTGAATCCGCAGCCGGCGGACCAGCGCTCTCGTGTCGATCCCTTCGATCCCGGGAATTCCGTGTCGCCGGAGGTACTCGTGCAGTTCTTCGTCGTGGCGGAAGTTGCTCGCGGTCCGGCTCCTTTCCCGGACGACGAAACCGGCCAGATGCGGCTTGGCGCTCTCGACGTCCTCGCGGTTGACGCCGTAATTGCCGATTTGCGTATAGGTCATCGTCACGATCTGGCCGCGGTAACTCGGATCGGTGAGTATCTCCTGATACCCCGTCATGCTCGTGTTGAAGCAGACCTCGGCGTCCACCTCCCCCGTCGCGCCGAACGCCGTCCCGGTGAATACGGTTCCATCTTCCAGGGCAAGTTTGGCGATTTGCATGAGTGCTGCTCGTTCTTGGGTAGTTGATTGTGTCCGCGAGTCTTTCCTCGGAGCACGCTCCGCCGGGCGCGCGGTTTCGACCGACGTCATTTCAACCCGGCGACCGGGTTCTCCCCGATTCCACTCGTCTCGGCGAGTGAAAGGCATCTTCCCATTTGTCGAACCGCCTGGCGAAGCCGGTTCTCGTTTTCGACCAGCGCCATTCGGAGGAATCCCTCCCCCGCCGGACCGAAGCCGGCGCCGGGACTGCACGAAACGTCTCCTTCGCCGAGAAGTTTCATCGCGAAGTCGAAAGAGTTCATTTCACTCCGCCAAGGTTCCGGAATCGCCGCCCAAACGAACATCGTCGCTTTCGGCCGCTTGATCTTCCAACCGAGCCGCTCCAAACCGCTGCAAAGAACATCCCGACGGCGCTGATATACGGCCGACTGGGCTTCCACCGCGGCGTCCCCGTGCCGAAGCGCCATGATAGCCGCGATTTGGATCGGGCGGAACATCCCATAATCATAATAACCCTTGATGGTCGACAGCGCGGTGATAATCTCCGCGTTTCCGGCACAGAACCCGACGCGCCATCCAGCCATATTGTAGCCCTTGCTCATGGTCGTTAGCTCTACGCCGACGTCCATGGCCCCCCTCGCCTGAAGGAAGCTGGGCGTTTTGTAGCCGTCAAACGTGACATCCGCGTACGCCAAATCGCTGATTACGATGAAGCCGTAACGCTTCGCCAATTTCACCAACTCCACATAGAAATCCGGCTCCACCACCGTCGTCGACGGATTGTGAGGGAAGTTGGCGATTACCACCTTCGGCCGGGGACATAGGTGTCGACAGGTGTAGTCTATATTCGCTAAGTACTTCTCCGGGTCGGTAATCTCCAGGAGAATCTGACCTGCACCGGCCAATGCCACCGCATAAAGATGAGCGGGATAAAAAGGCTCGGGAACTACGGCCAAGTCGCCGGGACCCAATAATGCAAGACAGAGGTGGCTGAAACCCTCCTTCGAGCCGAGGCAAACCAGAACCTCGTTCTCGGGATCCAATCGCACGCCGTACTGTTTGAGGTACTTGCCCGCCACCTCACGTCGGAGGTTGACGATCCCCTTCGATTCGGCATACCCGTGACTCTTCGGATCGGCGGCGGCCTCACTCAGTTTATCGACGATGAAGTCGGCCGGGGGGTCGGAGGGATTGCCCATCCCCAGATCGATCACATCCTCGCCGGCGCGCCTCTTCTGATAGATCATCTTGTTGATCCGCGCGAATAAATACGGCGGCAACCGGCGGATTCGCTCGGCCGGCTCGATGCGGAATTCGGAAGAAGGATCAGAACGTGTTGACACGCGATTTCACCCAGGCGGGTCCTAATGCTTTAATCTAAGAATAATAAAAAAAATGTATTTCTTGTTTCGTTTGCCGAAGAGGAGGTATCTCGTGTATCATACTCAAAGTAGGCTGGATTATGAAGGGGTAGACAATCCTTCCGACGACGTCGTTCATAACCGCACGGAAAGCGGGGCCGATCAAGAGAATTGACACGAAGTTTTTGGAAATGCGGGATAGACGACTTCGGTCGGTGTGGAGGTTTTGAAACGCCTTTTTGGGAGATTGACGTTGCGGAATCATTCCTTGGTTCGACTTTCGCGGCGCGCGTTCCTTTCCGGGACCGCCGCGCTTGCCGCCGGTGCGGGGAACGTGGCTGCCGCGGGAGAAGAAGAAATTGATGTCCTGTTGGAAAACGGGACGATCGTTGACGGCTCCGGTGATAACCGGTTCCGCGGTGATGTCGGCGTCCGCGGAGATAAGATCGTCGCGGTCGGTACCATCCCTAATTCGGACGCGGCCAAGCGGATCGACTGCACCGGGTTAGTCATCTGCCCCGGCTTCATCGACGCGCACACCCATTGTGACCGGACCCTGGTCCGCGAGAAATCGAACATAAACCTGCCCTATATCACGCAGGGAGTAACGACCGTCGTTACGGGGAATTGCGGGCTCGGTCCCGCGGATGTATCCGCGTTTATTCGGACGCTGGCCGAAAACGGCGCCGGAACAAACTGTGTTCCCCTGCTTCCCTACGGCCCAGTCCGCGCGGAGGTCATGCACAACGCGCCGCGGCGCGCAACGGCGGACGAGATGAGGACCATGCGGCGGCGGCTCGATGCGGCGCTCGACGCCGGGGCGAGGGGGCTGTCCATGGGACTGTATTACGATTGGAACCGGCACGCGGACACGGACGAGGTGGCCGAGATCGCGCAAGGGCTCGAAGGGCGCGGAATTCTTGCCGTTCACATGCGAGATGAAGGCGACCGGTTGCTCGAATCGGTCGAAGAAATGATCGAGGTTCAGCGGCGGACGAACGTTCCGATCCAAATCTCCCATTTCAAGGCCTCGGGAAAAATGAACTGGGGCAAGCTCTCGAAAGCGGCCGAGCTAGTGGAAGCCGCGCGCGCGGAGGGCCGGTGGATCACCGCGGACCAGTATCCCTATACCGCCAGCAGTACGCACTTGGGCGCCTATCTCTTGCCGTTTGCCGATATTCCCGGCGATCACGCCAAACTAGCGGAGCGGATGGCGGCCGACCCCGAATTCCGGGGACATGTCGCGAAGGTCGTCGCCCGCCAACTCGACCGCTACGAGAAGATTCTCGTGCCGTCGCGTGGCAAGACGCTCCGGGACATCGCCCAGGCCGAGAAGAGAGATGTGTGCGACATCGCCGTTGAACTGCAATCGCACGGGGTTGTCGGTTTTTCCATGTCCGAAGAGGACGTCCGAGACGCGATGGTCCGCGATTGGGTCGTTACCGGGTCGGACGGACCGGTCGCCCACCCGCGGACATACGGCACCTTTACGAGGAAGATCGGTCGCTATTGCCTTCGCGATAAACTCATGCCGCTGGAGCGGGTTATTCACCAGAGCACGGGGAAGACGGCGGAGATATTCCAACTCGCCGGCCGAGGCATCCTCCGGCCGGGCTGGTTCGCCGACATAACCGTCTTCGATGAAAACCGGCTGATCGACCGGGCCGATTTCTCGCATCCCGCGCGGTATTCGGAGGGAATCGAGTATGTCCTGGTCAACGGCCGCTTCGCTCTGGAAAAGGGCAAGCCGAACGGCGCCTTGGCGGGACGACCGCTGACATGAAGAGCCCGATTGAAAATCGAAACGAATAGGACCCACGGAGTTGATCATGAAAAACCATTTTGTAAGAACGCTGTTCTTTCTTCCGATCTTCGCGGCGTTGTTGCCGGACCAAGCATATTGCGCCGAGGCGCTCAGTGAAGAAAAGGCCGCCGTCGCCGCCTCCATCGACGCGAAGGCGGACCGGTACACGGCCCTTTCGCGTCGGATTTGGGAATTCGCGGAACTCGCCTTCGTGGAGACCGACAGTTCCAAGTCTCTGCAAAACCTGTTGCGAGAAGAGGGATTCGCCATTCGCGCCGGCGTCGCCGGACTACCGACGGCCTTCATCGCCGAGTGGGGCGAGGGTGCGCCGGTCCTCGCGTTTCTTGGTGAATTCGACGCCTTGCCGGGGATGTCCCAGACGGTCTTTGCGGAAAAGAAACCGCTCGTCGCCGGGGCGCCGGGGCACGGTTGCGGACACAACCTTCTGGGCGTCGGAGCGGCCGCCGCCGCGGTCGCGACCAAGGAATGGCTGGAGAAAACCAATACGCCGGGAACCGTCCGCTTCTACGGTTGTCCCGCCGAGGAACGGGGTAACGGGAAACGGTTTCTCGTGCTCGACGGGCTTTTTGACGACGTCGACGCGGCAATCACGTGGCATCCCGCCTCGGACAATTCCGTCAACACGAACCAAACAATCTCGATCAACACGGCGAAATTCAAGTTCTTCGGGGAACCGGCGCACGCCGCGGTCGCCCCCCATCACGGCCGTTCCGCCCTCGACGGCGTCGAGGCGATGAATTACATGGTCAATCTGATGCGGGAGCACGTCGATAGCGGCGCGCGGATTCATTACGTCATCACCGACGGTGGCGAGGTGCCGAATATCGTTCCGGAATACGCCGAGGTCTACTATTGGGTGAGGCATCACGACGCCAAGACGCTCGACGATATCTCTTCACGTATCGCGAAGGCGGCCGAGGGAGCGGCGATGGGGACCGGAACCCGCGTCGAGTACGCGATCAAGTCCGGAACGGCCGGGACCCGACTCAATCGGACGCTTTCCGAAGCGGCCCTGGCAAACATGCAGGAATTGCCGCGGATCGAATACCAGCCCGCGACGCTCGAGCTTCTTCGGGCGTTGTGTCCGAGCTTTGATGGAGCGCGGCATCAACAGGTCGCGAAAGCGTGCTCCAGCGGCAAGATTCCCGGCGGTTCCGACGTCGGATTCGTCAGCATGGCGGTCCCGACGATCTGGGTGAATGCCTTCTGTATGCCGCCGAGCGTCTCGCTGCACACGTGGAAAGCGGTTGTCTGTGCCGGATCTCCCGTCGGGGAGCAAGGAATGCTCTACGCGGCCAAGACAATGGCTCTGGCCGCCGTTGACGTCTACGGTGATCCCGAACTCCTTAAAGCGGCCAAGGCCGAATTCCGCGAGATGCGCGGAACCGACGAACCGTACCGACCGACACCGGATACCCCGGAACTCGATATGTATCGTGACACCGTCAATCGGCAGCGGTAGCGGCAACGATTCTCAAGGGCGAAACCACGAGCGACATCGGGTGGATGCTCGGACCGACGTCTCCTGGGGGGAATCCGCGCACCTATTACCTGGCGTCAACAGGACTCTTCATATTTCCCATATTATCCATACTGCCAGTTTAGACGTTGACATCCCCGCTGGCGTCCGGCATACTTCCTCCAGCCTCCGCCCTAAGTGGTTTTCCCTCCGATTCCATTCCATTCCATGTCTCGTGTCGCCACCGCCCCCAATGAACTCCACGACGCACCATCCCGAGTGTTGGGCATTCCCCGTTGGTTCCTGGAAATCGCCGCGATCTTCGCCTTGTTTGCGATTCAGGGGGCATGGCCGGTTCCGGACGTGAATGAGCCGTGTTACTTGGGAAAGGCGATCCACTACTGGAATCCCGAATACGGCGCCGGCGATTTCTTCTTCGAATCGGACGACACGCACTGGGTCTTCTATGTGACGTTCGGATGGCTCTCGTTGTTATTACCGCCCCTCGCCTTCGCGTGGGTGGGGCGCCTGCTGACGTGGTGGCTTTTGGCATGGAGTTGGCGGAGGTTCAGCGTGGCCGTGCTGCCGAGGGCCGGGTGGTCGATCGCGTCGGCGGCCCTTTTGGGCATGCTCACGGAGCACTGCCATCTGGCCGGCGAATGGATTATCGGCGGCGTCGAGGCGAAGGGATTCGCGTTCGTGTTCCTGTTCCTGGGGTTGGAGGCGGTTGTCCGGAGTCGTTGGAACCGAGGATTGGTGTTCCTGGGGGCCGCGTCGCTGTTCCACGTTCTGGTCGGCGGCTGGGCCGCGGTCGCCCTGGGAATCGTCTGGCTGTTGTCTGCTAAGGATCGCCCCAGGCTCTCGACGCTCTGGCCGGGCCTTCTGGGCGGGTTCCTCTTGGCGTTTCCGAGTCTCTACTCGGCATTGTGGTTGACCTGGGGCGTCGACCCCGAGATCGTCAAGAGGGCGAACATGATCTACGTTTTCGAGCGGCTGCCGCACCACCTGTGTTACTTTCCCTCGTGGTACGTTTTCCGCTTCACCTCGGTGGCTCTCCTTTGGGGCATACTCGTCGCCGTGACGCCGTCCGATCCGGGTCGTCGCCTCGTGGCGCGGCTCGTCTTCGCCTCACTCCTCCTGGCCGGAATCGGGCTTGGCCTGTGTCTACTGATACCCCACGATCCTGCGCTAGCGGCCGGATTGCTCCGCTATTATTGGTTCCGCCTGTCGGACATCGCGGTTCCAATCGGTCTGGCACTGGAAATTCCGGCAATGATCCTATGGATGAGGACATGGCGACCCCTATTGGCAAGGGCCTGTTTTTGGATCGTGTTCGGCCTGTGCCTGCTCCATTTCGGCTACTTCGCGGGGCTGAGGGCAATTCCACAGTATCCCAGGGCCGTTCGGGTTCCAAGGTACGGCTCGTGGCGAAAGGCGTGTGAATGGATCGTCGAATCGGGAGAGATCCCTCCGGACGCATGCTTCCTCACGCCGCGGCTTTCCCAAACGTTCAAATGGTATACCGGCCGTGCCGAGGTGGTCTCCTGGAAGGACCTCCCGCAAGATGCCCATTCAATCGTGGCCTGGCGGGAACGGCTCGACGACATCTACGGCACCGGGTTGGATGACCCCTGGTATGCGTGGCACCCCGGCTTGATGGATTTGGGTAGCGAGCGTCTGAAGGAGTTGGGCGAGAAGTATGGTGCCGATTACGTGATCACACGGAGGTGGGAAACGCTCGACTTGGAGCGCCTTTACGTAAATCAGTATTACGCGATCTACCGGCTGAAATGAGCAAGAGAAGTCCCCTGGAATCGTATTTGACAAGCCGAAGCGAATCCGTGACAATGGATCCGCTGGTAAATATCCGGATCGGCTGACTGATGTGAAGGGAACAAAATCGATGAATGCTGTTATGTGTTTGCGGACTTTCGGGGCGGTGGCGTGTTTTGTAATGATTGCGCCGTGGAGTGGTCTACTCGCCGCGGAGAACCCCGCCACGGAAGAGCTGGCGAGGGAACTTGCCCGCAACGGATGGATCGTCTTCGCCGGCCACCCAGCCGAGATCGAGGCGGGGCGGTTGATCGAGGAACACGCGGACCGCGGACCCTTCGATCTATATCTAGTGCGGCCTGACGGGTCGGACTTGCGAAATATCACGAATACGCCCGATTATCACGAGATGGGTGGAGTTTTTTCCAAGGATGGAAAAAGGCTACTCTACCGCAAGGCAACGAAGGAGACGTCCGTCAACCACAACCAATGGGGGACGCTCGGGGCGCTCGTCATCGCGGACGCGGACGGTTCGAACCCGGTGGTTCACGGCGAGGAAGGTGATTTTCCATGGGTATCCTGGGGCCCTGACAACGAACGGATCGCCTGTCTCTACAAGAATGAAGGAAAGATACGTTTCTTCGACCTGGCCACCAAACGGCTGCTCCGCGAGATCGACTCCCAAGGCATCTTCCAGCAGATGCTCTGGTCGCCGGACGGAAAACACGTGGTCGGCCCCGCGAGTCTCGCCGGCCGGAAATGGAACGTAATCGCCATCGACGTCGAAACCGAGAAGTCGACCCTCCTCACTCGGGCCCTCAATTGCACGCCGGATTGGTTTCAAGGGAATCCGACCCGCGTCATTTATTCGAATCGGAACCCGGCCTTGTTTCCCGGCCAATACAACGACTACGGACTGACCATGCTCATGTGGGCGAGCGTGGATGGAAAGGTCCGCAAGCTGATCTACGGGAACGCGAACAAGCACTGCTATTACGGCTGCACGTCGCCGGACGACAAGTACGTCCTTTTTTCCGATGATCCGGAAGACTCCATCGTCGCTGGCGAAATGCGGGTCGTCCGCCTGGCGGATACGCCCATCATCCCCCCGGCGCTGAAGACGCTCAAGCTGCTCCATCCCGATTCGAAAGAAGGGCCCGTCTTCAGTCTGAAGTTGCCCAGCGGCGTCCCCTTGCGCGGGTTGGAGCCCCATTGGACGTACGCGGAAATCGGGAGGCCGCAGTGAGCGAGTCGGTGCATCCGGCGGGGAACGATTCCGCGGGTTCCGCTCGCGAGTATCCGCCGGGACCCAGCGCCCTCCGAGGAATTCTGATCCTTGCCGGTTTGGCGGGGGCGATCTGGATTCTCTCGCGGCATGGACGCGGCGGTGACGGGGCGGATGAGCACGTCACGCGATTAGGGCGAATGGAAGTGACGGCGAGACTGGTCGATTCCCCGGAGGAGTTTCCCGACTTGGGCGCCTACCGCTACACTTACGTCGTGGAGTACGAAGTCTTGCGGGTCCACCGCCAGGACCCGACCGAAGAACACCCGGTTGAACCCGGAGACCGGATATTCGTCGGCCACTACCGGCCACGGTTGCCGAGGAATCAGATTCAGGATACCGACTGGGGTAATTCGCCGCTGGGCGGAAAGGTGGCCGCGATCCGCAAGGGGGATGTTCACCGGATGGCGCTCGATTTCGAACTGACCCATTTGGCGCCCAGCGGCGTGCTCGACTACTGCTACCCGCCGGGCGTGAACCGTTTTTTCGCCATCTGGACCAACCCCGCCGCCGAGTGACGTCTCTTCGCCCGTTCGCCCATGGTCTTCACCTCGCACATCTTCGTCTACTACTTCCTTCCCCTGCTGCTATTCGTCTACTACAATCTGCCGTACCGGTGGCGGAACTTATTGCTCACGGTGATGAGCTACGCCTTTTATGGGTGGTGGAATCCATCTTTCATGGGCCTGATGCTCTTTTCGACCGCCGTCAACTACTTGTGCGGGAAGGCGATCTCCGCCCCCGGCGCGACGGCGGCGCGGCGGAGGACGGCGCTAATCGTCGCGATCGCGGTGAATCTGTCGCTGCTCGGGTTTTTCAAGTACTTCATGTTCTTTGCCGAAACGGCCAATGCCTTGCTTGCGCTGCGAGGCATGGACCTCTTCGCCATTCTTCGCGTGACGTTGCCGGTGGGCATCTCATTTTTCACGTTTCAGGCGATGAGCTATACGGTCGACCTGTACCGAGGAGATGCGCGGCCGGCGCGGTCCTTCGTCGATTTCGCGTGCTTCGTCGCACTCTTTCCACAGTTGATCGCGGGGCCGATCATCCGCTACCATACGGTGGCCGAGCAATTGGTCTACCGCGAACATCGTCTTTCGCGATTCTCCGAAGGGGTGAGCCTGTTCATCCTCGGATTCGCGAAGAAGATACTCCTGGCCAACGCCATGGGGGAGGTGGCGGACGCCGTTTTTGCCGCGGAGTCCCCTTTACCACGAGACGCCTGGTTCGGCATCATCGCCTATGCGTTTCAAATCTATTTCGACTTCGCCGCCTATTCGGACATGGCGGTGGGGCTGGGGCGGATGCTCGGTTTTGAATTCCCGAAGAACTTCGACGCCCCTTACCTGGCGGATAGTATTACCGATTTCTGGCGGCGGTGGCACATTTCCCTCTCGACGTTCCTGCGCGATTACCTCTACATTCCCCTGGGGGGCAACCGGAAGGGGCCGCGAAGGACCTACGTCAACCTGGCAACCGTCATGCTCTTCGGCGGCCTCTGGCACGGGGCGAACTGGACCTTCGTCGCCTGGGGCGCCTGGCATGGCGCACTTCTAATCGCCGAACGGCGAATGGGAAAGGAAAGCCTCTATTCCCGGTTGCCCCGGTTCCTCCGCGTGACGATTACGATGCTGTTCGTGTTAATCGCCTGGGTGCTGTTTCGGGCAGAGAACCTCGCGGCGGCGGGAGACTACCTCGCGGCGATGTTCGCCCTGTCCCCCGGTCGACCCACCAGCGCCCTGTTGGCGGCGGAGTTGTATACGGCGCGTCATCTTTTCATCATGGGACTGTGCTTCTTCCTCACCTATCAACCGGTGCAGGCGTTCGACTGGTCGCGAACGCACCTCACGCCCCTGCGCGCCGCCGTGCTGCTGGCCCTCTTCGTCCTGGCGCTGGTCGTCATGGCGACACAGGCCTTCAACCCGTTCTTGTATTTCCAGTTTTAGGAGCCGCAACCACATGTTCGATCGGACGTACATTTCCCGACTGCTGCTGGTCGGCGGTTTCCTCGCCGTCCTTGTCGTCGTGCCGTTGGGGCAAGTCGCAGTCGAGTGGTATCGCGGGGTCCCCATTCAGGCGACCGATCTGTTCCGCCGACCCCCGACGGTAGAGAACCTCCGCGGGTTCGAACAATCGCTCGAAGACGCCTGGTGGGGAAACAAGTGGGTTCGCCCCAAGATGCAGCAAGCCCTCTTTTTCGCGACCGGCGACACCGGCCCCAAGGCGATCCGGGGTCGCGCCGGCTGGCTCTTCTATCGCCCCGGAGTTGCGTACCTCTACGAGAAAGACCGCCTGGAGCGGGGCAATCCGCATTCCACCTGGGTCGTTCCTACGAACGGCGAAACGCGGCGCGACGCCGTCGCGAAGGCGATCGTCCGTTTCCGCGATCAACTTCGCGAAAGGGGGCTCGAACTGCTGGTCGTGCCGGTCCCCACCAAGGCAAGCGTCTATCCGGAGATGCTTACCAGGCGGTTAGAGGGGAAACATACAACCGTTTTGTCGCCAACGGAGGCCTTACTTAAAGAAATCGAGGCGGCCGGCGTTCAAACGGTCGACCTTTTCAAGGCATTCCGCGACGCGCGAGCCGAGACGTCGATCTCCTCGGAGAATTCGGCCCTCTACCTGGCGACCGACACGCATTGGACCCCCCAGGGGGCGGCCGTCGCGGCCGAGACGGTCGCTCGGAAGCTCCACGACTTGGGTTGGGTGCCTGAACATCCCTATGAGTATACCAAGAGGCAGGTCGAAGTCCGCCGCTTCGGCGATATCGCCGAGATGACCGGAATTCCGGGGCTGCCGGGGTTCTATCCGCCGCGAACCGCCGTTTGCACCCAAATCCTCGACCCGTTCCACGGCGGTCCGCTCGTTCCGCCCCCGGGCGACCAGCCGGGAGTGTACATGAACCGCCACCTGTTGGACACGCCGATGGAGGCCCGGTTCCTCCTGTTGGGTGACAGCTTCAGCCGGATCTATCAGTACCCCGAACCGGCGTCTCTGGGAGAGGTTAAGACGACACCATCGCCGGACGTTGGCGGCGGACCCCCGCTACCTGATCCATCCGGCACGAAACGTCTTCTCCCCGGCTCCGCCGGATTCCCCTCGTTGCTGGCCGATGCCTTGAAGTCCCCGGTGGACTACCTCGTTAGTGACGGCGGCGCGGCGACCGAGGTCCGCCGGCGTCTGAGCGTGACGCCGGAGATTCTCGATAATAAGAAGGTCATTATTTGGGAATTCACGGAGCGTGACGCCGGCCTGGGATCCGAGGGTTGGCGCGACGTGCCGCTCCCGGAGTGAACGCACCGTACGGGCTATCGGCCAGGGTTGACACCATCCATTCCAGTCACCACAATCAGGGATACTGCACAACTCGTGCCCTTTTCGAACGCATGTTCGCATGACCGGCCGATCAAGGGGTCCGCAAACACGACAACAAAAGGAACGACCGTCCCGATGTCCGCGATCATCGCCATTTTTCCTCTTCTGGTCGTATTTGGGCTCCTCGTCTTTTTTCGCTGGCCCGCGAAGTATACGATGCCGTTAGCGTGGGTTCTTACGGCCCTTGCGGCCCTATTCTACTGGGAGGTACCGGGCGAACGCGTGCTGGCCTCCACGATCCAAGGGCTGATCATCGCCGCGCAGTTGCTCTATATCGTATTCGGTGCGCTCTTGCTCCTGTTCGTGCTCAAGCACTCCGGAGCGGTACGGACGATCCGCGATGGGTTCCGCGGCATTTCGCCCGACCGGCGAATCCAGGT
This sequence comes from uncultured Planctomycetaceae bacterium, assembly GCA_964520785.1. Classification (GTDB taxonomy): domain Bacteria; phylum Planctomycetota; class Planctomycetia; order Pirellulales; family Thermoguttaceae; genus CAZFQG01. The sequence continues at coordinate 9,994 of CAZFQG010000097.1, read as the reverse complement.
AATCATCGTGGCATGGACGTTCGGGGCGTTCATCGAAGGCGCCGCCGGATTCGGCACGCCCGCCGCGGTCGCCGGTCCGTTGCTCGTAATCCTGGGTTTCCCCCCCATGGCGGCCGTCGTCGCCGCCTTGACGATACAGAGTACGCCGGTCTCTTTCGGCGCCGTCGGCACGCCCATTCTCATCGGAGTGAATACCGGGCTGAAGGAGCAAGCCGCCGTCATGGACTTCATCGCTCAAGAAGGGCCGCCGGAAACGTATACCGGGCTGCTGAACATGATTTCGGCGGACGTGGCGGTGCTGCATGGGATTATCGGTACGTTCATTCCGCTGATCGTCGTATGCCTGATGACCCGTTTTTTCGGGACCAACCGCTCCTGGCGCGAAGGTCTGGCGGCCTGGCGATTCGCGCTCTTCGCCGGACTGGCGTTCACCGCTCCCTATGTCCTGCTGGGAGTGTTCGCGGGGCCGGAGTTTCCCACCCTGATCGGCGGCTTGGTCGCCTTGGCCTTAACCGTCACGGCGGCGAAGTGGGGTCTATTTCAGCCCGCCGGAACGTGGGATTTTCCGGAGCCGTCGGAATGGGATGAGCAGTGGCTCGGGGTACTCCCGGTCGCGGCCGAGGAGGAGCCGGTACGGCCGATTTCGATGGTGGCGGCCTGGTCGCCCTATCTCTTGGTGGGCGTACTCTTGGCCGTCACCCGCCTGGAACCGGCGGTCCGCGACTGGGTTAACGCATCCGCTTGGAACATCCCGTCAATCATGGGGACAAACATCAAGACCGACTTGAATATCGTGAAGCTCCCCGGCACCGTGTTCGTTCTGATCTCCCTACTGTGCATCCCCTTGTATCGGATGCCGTCGCGAGGCGTCTTTCTGGCGGTTGGGGAGTCGTCCCGGGCCACGGTCGGCGCGGCGACGGCGATTCTCTTCGCCGTCCCGATGGTACGGATATTCATCAACTCGGACGTGAATGCATCCGGCCTCGATGGAATGCCGCAGGTCCTGGCCGAACAGGCGGCCCTCCTCGTGAAGACGGCGTGGCCCGGCTTCGCGGCGGTCATCGGCGCCCTGGGGGCGTTCGTCGCCGGGAGTAATACGATCAGCAATATGACGTTCTCGTTCTTCCAATTCGACGTTGGGTTACGCATAGGCGTCTCGCCCATTCTCATCGTCGCCTTGCAGGCCGTAGGCGGCGCCGCCGGCAACATGATCTGCGTACACAACGTCGTGGCGGCCGCGGCGACGGTGGGCCTGCTGGGAAAAGAGGGGGCCTTGATCAGGAAAACGCTGATTCCAACCGGCTATTACCTACTTGCCGCCGGAGTCTTCGGTTACCTGGCGGCGTGGTACCTCTGAGCCATCCTTCCGGAGCTTGCCGTTTGCGTCGAAATCACCCCGCAGATCCGCCACAAGACAAGAGGAACGGGGCAATGGAAAGCCCCGCCGAATTTCGATACCAGTCTCGCCGCGGCGAAGCTCTCTTGCTTCCCTTCGTACTTGACGCCGCGGCGCAGACCGGCTGTTCGTTACTTGACGAGCGGGTTCATTAAGAACCCGTAGCGGTATTCGCCCTCCGGCTTGATCGTGTACTGCTCGTGGGTTCTGGCCCCCCAGGAATCATCGCCGCCGACGCCGTGGACCTTGTGGTCGACGCGGAGGGAGAGTTCCTCCCGCCGGGGCAAATCGACCGGGTGTTTCGCGTTTTCCAGGTCCTCCACGGTGAAGGGCCACGCGCTTAAGGAGAGGAGGTTGCCGTCGAGGGCGGTGATCTGGAACCCCTGGTCGTTATCATCCACGAATGCCATCCACCGCGTATCGGCGCGGTTGCCGACGTCTTGGGAACGGCTGTAGGGGTGGTTCCAGCCGAACACGTCTCCCCGGTACAACCCGATCACGCCGCCGGTCTTGCGATCGGGGTAGGTCTCGCCGGAAAGCCCGTAGTAGTAGACGTTGTGGTAGGACGCCGGAATCGCCATGTCCATGCCGACGCGCGGGATCAGCGGCAAATCATCCCCCTTCGGCGTGAGTGTCTGGAATACCTCGATCCGGCCGCCGTCGAGGAAACGGTATGTGACGTTGCAAGCGGTTTCCCCGACGGGAATACGGAACTCGGCCGTAATCTCGACGGCGCCGTCGCGCCGTACCGCGTCGACCGAAACGACCCGCCGTTCTTCCGCCGCGTTTCGCCACGCCCCCAGACGCTGGGCGAATCCGTTTCGCATCTGGTTGTCGTTCATCGTCTTCCAGTAGCTCGGCTCGAGCGGTCCGGCCAGCAATTGGGCACCGCCTACCTTCCAAGATGAAAGCGCGCCGGTCGTTTTGGAGACCCTCGCGGAGAACCCATCCCCTTCCGCGACCCAATCGTCCCCTTCTTCGCCGAGGATCAGGTCGGTCGAGTCTTCCGCGTTCCCAGCCACCGAAGCGATTTTGAACGGCGCCAGAACGAACTGATCGAACGCCACCCGGTGGCCCGCCTCGGCCCACGGCTCGTCCTCCGGCAGCTCGAAGGAGACGCTCAGCACGTATTCCGTCGGGGACCCTTCCGCGTCCGCCGGAAGCGTGAAGGGAATTTCGACCAGTTTCTTATCGCCCGCCGCGACGTCCAGCCTACCGAGGGTCCCCTCCTCGACCGGCTTCCCGTCCGCCGCCAGTTGCCACTTGCCGATGTATTCGTCGAGATTAATGAAGGCGTTCTCGTTGTAGACCTCGAAGGTTTTCGCCGGGAGGTCCACCGGCCTCACCCAGATATTCTGGTACTGCTTGCGGACCTCCTGCAAGTGCGGGTTGGGGCGGCGGTCGGCTTGAATCAAACCGTTCATGCAGAAGTTCTCGTCGTTGGGGACGTCGCCAAAATCACCTCCGAAGGCGAAAAACCGTTTTCCGGTCTCCGGGTCGGTCTTCCAGAGCCCCTGGTCGACCCAGTCCCAGATGCAGCCGCCGATGATGTGCGGCGAGGAGCGGAAGACGTCCCAGTATTCCTTCAGGTTGCCGACGCTGTTGCCCATCGCATGGGCGTATTCGCACAGCATGAACGGTTTTTTCTGATGGCCATCCGCATACTTGGCGACATCCGCCGGCGGAGTATACATCTCGCTCAACACGTCGCAGTTCGTCCGCGTCCGCTCGTAATGAACCGGACGGCTCGGGTCCCGGTGGTGAATCCACTGGTAGCAGTCCTGGAAATTGCAGCCATCCCCCGCCTCGTTCCCCATCGACCACATGACGACCGACGGGTGGTTCTTGTCTCGCTCGACGACCCGCTCGATGCGGTCCAGGTGCGCCTTCGCCCACGCCGGATTGTTACCGAGCGTCGTCCGGGGGTTGTAACCCATTCCGTGCGATTCGATGTTCGCCTCGTCGATGACGTACAGGCCATATTCGTCGCACAGGTCGTACCATTCGGGGACGTTCGGATAATGCGCAGTCCGCACGAAATTGACGTTGTTCTGCTTCATCAGGCGGATGTCCTGGAGCATCGACTCGGTCGAGACGGTGTGGCCCGTCTCGGGGTCGTGCTCGTGCCGGTTGACGCCTTTCATCAATATCCGCTTGCCGTTGACCAGAAACACGCCGTCCTTGATCTCGACCTTGCGGAAGCCGACGTTCCAGGGAATTACCTCGAGGAGTTTTCCGTCGGTGTCTTTGAGTGAAAGGAGCATGCGGTAGAGATGGGGCGTCTCCGACGACCAGAGTCGCGGGTTTTCGACGATGGCGGCGACGCCGAATTCCAGGTCGGCCCCCGGTGGAATCTTCTTGTTCATCCGGCCGGATACCGGCGAAAATACCTCATTGCCGTCGGCGTCGAGAAGGGTCATTTCGACGGTCGGCGAGGGGACCGTTTTGTCGCGCCAATTATGGATACTCACCATCACGCGGAGGTTGGACTTCGAGAAGTCGTCTTCCTCGAAGAGCGTTTTTACCTCGAAATCACGGATGCCGACCCTGGGGCTCGCCCAGAGATAGACATCGCGAAAAATGCCGCTTAGCCGCCAAAAGTCCTGGTCCTCGAGATAACTGCCGGCACTGTAGCGGTAGACTTCGACGGCCAGAAGATTCTCGTCGTCCATCAGATACTCCGTGACGTTGAACTCCGCCGGCGTGCGGCTTCCCTCCGAGTATCCCACTTTCCGGCCGTTGATCCAGACGTAAAAAGCCGAATCAACCCCGGCGAAATGGAGAAATATCTCCTTGTTCTTCCAGCCTTCCGGCACGGTGAAGAACCGACGGTACGATCCGACCGGATTTCGCTCCCTGAAACTGGTATACTCCTCCGGCGGCTCCCCCATGACCTTGGGCGGGTCCATCTTGAAGGGATAGGTGATATTCACGTAAAGCGGCGTCCCGAACCCCTGGGTCTGCCAGTTGCCTGGGACGGTAATCCGGTGCCAGTCGGTCGTCTCGAAATCGGGCCGGTAAAAATCTACCGGGCGCGATTGAGGGTCGGGCGACCAGTGGAACTCCCATTTTCCGTTCAGCGACTGAATGTTCTCGCAGGCCGAGACATCCCCCTCTAGGGCCGCCTCGATCGAACTGTACGGCACGAAAGTGGCCCTTGGGGCGAGCCGGTTGATCTGAAGGACGTCCAGATTTTCCCATTCCGGGACCTCGGTATCGGCCCAAGACGATCCGCTGGAATGTAAACTCAGTGCAAACACCGCAATCATCCAAAATCGACTCATTTTACCAATCCTCTTCTTAGGCGGGTTTGTGGGGCTCGAGTTTGTCGGCATTATCCAGAGTCGGCTCCGATTCGTCAATCGGGGGAAAGAAAACCGCCCCGCACGCCCCCCCGACCTCCGTCCGCCGCCGCGATCACAGCCGACACCCCCCGGACATTCCCTGTGAGTTGGCGGAGGTGGTCACGTGCATGCCCTAGTCGTCCGGAGGATTCTTGAATGGATTCTCACCGCCCACGGCGGCGGCGCGCTGAATTCCTGCATACCGATTTCCGCCCAATCTCCCCGATAAACCGCACCGATGAACCGTATATCCAAGGAGAGGCCGGTATCGCAGACGCAACAGACCTTGCCGTCGGTCCGTTCGAGGACGACACGCGTCTCGGGGCTTGTGACAAGCCACGTCGCGTGTTGCTTCACAAATCCGACCCTGCCGAACCGCCACCTCGAAATAAAGGCTCTAGCTCACAAGAGGGGTCCCAGTGATCACAGGTACATCCTGGCTTGTTGAAAACCCCAAGAACCTGGGCAAACTGGGTTGATGGGAAATTGAAAGCCTCGAACATGTCTTGGCGGGCTTCCGGCACCGGAACAAGCCTAGCGGTCATGTCGGATTCGAATGCGTGCCTTCACTTCTTCCTGGGAAACCAGTGAATCCGGGTTGTTCTTCAAGTTGGCTTTGCGCCGAGCCAATTCCTCTTTGTGCCAATCAGGGACGGGAATGTCGGCCGGCGTTGCCGCCAGGTCATCCCAGAAATCCTCTACCAGTTGAAGCTTCTCCGCGGGGCTAAGATCAAAGAGGGGCTAAGATCAAAGACGGAATTGGGATTCATATCACGGGTCTTGCTTGGACTTGAAAGCGGCCGACCGCCGGCGCGGCTTTCCAGGAGGGCCGAGCCATCTTGGTTGAATTCCATTCTATCTTTTCAGCCGCTGGACCGCAAGGTATCGGGGAGATAACAAGGGAGAACTGCAAAGTCGTCCTCAGGCAAATCCGAGGAACGGGAGGACTGTGGCTGGGGCCCATTGGATGGACTCGGTGGTGGCGCGGAGCGGCTCGTCGGGGTGACGGAGGAGACGCAACACAGCCCACCCCGACCCCGTGTAACCCAATCGCCCGGTCCGGACCATTGCCTCCCATTGGCAGCGTTGCGGAATGCGGTGGGAATTTCCACCGGCGGTTGGGGCGCAAGTGGTGCGTCCGGCGTTGTCAGGCACGCACGTGCCGTGACCTACTCGCAACACCGATCCACGCTCTCGCACGGCTTGCCACCCTCCATGTCCACCCGGGGCGTTTCCTGCAACCGCGCCGTCACCTCCTTAAACGCCGCCAATATCTTTCGGTAATCCGGATCGTCGGTGTCCGCGAAAACCGCCTCACCACACTTCTGCGTCCCGCCGGCGGATTTCGCCAGCGGAGCGAGGAGGAATGCGTTAAGTTCCGGTCGCGTAATCCGCGTCCACACATGCCGGGGAACCGCCGCCGGGACGAGGCCCCCGATTCCGGCTTGTTGTTGTTCCGGCCCATGGCGGCCAGGGGTGGTCGGTTGATGGCAACTTGCGCAGCGACGACTGCCGACGTCGGCGAGGACGGCGTCCAGGTCGGCCGGGTAGAGGTGGCGGCAGCCGATCCGGTCGGGGTAGGCCGTTTCGCTCGTGCCGTAGTAGGGGACGTTCAGGTCGATCCAGGCATAGACGCGGCGGCGTTCATCCGGTTTGAGGGTGAATTTCTGCTTGGCCTCTTCGGTGCAGGCGTGATTCGTGGCGATGACTTCGGCGAGGCGGCTGCGGTGGCTGCCCCACCGTTTCGGCATGACCTCCAGAATATTCCATTCCTGGCCGTTGTAGGTCGGTATCCAATTGACATAGGGGCTCCCCTCGCGGCCCTGGTTCTCGCGCGCGAGCATATCGTACGAGACGCTGAAGAAGTCGGTCTTGTCGCCGGTCAGGTCGAGGCCGCAGGGCGTGTCGAGAGGGTTGTGGCACTCCACGCAGTGCTTGTCCCAGATCGGCTGCACGACGCGGGCGTAGGAGAATCCGCCGCGGCCCCATTCCGGAGTGGCGAGGGGGAGCGGCTCTAGCGAACTCGGAATGTGCGACGGTGCCCGGGCGACGGACGTGCGGTGCTCGTGGCAGCCGACGCAGCCCTGGACCTCACCCGGCATGAAGTGAGTGAAGCTCCGCATCCGCTGCACGGCCCGGCCTTCGGCGTCCAGGGCCATGAAATAGACCGGCACGCCGGAAGGCACCGTGAAGCAGGCACTCCCGTCGGCGTCGACGGGAATCTCGCCAAGGACGTTTTTCGCCGCGTACGTCGCCCCACACGAAATGACCGGGAACTGGAAACCGAACGCCCTGAGGCTCGGGTCGATCCGCAGCGGCTTGCTCATTTCCTGGACGACGCGGAGGTGGGTGACTTCGCCCCGCCGGACGGTCGGTTCCAGGCCGTTGTAGACGTCCTGCACGAAAACGACCGCGTCCTTGGCCGGTTTCTTATTGCGGTGCAGTCCCGAAACCACCGGCGGGCGCAACCGCACTCGCACCGGCTGCGTGCATAAGTACTGCATGCCGTCTTTCGGCGCCGGCAGGGCGGTCGACTTGCATGTGCCGTCGACGGTTCGGATCAAAACGGGACCCCGGGCCGAAACGAGGAACCGTTCCCCGTCGAGCGGCACGGGGCAACTGTACGGCTTCGTGCCGTCCGTATTGCCGTTGCCCTGATCGACGTTTTGCAGCGGCGTGTCCGGCGTGAGGTTGACGATGGCGTCCTGGTCGTTGACCCCTTCCGTCCGAGTGACCAGCCCAATGGCCCCGCGCGTCGGCCCGTTGTGGCCGGTCATCGTGCAGAGGATGGACAGCGTTCCCGGCACGGACCGCGCGTCCATAAACGTCCCCGGCGAGAGAACCCGGTTGCCGAAATAGCCGGAAAGCCCGGTGCCGTCCGGGGAGACGGTCCACAGGCTTTGGATCGGAATGGCGGGGCGGTCGACGTATTCCCACCGGCTGTAGATGATCCGCCCGTCGTCGAGGACATACGGCGTGAAGTCGTTGAGGTAATTCGCGGAGAGCTTCACGACGTTCGAGCCGTCCGCCTCCATGCGGTGCAGAATGCCGACCGGGGCGTGCCAGCAGTAGGCGAACTGCGGCTCGCGACTGGAGAGAAAGGCGATTCCGCCGTCCGGGAGCCAGCAGGCGTTGTAGTCGTGCCAGGGGCCGTCGGTGAGTTGCTTGAGTCCGGTTCCGTCGATGTTGATCACGTAGATGTGATAGCCGGGAGCGGACCCCTGACGCATGCTGAAGAGGACCCGCGTCGCGTCGTAAGACAGATCGCAGTCGAGAATCTGCCCGTCAGGCGAGGCGACCAGTTCGACCGGCTCGGCGTCGGGGTGGTGCGGATCGATGAGGTAGATTCCGCCGCCGTTTTGCTGGCCCTCGTAATGATACGTGTAGACGTGCGAGGCATTGATTTCGTGGCGTTTGACGGTGAGGAGCTTGTCGACGTCGTGGAGCAACACCTTTCGCTGGAGCGCCGCGAGCGACTCGACGTCGGCCGGGGCGATCTTTGCCAGTGCCGCCAGGTGGTCCTCCGCCCCAGCGTACGCGGTGCCGTGCAGTTCTTTCAGCCTTTCGATAAGCGCCCCCAGTTTCTCCGGATCGGGCCGGTCGATACCGAGACCTCGCAGGTACGGCGGGAGGTGGGTCTCGCCGGCGGCGCAGGAGGGGCCGAAGCGCCGGACCAACACGTCGGTCGAGGGTGGCGCGTCAAAGACGGCAATCTCCGCCGCCCCGGGGTTGAACCCGCCGTAGGAGTTCTTTGAAGCGAGATTCTCGGCGCTTTGCGCCGTTGACGGCACGATGAGACACAGAATCGCCGTCGAGCAACATCCCATACCGATCAAGCGGTTGCTGGATAATAAATGCCAAACGCGGGGGCAAAGGCTTCGCATGGATTTGCCTGGATCTCCGCAAAACGAAGGATACCGTTATCAAATCCATTCTAACCGCGAACGGGGAACGGGAAAACCCGGCCTTTCCTCCGCGTTCGGGTATCCGCCGGCTCGTCAATCCGCCGGCCGGATCGAAGAATCTCCCCCTTCCGGCTTGCCCATACATACCACCCGGCCGTCATCAAGGGCGATCAGCAGCTTGCCCTCGGCCGCGATCAGGCCGTCGAACGCGGGCTTGGCCTCCAGTTGATAATCGGCGATTCGCCGGCCATCCTTCGTGGACACGCCCCGCAAGACCGCGCCTTTGCGTCCTTCCAAGGCGGCCAGCGGGTCATCTTCCGGCACCACGTCCGGCGGACCGGCGACGTAAAGCGCATCACCGGCAAGGACCATGGCCTCGACCCGCACGTCGACCCAGGCAGTCCACAAAGCCGGTTTCGACCGGGTAAAACCGGGCCCTTTATCGACCCCGGCGTTTTGGAAGATCGTCCATCGCGTTTCCGCCGGCACTTCCGGCTCCCATTCAATGGGCTTCGGTTCGCCCTCGCCGCGGTAGAGAAGCGGCTCATTCTCGTTCGCGTCGGCAAAAAGCAGATAACCGTCACCGGGAAACAGCATCGGACTGTGCCGATTCCGGGTGGTATAGTGCTTCACGGCATACGTAGTGGTGTCATCGAATACGAGGAGCTGGCCGCTTTTCGGCGCCTGTTGCGCATACAGGTAGCCGGGCCAGACACGCGAGTGCATCCACCACGTACGGTTCCAGAAGGTGCGGTTGAGAAACCCGCCGGTGGCCACGAGCCTCATGCCCGGCATCCTGCGATACTCGAGCCGGTCACCGCGTTGCGCTCCGATCATTGGAATCCGTTCCGGCTCGACGACCGCCAGTTCCGCGTCCATCACGGTCCGGCCCATGTAGAGGTATCGGCCGTCGGTGGTAAGCAGGTCGGCGCGATGCCCCTCCTCGTGAAAAGCGAAGCTCGGCTCTTCGATGTTCGGTTCGGGACCTTGCAGCGTGGCATTATGTACGGATTCGCCGGTGGCCGGATTCAAAGCATAAACGTGGATGCCGCCGTCGATGAAACTGGAGCGGCCCGCCGTGCAATACACCAGCCCATTCATCACCAGGACGCTGCCATGCACCGGCCAGGCCGATTCGAGCCGGTCGTACGACACGACCTGCCGGTCCTCCGGCGCCGCGCGGAATCGCCACGCCAGGGCGCCGTCGCCGGCGCGCAGGCAGTAAAGGAATCCGTCTCGCGAGCCGAAGAGGACGCGGTTGCCTTCGACCGTCGGTGGCGAATCGATCCGCCCGGCCACCGTTCGCCTCCAAACAGGTTCTCCGGTCCCGAAATCGAGGCAATGCAACG
>CAZFQG010000096.1:0-22986 GCA_964520785.1 uncultured Planctomycetaceae bacterium | reverse complement strand
CGATTCCGCTCGATCTTGCTCAGCTTTCCAAGAACAGCCTTGTCGTCGATGTCACCCTCCGCCCGGACCCCACATGGTTGGTGACAAGGGCGAAAGAGCATGGCCTGGCCGTCGTGGACGGCCTGAGCCTGCTTGTTTCGCAAGAATCGGTGAACTATCGCCTTTGGACGGGGCAGGAACCCAACCGGGACGCGATGCGAGAGGCGGCCGAGGAATTTCTCGAATACTGAGAATTCTTCTTTCTTTGACTCACGTTGCCTGGGGAGGGATGTTTCGTATCTCCCTGCCGTGCCGGGGCCTATTCTCTCGACGGAGTAGCTTCACGTCCCCAGGAAGGCGCAGATTTTCCACCCGATTTAGGGAGGTAAATATGCTTGACCGCCATCGCCGTCATATAGTATATTATCGGTCTATTCGACCTTTTCACGCTTCTTTGAATGTGCAATAGAGACGATGCAATATTCTAGGCTGGTTTGGGTGCGTCCGTGTGGTGTGGTATTACTTGCGTTGACGGTGCCGGGAATCGGTTTTGGCGCCCTGGCCATTCAGGGCTACGACCCGGTGCGACACGACCGGTTCTCTACCGACGCGAAGACCGCGTTCGTTGGAGAAGGGCTTGATTTCTCCGGGGTCGGCCGCACGTCCGACAATCGCTGGGTTACCATGATTTCTCCGACGTACTTCGTTTCGGCGGCGCATCGGTTTCCCAGACCCGGAACCAAGGCGAAGTTCTATCAAGGCAACGTGAAATCGTCCGAATTCTTGCACGAGTATGTTATTGACGATTTCTCGGTACCGATGCAGTGGAACGGCTTTCCCTCGGATTTGAAGGTCGGACGTCTCGTCGTGCCTCCGGACGGGACCGAAGCGATTGCCCCCGAGGACGGCATCGCGTGGTATCCCATTCGTGCGGAGAATGCCTTCGATTATCACGACGCGGAGCTTTTCGTGTACGGTCTGGCGGATCGCGTCGGCAAGAATAACATCTTCAGAACATGTTCGCTGGACAACCGCAATTTCGACAACCGGTGCGTCACGTATGTGATGGAGTTTCGGTACGACACGAACGATACCGGTCAAGGACCGGACGAAGCCTATTTGATGACGGGTGACTCGGGTGGACCGAGTTTCGTCGTATCGAATGGCGAACTCGCCTTGGCGGGAATTCATTATTACAACTATGGATCGAATCCCGTCGATGGTTCCATCTCCGGAGACAGCTTCGTTCCGGCCTATCTCGACCAGATCACGGGCTTCTGGATCGAAGGAGACGTGAACGCGGATCAACTGGTCAGCGGTGAAGACCTGGACCTGCTACGAGAATGCTGGGGCGTCGTGCCCGAGAGCCGCGCGAATCTGAACCCCGATCTTACCGGCGACGGACTGGTGAATACCGATGATCTCGACGTAGTCCGCCGGCGGTGGAATCAGACGGGACCGGCGGTCTGGCACCACGTGACGAAGGAAGATGCCGCCGCCGTCCCCGAGCCATGCGCGGCGTGGCTGTTGCTCAGCGCGACATTCTACTTGACCGGCTTTCGGCGCCGCGAGCCGGAACGTTGAAACCGCCGAGGAGAAAGACGGCGGCACACGCGCACACGAAACCAATAAACCCCTTCCCGCGAAGGCAAACGGCCGCGTGGCGTCCGGGTTTTCGCTCCCTCCACCTCTTCGTACGCAAGATCGCCAAGGTGCGCAAGGCATGCAGGATACTCTTCTTCTGGAATGGAGTACCGCACGCCTCACTCGGTCAAGCTCCAGAAATCCCGCGTCGCGGACTCCGCGACGATCCGGTCGACGTCCCGCGGCAACAGCAGCCGTTGGGCCGCCAATTCCTCGGCCGCCCGGCGGATTTGCGCCAGATAGGCCTCCTTAGTCGGATACCGCTCTCGTATCGACGGCCGCGGATCGTTCGTGGCGGCGCGGTCCTTTTTCGTCCGCGCGAATTCGACGTACGATCCGAACAGCCCGGCGAGCATGTCGGGACTGCCGTATTCCGGTGCTCGGAGATTCCACCCGGTGTAGGTGCCGACCGGCACCGCGACGTCCGGCAGGCGGATCCCGGCGACTTCGTTCCCGTCGTCGTCGACGGCCGGCACGAGCGTGTTGTATTCGGCTCCGCGCTTCGGCGGGAGGATGTCGGCGATCCCCTCGGACCGCCACCTTGGACCGAAATCGAGTCGGCAAGGCCGGTAGTACGATGCCGGAATCTCGGGAATCGTGACGCATCGCGGGAATTGCGTCCGGAAGGCGTCGATACCGAGAAGCGTTCCATCGTCGATCCGCGGATGACGGCTCCTGGGCGGTTCCTTCCCTTCTTCCACCCATTCCTCCAGGGCGACGAGCAGCGCCCGAAGAACGTAGGGCCGGTCGTTGAGCGGATTGCGCGGATACCGGCAGATTCCCTTTTCGGTCGGGCCAGCGCCGAGGTGGTGGGCCCCGGCGACGAAGTAGATACGGACATTGGGATCCGGCACGACGTCCCGCGTCCCCTCGACGTCCGTGTGCATCAACGAGGCGGCGCGGTTCCAGTACTCGGTCGACGTTACGACGTTCATGACTTTGGGAATATGGCCCCGCTCGCGGAGCAGCCTCAGGGCATCCGCCGATTCACCGGTGCGCGGGTCCGTTTGAGGTGCCCAGTGGAAGGGGAACGCGTCGGACCCGGCCAGGTAGTCCTTGTGATGGGTTCCGAACCAGGTCGTCATCCGGAACCGCTGATTGAAGTTCCCGCGTCCCGCGGCGGCGACGTGGACGAGCGCCCCGTTAAAGAGCATCCGCCCTTCGACGTCGGTATTCCATCCTTCATGGAACAAGTGGTTGATGACGCGGCCGGACTGCGAGATTCCGAAGATCGTCGCGTGCTTGACGGCGCCGGCCAGCGGATTCGCCGTCCCCGTTTCGTCCACCTCCGCGAACCGGAAGAAGGAAACGCAATCCCGGATCGCGGTCAGCCCCAACCCGGTCACCCGGGGCCCTCTCGCCTGGTAGACAAGATCATACACCCATCCCGGCTTGAATCCCCGCTCCAGCGTCACATGCGTGGGATCGGGAACGACTTGGCCGTCTTCGACCCGCGCGAACGCCCACGCCTCGCGCGGGATCAACCGCGGTTCCTCCAAGCGAGTCCGCTGCACGAAGAGCGTCGCGGCCGAATCGAGAAGATCGGCCACCGGGTAGCACCGCGACGTGCTCCAGGGGCTTCCACAGAAGACGGCCGACGGCGCCGGCTCGTCGAGGAGGAATTCCGCACAGGCCTTTGCGACGATCGGTTCGCCGTCCTCCATGGCGAGGGGCAGATCGATCAGGCACCGCTTGCCGTCCTGCACCGGATCCCCGTTCCATCCCGAGAACAGGACGGAATACCCCCTCTCCATCAAGAACCCGTTGCCCGCGTGGGCGGCCGTTTTCGGGTCGTTCGTCCGCTCCCCTTCGTTAAAGGTCCAAAGGGCCAGCAGATTCCCTCGGTTGTTCACGCCGTAGAGGAGCCGCCCGCTCCCTTTCGCGGGGTCCACCGGCTTGACGAGCACGAAGTCCCCGGTACTCTCCACCATCCCCCGCTCGTTCCGCGGCGCCAGCTTCAGGTCCGTCACCCGGTCATTTTCCGGAGCGTTCGGATCGGTCTCGTAGTGGAGTTTCCCCCGGATGACTTCATACGCGCCGACGTCACCGAAGGTCTTTCCCCCGGCGAACGGGCATCGCTCGGTGATTTCCAGACGGACGACCTCGGCGGAGGCAAGGACGGGCGAGGAAACGAGCAGAAAAAGGAGGTACGTCTTGAACAAGCGGGACGGCAATGTCATCAAATCGAACTCCGGCACGTGAATTCCAGTGTTTTTTCTAGGTTCTTTTCGTCTCGCCGACGCCAGTGGGATTCATCCGCCTTCGCGATCACAATGAAAGCCACGATCAGGACGCCGGGATAAGCTTATATCAAGAACGGGGTCGAAATTGGATGATGCGCCGACCGTGATTCGCCTATAAGCAAACGACCGCGATCGGCCATATATGAGTTCGATCAGCTCAGTTCCCACCCTTCGCGATATTCCGGCCGGATCAGCGCGTCGGCCGCGGCGGTGTTCGTTACCTTGCAGGCGGCGGCGTCCCATTCGAGCGTTTCGCCGGCGCGGTAGGCGACATTGCCGAGCAAAACGGTCTCGGCCAAGGGACCACTGTAGTCGAAATGGCAGGTCGGCTTTTCGCCCCCCTTGCAGCCGTCGAGCCATTCCTGGTAGAAACCGGGAGAATCGGGAATGGTCTGCTCGGGGTATTCGAAGTCGGCGAACTTCTCCTTCGGAAATAGCGCGTGCTTGTCGAAACCGGTAAGCAGCATTCCTTCTTCGCCGACGAAGACGACGCCGGTCCCGTAATGCGGAAGGCCGTTCTCCTTCAAGACGGGCGGACCGTCCTTCGAGTGATACCAGTGGAGGACGACGTCTTCGCTCGGGAATTCGTACCGGACACGCATCGACCGGGGCGTCCGCTCGGAATCGACCTCGGGACCGGTCGCTTCGATCCTCGTCGGGTTCTTCAGATCGAGCGCCCAGAAGGGGATGTCGAGAACGTGGCATCCCCAGTTACCAGTCTCACCGGTGCCGAAGTCCCACCAGAACCGCCAATGGTAGGGAACGTACTCCGGCGAATAGCGACGGTCCCGGGCGGGGCCGAGCCACAGATCCCAGTCGAGCGTGTCGGGAACCGGTGGAAACTTCGTCGCCAAGGGGGGCATGCCCCGGTCGCCACCGACCCAGGCATGGCACTCCTTAACCGTGCCGACGGCGCCGCTTTTGATCAACTCGACGACGCGGTGCATGTTCGCCATCGCGTGCCGCTGTGCACCGAGTTGGGTGGCCAGGCCCTTCTCCCGAGCCAAATCCGTAATCCGCCGGCACTCCCAAACAGAGTGCCCCATCGGCTTCTCGAGGTAGCAGTGTTTGTTCCGCTCCATCGCCATGACGGCCGGATGAACATGCGTGTGGTCCGGCGTGCTAATGATGACGGCGTCGATCCGCTCGTCCATGTCCTCCAGAAGCACGCGGAAATCCTTGAACTGCTTCGCCTTGGGGAAATCCTCGTATGCCTTCCCGGCTCGCGCGTCGTCGACGTCACACAAGGCAACCATGTTCTCCAGCCGGCCCATCGCGTAGGTATTGGCCTTCCCGCGTCCGCCGATACCGATCGAAGCGAGATTCAGCTTCTCATTCGGAGAAAACCCTTTCGCGGGGACTCCTTGGCCAAGCGTCCAAATCCCGATTCCGGCGAGAGCGGAGTTCTTCAATACTTGCCGGCGCGTCAGTTTTCGTTTCATCACTTACTCCTTCTATTGGCGAGAGGATTCGTGGCGGGTTCGTAAGCCGACGAAGCGGTTTTCCGTTTCGTGACGTAACCGTCATTGTATAAGAACGGTTTCGAGTGTCAACACGATAGCGCGCGACCGCGCCTCCGCCGGAGAATGTCTGACGGCTTGCCGGCGGTCGTTCACGGCAAGCGGCACCAGTACTCGTCCGGCAAATTTCCTTCCGCATCCCACGGCAGCGGCCGCGGTCCGCGGAGTATTTCCAGCTCTTCGCGTCCGGCCGTTTCCGCCAGGTACGCCGTGGAACACTCGCAGACCAGTGGATGGGCCGTGTCTTCAATCCACATCACGCGGGCCTCTTGTGGCGGGGTGAGGCCGATGGTGGAAAGCGCGACGGCGAGGATTTCGCGGTCCGTTTCGTAGTCGAGGGGGAGCATTCCGGCGGTCACGTGGCTGGAGACGACCGAGTTGAGCCGCGTGGAATGAACGTCCATTCCGCGCAGAATCCGCGCGCGGCAGAATTCGGCCATGCCGATGCCGATGGCGTTGCCCATGGCGTGGGGGCTGAGCCCGCGGACGGCGATGCGGCGAATCCGCGGCGATTCCCCTTTCACCGCCGCGTGGTCGTTGAACTTGCGGCCGATGACGTTGGTATCCATCCCGCTGCCGCTGATTTCCTTCCCGATTTTGTCGACGAGCAGCAAATGGGCGTCGTCAAAGGGGAGCCGGGGCATCCACTGGACGGCCAGCTTCAAGAGCCGCTTCTCGCGGTCGATCATCTCTTCCGGCGGGACCGCCTCGATCCGAGCCGTTTCGTCGCACGCGTTCTCGACGATGCCGACGCCGGCGAGAATCTTGCCGGAGGCGAACACCCGGGGAATCGCCTCGGCGACGAGCTCGTCGAATCCGTGGTCGATGAACGCGCGGTGGTACCATTCGGCCCCGGCGCACTTTCCCAGGCCGATCAGAAGCATCTTGAGCAGCCCGCTTTGAATCTCGCCGGACAGGGCCGTGTGGGGTTTGACGCGGTTGCACACGACGACGTGGTCCGCCTCATGCGCCAGACGGTCGAAATGGAGCGGCAGGCCGAATCGGGTTCGACCCACGACGACCGTCTCCATCGAGGACCGGATCGGACATCCAATCGCCGACTCGGTAACGCCGTACGACTCCAGCAGTCGCCGCTGGCCCTCGGCCGTTGCGCCCCCGTGGCTCCCCATCGCCGGAACGACGAAGGGGACGGCGCCCAGGGATTTCAGATGGGCGGCGATCGCCGAGAGGATTTCGGCCAGATTCGCGATTCCCCGGCTGCCGGCGGTGATCGCCGCCGTCTGCCCCGGCAAAACGCGCTCGTGAAGCGAAAGCGAACGCAGCCGCGCGTCGACCTCTCGGCGGATGTCGGCGACGCGCGGCGCGTGGACCTTGCGGCGGACGAGGAACGTCTCGGGAAAGGACGTCTCGCTATTCCGTCCGTGGTCGCTCATTCAAACGATTGGATCAGTTTTTCCGTCGTCTTGGTGATCCGCTCTTCGATGTCCTCGCACCAGGAGTCGGTCGGCAGGCCGTATACGTTGAACGCGCCCGCTTCGTAGCCTCCTTCGCGTCGAATCCGATCCGATGGGATGTAGGCCATGCAGTCGTTCGAATAGCCGGCGACCCAAGTGTTCTCTCCGAAGAGCTTCTTGAACGAGAGAGCGTAATCGACCACGACCTCGCCGCCGAGGACGACCCAAAGCTGGCTCTCTCCCAGTTTCCAGACCTGGATGGGATACGAGTATGACGTCGCCAAGGTCTCGCCGGCTTCGAGCGCGTCGGCGTGCCGCCGGGCCCATCTGGCGACCCAGCCTCCCTGGTTCGTGCGAGCCTTCCACTCCTCGAGCGAGACTTCGTTTCCGAACGGGATATCGATGAATTCGAACCGCGTTTGCAGCTTGGGTTCGACCGGCCGCATGTCCTTGCCGAGCGCCTCCTGCACGGCGGAACACATCATCTTGCCGTACTTCTCGCACAGCTCGACGCTCCGCCGCGGAATGGGGTTCTGGTCAGCCCCGCAGCCCGCCCAGAACATCGCCTGGCAGCCTGGAATCGCCTTTTCCAGTTCGATCTGCGCAAAGCCCGCGTGGTCGCCCGACCAATCGTAATCGCTCAGAGTGGTGCAATGGCAGGCGTAGCCGAAGACGACGGCGAGAAGCCCGCCGTCGGGTGACTTGACGGCCAAGACGGGGACCGCGTGGTCCGAAGGGCCGACGGTCGCCTTCCCTTCGGCTCGCAGTTGAACCACCGAAGCCTCGCTGTTGTTCCGGCGGTTCGCGGCGAAGTCGGTCGACCCTTCCGAGGCCGAAAGAACCACCGGCCGCATGTCCGCCAGGGCCTCGCCCACCACGGCCACGATCTTCCCCTTCAACTCCTGGGTGTACTCGTCGATCCGCTTCATCTGCTCATCGTCGACCGGGTAGATGTCCAAGAGCCCCTCGCTCAGCACGGGTCCGGTATGCGTATGCGAGGCCGTCAGCATTACCTGGGCCTTCTCCAGATCGTATTTCTCCTCGAGTTCGGCCCAGATCGCCTCCGAGAGCCCTCGCGGGAAACCCAGAATATCGCTCGTCACGATGACGCCCTTATTCCCTTGAGCGTCCTCGAGCGCGACGACCTTTACCCATAGGGGATGCAGGGTTCCCTCGGAAGGCCTGTTCCGACCCGCGTATCCGGCCATCCACATGCTCTCGGTCGGCGTAATATCGACGCGAGCGAGGCCCGCTTTCCAGGTGTCGGCGGAGGCTTTAGAGCCCTCCAGGAAAGGGGGTGTGGCAACAAGACTGACGACCAGCAAACAACTAGACAGGATTCTCATTGGACGACTCCTTCATGTAGGTAGGACTAAAATGGGAGAGTACCTGCATTATAGCAGACAAGTGCTCCGCCTGTAGTGCCGCCGTAAGACGGCTTCGTCGAACGAACATCCCCTGGAACGCGCACGCCGCGAACGGCGGGAGGCATCGGAGGGCCCCACGCGCGCGGACGCGATGGGCCGGCACTTACCGCGTTACGGCCTTCACCGCCTCATGGACTCCCTCGACGATCCGATCCTCGACGTTCTCGGCGAAGGCTCCCGGCTTATTACTACCGTAACGGAATGCCCCGCCCGCCTCGTACCCGCCCTCCTTCAGAACCCGCAACGATGGCAGGTAGCCGAACATGTTGTTGCTGTATCCGGCCACCCAGACCGGCATTCCGGTGAATTCCTCCTTGAACCGCAGTGCATAGTCTATCACCGTTTCACCGGGAAGCGCCAACAGCAGAAGTGAGTCCCCGAACGCGACTGCCTGAACTACCGTATCGAGCGTCAGGTCGATAGCGCCTTTTTCTTCGATCTCAGTCAACAGTGCTTGCGCGTGATTCCGCGTGTACTTGTCCGACGATTGGGCGTCCTTTTCGAGTTTTTCCTTCGAGGGAGCACCCGCGAACTCCAGTTCCACGTCCACGAGTGATGCGCGGATTGGGCCCGAAACCGGCTTGAAATTGGTTTGCAGCGCCGTCTCGACCGCGTTGGCCAGCGCCCGGCCGTGTTGTTCCGCCAGGGCCCACGTCCTTCGTGGGTAGGGGTTTTGATCGCCCCCGCAACCGGTGATGAACAACGCCTTCGCTTCGGGATGCGCCTCCTCGATATAAGCCTGCGCATAGCCCGCGTAATCTCCGCAGATTTCATAGAACCCCAGCGTGGTATTATGGCAGGCGTACCCGAACAGCACGGCCACGAGCTTGCCGTCCTCGGAGGTTATCTTGAGAACGGGAACATCATGATCGACCGGACCGTCCGGGTAAGGATGGTTGATGTAACCTCGTTCCGTGGGGGTGCGGCGGTTCATGGCGAAACCGCATCGGGCGTAGGAATAGGCCAGGCTGGCCGGCTTTCCATGCGCCAGCGCTTCATCGAGGATATTCGGCAGCAGTTCATCTCTGAGCTTTTCGTAATAACGAACGCAGGTCTCGATTCTTTCTTCGTCCACCTCGTAGTGCCTCGCCTTCGAGACACGGATTTCCGGGCCGCTGTGCGTATGAGAGGCATTGATCAGCAACCTCTCGCGGGGAATGTCGTATTCTTCCCGAAGCTTCTTGGAGAGAACCTCGTGCAGATCGTCGGGCATGCTGATCAGATCGAGCGCGAGGATCACGAGCTTTCCCCCTTCGCCATCCTCGATTGCCAGGGCCTTGGCGTACAGGTCCTGCCTGACCCCCTCGGACGGCTTGTCACGAGAGGCATACCCGGCCATCCATATCGGCTCTTCCGGCGTGATGCGGACGGAAGCGACGCCGGCTTTCCAAGGATACGGAGCGGACTCCTTCCTCGCCTCGTCCACCGCGAACGAGGTTGCCGTCAGAAACAGGACCAGAACTAAACATCGCCGGAGTGATGGAAGGAAGGATGACTTCATGGTAGGTTCTCCCGTAAGTCAGATTCGTGGTTGTGCCAATCCTCGTGGGTACTACGTTCCGATAGATTTTTAATGTATACAACGCGCACGGGACGGTCAAGCGCTCCGATCGCTCCGGGTCTCGGCCGCTCCCGAGAACCCCCGGAAAGAAAAGACTTCGTGACCTGCCGGGTCGTTTTTCGCGACTCCCCTCGGTCTCGCCACTTGGATTAGGAAGGTTATTCATTTACCGGTTCTTCAGGTCGGTGACGATCCGCTCAGGAAGGGTCGAGAAACCGAAAGACGATGTCGGCGGCCCCGTCCGAGCGATTTTTCTCGAGCCGTTCTCATGCCTACTCGAATCCGCCGACGGGGCGTTCCCTCCAGACGCGATTGCGAAAATCGCCCAGAAATCTCCAGTAGTAGGTCTTGTTCAGATCGACCTCGGCAATGGCGATCTCGCCCTGTTCCTTTGCCGTCGCGAGCCATTCGCCTCTCGGGTCGAGAACGCCGGTCTTCATCTGCTTCTCTCCGCTGGAATAGGTCGACGTCACGAGGAAGCACTGATTCTCGATCGCTCTCGCCGCGGCCAGCGTCGGGTTGCCGCCCCAGATCGGCATCGCGATGATCTCCGCCCCGCGCAGCCCAAGGCCCCGCGCCACCTCGGGGAAGTGGACGTCCCAACAGACCATCAGGCCGATCGTGCCCAATCCCGTCTTAAAGACTGGGTATTCGCTCCCCGGCGCCATTCCTCCTTCCACTTCCTCGCGTGGAAGGCACAACTTGCGGTATTTGCCGAGAAGACGCCCATCCGCACCCAGCAGGACGGCCGTGTTGTAGATTGTCTTGTCGACCCGTTCGTAGAGCCCCGCGACGAGATGTACCCGGTGCGTCTTCGCGAGATCGGCGAGAAACTCGGTGGAAGGACCCGGGATCGGTTCGGCGGCCTCCGCGGCGGACATCCCGGTGCCGACATAGGTAATCGCCTCCCCAAGGCAGACGAGGTCCGCCCCCGCTTCCGCCGCCTTCGCCACCGGCGCGGCGAACTGGCGGAGGTTCTCCTCGCGGGTCTTGCCCCCACTCGGCGTGTAGTGGACCCCCGCGAGGCGAACCAAACGCGGCTCGGGCGGATCGCGCTCCTCCAGCCGCGGAAGGCTCCACTCGACCCGTCCCCCGGGAGCCCACTGGAGGTAGAGTTCGACCATCACCTGGGTGGCCTGTTCCGGGGCTTGGTAGACAGCGGACACTTCGGTCCAACCGGTCTCGTCGGTCGTTCGATCCGGCGGATAGTCCGGCCATCGCACGTCCTCCTCGCCCCGTACCATCCGCTTCCCGGCGTTCATCCAAATCAGCCGCGCCGGGGCACTCCGGACGGGGTACGCGACGCCGGTCGTCTTTCGCCGCGCCGAAAACCGGTACCACTTGCCCCCGGCGACGGGGAACTCCTTTTTCCAGCATCCGATCTGCTCTTCTCCGCCTGTGCAGCAAATCACCAACCCCCCGGTCCCATCCGGGCCGCCCTCGCCCAGGAAAGAAAACTCCGGCCGGACCTCCTCCCGAACCGACCGCGTCTCCCACCCCGGCGGCACCTCGGTGGCGGATAACGGTCCAATCAGAAACGCAAATACGGCCAAGGAGGAGAAACGTGTATTCATGATCATTCTCTCATGCGCCAAAGACCGCGTAGCGCGGTGAAGCTCTGAAGGGGTTACTCCGTTTCATGCACCTCGCGGCTGGTCCGCATGGAACAGAACTTCCGCCCGCACATGCTGCAATAGTCTCCCTGCCCTCGGGCTTCTTCGGAAATCGATTCTTCGCGCATCTTCCGCGCGGTTTCGCCGTCGAGGGCCAGGCGGAATTGTTCCTCCCAATCGAACCGGTACCGCGCTTCGCTGATCGCGTCGTCCCGGTCGCGCGCGTGGGCGCGGCCCCTGGCGACGTCGGCGGCGTGGGCGGCGATCTTGTAGGCGATCACCCCTTGGTGGACGTCCTCGGCATTCGGCAGACCCAGGTGTTCCTTCGGCGTGACATAGCAGAGCATCGCCGCGCCGTACCACGCGGCCATCGCCGCGCCGATGGCGCTGGTGATGTGGTCGTAGCCCGGGGCGATGTCGGTCACGATGGGGCCCAGCAGATAAAACGGCGCTTCGTGGCACCACTCTTGCTGCTTGCGGATATTCTCCTCGATCTGATTCATCGGCACGTGCCCCGGCCCTTCGATCATCACCTGGCAGCCCCGGTCCCAGGCCCGTTTCGTCAGTTCCCCCATCACGCTCAGTTCCGCGAACTGGGCCTCGTCCGAGGCGTCCGCCAGACAGCCGGGCCGCAACCCGTCCCCCAGGCTCCAGGTCACGTCGTACTCGCGCAGGATGTCGCAGAGGTCGTCGAACCGCTCGTAGAAGGGGTTCTCCCTGCCGTGCGCCTTCATCCACTTCGCGACGAGCGAACCGCCGCGGCTGACGATGCCGGTCTTCCGCTTTTTCGTCAGGGGAACGTGGCCGCGCAGCAGCGCGCAATGGACCGTCATGTAATCGACCCCCTGCCGCGCCTGCGTCTGGACGACCTGAAGGAACCCCTCCTGCGTCATGTCCTCGACGTTCTCCACCTCCTCGATCGCCTGATAGATCGGCACGGTCCCCACCGGAACCTCCGACTCGTCGATGATCCGTTGCCGCGTTTCGTCGATATTCGCTCCGGTCGACAGGTCCATGACGGTATCCGACCCGTGGGCGACGGCACAGCGGAGCTTCGCCAGTTCGCACGCCGTATCGCTGGAAATCGGCGAATTGCCGATATTGGCGTTGATCTTCGTCCGTGTCGCGACGCCGATCCCGATCGGCTTCAGCCGCTTCGCGAGGTGATTTCGATTGGCGGGAATCACGAGCCGACCGCGAGCGACCTCGTCGCGGACGCATTCCGGCGACAAGAACTCCTGCGCCGCCACGTACTCCATTTCGGCCGTGATGACCCCCTGGCGCGCTTGCTCGATTTGCGTTGCCAAGAAAACGACTCCTTGGGGCGTTTCCACCCAATGAAAAAAGTTCATCCTACCACGCGAAACCCGCCTGTCAATTGCCCCCCGACAAGAGGGTGGTCGGCGATGTGACCCCCAGTGGTCCGGGTGGGTTTTGGCGAAACAAACGGGGCATCACCGGTACCGACGACCCTTTGGCAGAGTGGTAGAATACCGGCATGCCATGTTCTGCGCGGCCGAGTTCCCTGCCACTACGTCAAACAGGTCGCCCAGTTCCTCGGGCTGGCCGGCCCGATAGTCGATCAGGTGGTAAGGTGGCGAACCTGTTGGTCGTTTCCGATGAACGTCGCGAAACGGGTGAAGAAGAACTACCGATCCACGGATGAATGGCCGGCCGGCCGGGGGTCCTTCGGCGGCTGATCCAGCGTGAGCGCCCCGGATTGAACATCTTGAATCGTTTTCGTTCATTTCGATTCCGTCCCATTGAATCCGGTTGCCGAAATTGAAAAAACGCTTTAGCAAGCCGGGACCGCTTCCTACGTCCAAAGCGCGAATCTCGCGATCACCAATTTCAGGCCACGCAATCTCCGCCGCGGACCGGTAGCGCTCCATGAACAACTCGTACCGGCAATACGCGGGTACCGTTCCAAAGGCCATTTCCTGACCGAGCGTTCTCTTCTTGAACATCCTAATCTCCCTCCTGCGGTTGTGTCGCCTAGTAGGCGCGCTCGCGCTAGCCCCCTTCGCGACGCGTCCGCGGCGGGTACGACACCTCCGGTCGTTCGCCTGGCGTTTGGATTCCCCCGCGTCTCGTGATGCCGAGAGAACTCGATCTCGCCCCGTCCGTTCGGTCGAAGACCGCGGATCGCACTTCGAGAAATGACGGACAGTCCTCCCGGCTGTTCCATACAATCGAATCGTCCAGCGTAGACGGCAGACTTGAACACTATTGCGAGCGAGTTGTCTCGGGAACCGGCGCCCATTGAGTTTTCCTCACATTTCCTTTCCCTCCGGGTCTTGAACCGGTAAAAACCCGATACGCCTACACGGTTTTCGGCGCGGCGGTGGCCTTCCTCCGGCTCGGTGCCACTCTCAGCGTGTCGCGGCGGACGGCGCAACCGCGGTGATGCCCGGCACGGATGAGCAAATCACCCGGGTGAAGTTGCGCCACCCGCCGTATGAGCCACGTCCGCAAAACGACGTTGCCCGCGAACGCGGAGTGGATACAATTTTCATATTTGGCTAAATGGCCAAGTTGGCAAGAGTCGATAGGGTGTTTTAAGGGACGCCTAGGACTCATGCCTGGGACGCCATCCCATTACCACTTCATCCCACCCCCTAAAACAAGGGGTTTGCCGCCTATGGCCACTGTCTCTGCCCCAAATACGACCGTCATCGGTACTACGCGTCGTCAAAAGACGGCCGTCCCACTCCCGGCCGAAACCCGTGAGCCCTCGCTGTTGCAGCGCGAATGGAAGACGCTGGCGATGGGACTATTGGTTTTTCTCGTCGCGTTCGCCCTCCCTCTGGGTTGGCAGCGGTTCGATCAATCCATCTACGAGGCCCTGGCGCTGACACGCTGGTACGCGCAGGAGCACGTGCTCCTGTGCCTGGTCCCGGCGTTCTTCATTGCCGGGGCGATCGCGGTGTTCGTCAGCCAAAACGCCGTCATGAAATACCTCGGGCCCACCGCGCCGAAGCCGTTGGCCTACGGAGTCGCCTCGGTGAGCGGGTCGATTTTGGCGGTCTGTTCCTGCACGATTTTGCCGCTGTTCGCGGGTATCTGGCGGATGGGGGCCGGATTGGGCCCGGCTGCCGCCTTCCTCTATTCCGGGCCGGCGATCAACGTCTTGGCCATCGTGCTCACGGCCGCGGTGCTCGGCCCTTCGCTGGGAGCCGCGCGGGCGATCGGCGCCGTTGGCTTCAGTATCGTGATCGGCTTGGCAATGCATTTCATTTACCGGCGGGAAGAAACCGAAAAGGCGGCGAGCGCCGTCGCGGCGCCGGAAGAGGAACAGGACCGTCCGCTGTGGAAAACCGCCACCTATTTCGCCGCCATGGTCGGAATTTTGGTCTTCGCCAACTGGGGCAAACCCGAGGCGACCGACGGCATTTGGTACATGATCTGGTCAAACAAATGGCTGCTTACCTCTGGATTCGCGGTGGGTCTGGCGACAATTCTGGTTGCCTGGTTCGGCATTCGCTGGTGGAAGACGAGCGGCGCGCGGATAAATAGGAGATAAGACGTGAACTAACGAAACCGTGAGTTGACTGCTTCGCGGCGGTAGACTAAACTAACGATTTTCCATGTGATCGCCGATCCGCCGCGTGCGGACGGCCGACAGATGTCGCGATAAGTGCCGGCCCAAGATGCGTCCGACCTCCTTCTCATACCGATTATTCGTCTCGATTTCAACCGCCAACATGGTGCGTTGCGCCGATGGGGCTTTCGTGCCGGTTACGCCGCCGTAGAGAGGGTGAAGGCGGCTCTTCCGCTTGGGGTCCGGCCGTCGCGCCGGTAGGGCCGGGATTTTGAGGACCGTTTCGCCTCGGTTGTCGGTCGTCGCGTGCAAGACACCCCCCGGCATTGCGGTTTCTGCATCGTTCGCCGAATTCCGGCCTTTTCTCGCTGAATTGCTCGTCCGCCGACCCGGAAAAGCCCGCGCTTTCGGAAAAAAGAGCCGAAAGCCGTTTCCCGCCGCGCCTGGCGACCCCACTCCCCGGGGGGCGCGTTCCTCAAGGCTTGTCCAACCCCATCCCGCATCTTCGATCGTTTCCCAGGAAAACCATGGCCGATATTGATTCCCAGATTCAACGCGAGGCATCGCGAAGACGCACTTTCGCGATTATCTCCCACCCGGACGCCGGTAAGACGACGCTGACGGAGAAGCTGTTGTTGTTTGGCGGTTGTATCGACGTGGCCGGCGCGGTTCGCAGCCGGAAAGCACAGCGCGCAGCCACCTCCGACTGGCTGGAACTGGAAAAGCAGCGGGGTATTTCCGTCAGTTCGACGTTGCTGACGTTTGACTACGAGGGATACCAAGTCAATCTGCTCGACACCCCGGGCCACCACGATTTCAGCGAGGACACCTATCGCACGTTGATGGCGGCGGATTGTGCGGTGATGGTCATCGATCTGGCGAAAGGGGTGGAGACGCAAACCGAGAAACTCTTCCGCGTCTGCGCTTTGCGAGGGATTCCGGTCATCACGTTCGTGAACAAGGTGGACCGGCCGGGCCGGGAACCGCTCGCCGTTCTCGAGGAGATCGAGTCGAAGTTCGGCATTGAAGCCGTCCCTTGGAACTGGCCCCTGGGGACGGGTGGAGATTTCAAGGGAGTCGTGGACGTCGGATCCCGCACGGCCCATCTATTTCAGGAACGCGGGGGGGACCAACGGATCGCATTTCGTTCCGTCGCGCTGGATTCCATGACGGCGGGACGCGAGGTCCGTCGGGAAGTGCTCGCGCAATCGCGCGAGGAAGTCGACCTTCTGACGTCCGCCGGAGCGGTATTCGACGAGGGGAGATTCCATTTGGGGGAACTCACACCGGTGTTTTTCGGCAGCGCGTTGACGAACTGGGGTATCGAACATTTCTTGCAAGGATTCATCGAGTTGTGTCCGCCGCCGAGCGACCGCGGCAGCGACGTGGGAAAGGTCGCCGCCGCCAGAAACGAGTTCGCCGGATTCGTCTTCAAGATTCAAGCCAACCTCGACCCGCGGCATCGCGACCGAATCGCCTTCGTCCGCGTATGCGCGGGACGCTTTCGGCGCGATATGGAAGTCTTGCATGCGCGGACGGGCGCCAAGATGCGGTTGCGCCGCGCGCACCGCGTCTTCGGCCGGGATCGCGAAACGATGGAGGAGGCCTACCCGGGGGACATCATCGGCCTGGCGAACTCCGGGGGATTTCGCCTGGGCGATACGATCTGCGAAGGGCCGGCCGTGAACTTCGACCCGCTGCCGCAATTCTCTCCCGAGAACTTCGCGATTTTGCGGTGCGGCGATACGGGTCGGCGCAAGCAGTTCGACCGCGGCCTGGAACAACTGCTGGAGGAAGGGGCGATTCAGGTATTCAACGATCCGAAGGCGACCCGCCGCGAACCGATGCTTGCCGCGGTGGGCGAATTGCAGTTCGACGTCGTGCGGTACCGTCTGGAGAGCGAGTATAACACGCGGACCGACATACAATGGCTTCCCTTCACGCTGGCGCGGTGGGTGGACCTCGATCTCGAACAGTTGGGCGGCTTGAAATTACCCTATTCCGCCAGACTGGTGCGCGACCGGACGGGGCATTACGCCGTCTTATTTCAATCGCAATGGGAAGTCGACCGCGCGGCGGACGATAATCCGGACGTTCGGTTTGCGCGGATGCGTACCGTGCAATCCTCCCCGGAGACGGCGCCGTAGAAGGGTCCGTTCGGCGGAAGCGAGCCGCCGGGCGCCGGGCATACAACTGATCCAAAGGAAACAGATTCGGGAGTAAAACGATGACCACGCAATGCTTTAACCGGACCGAGGCCGAGGAACGCGATTACCTCCGACATATTCAACGCAAGATCGGTTCCGAAATCAACGCGATCAGCGCGAATATCAGCTCGAGAAATAGCGAGATACTCGATCTGAGAAGCTACTTGCAGGAAAAGAAGGCGGACCTGGATCACGTGGAGAAGGCGTCCATCCGGCAGTCGCTGGATCTGATGTCCAACATCGTCGAACACGGCGCCGCGGCGAAGATGCGATTGTCGAAGCTTCTGGAATCCCCGTACTTCGGCCGGATCGACATCCAAAGCGTCCAGGGCGACGATAACCAACGCGCCCAGGGCGACGACGCGCGTCCGACGTATATCGGAATCCATTCCCTGCATGACGGCGAAGCGGAGGCGAATCTGATTCACGACTGGCGCGCGCCGGTTTCTAGCATGTTCTACGAGTTCGAGTTGGGCCGCGCCCACTACGACGCGCCCGCCGGGCGGAAGGAATGCCAACTGGCGCGGAAACGGCAGTACCGGATCGAGAGACGAGAGCTGAAATTCATGCTCGAAACGTCGCTGAACATTCAGGACGCGATTCTGCAGGAGGAGTTGAGCCGCGCCTCCGACGAAAAGATGAAGAACATCGTCGCCACCATTCAGCGGGATCAGAACGCCATCATTCGCAACGACGACGCGCATACGCTAATCCTTCAAGGGGCGGCCGGTTCGGGCAAGACGTCCATCGCCCTGCACCGGATCGCCTTCCTCCTCTACAAATACCGGGAATCCATCCGCTCCGACGAGGTCCTCATCATCTCTCCCAACAAGGTGTTCGCCCACTACATCTCCCAGGTCCTGCCGGAACTGGGGGAGGAGATGATCCAGGAAACCACGATGGAGTCGCTCGCCTCCGAGTTGCTCGACGATAAGATCGACTTTCAGACCTTTTCAGAACAGATCAGCCTCCTATTGAACCGCGCCGACGAGAAATACGCGGAAAGAATCCGGTTCAAGGCGACGGCCGATTTCGTCCGGAAGCTCGACGAGTACGCTCGGATCATCCGCGGAAGCAAGATCAACGCGACGGACATCAAAGTCGGCCTGCTTACGCTCGACGCCGCGTGGATCAACGACAGATTCCGCGCGTGCTCCAGGAGAACGGCCGCCGAGCAAATCACCGAGGTGCTCAACGCCGTCGTGGAACACATGCGCAGCCGTTACGGCAAGGAAGTCGTCGGCAAGGAACGCACCAGGGTCCGTGCCGAACTGAAACGCATGGTTACCACCACCACCCTCAAGGCCGCGTACAAGGATTTCTACGCCTGGTTGGAAAAGCCCGAAATGTTCAAGGCGCTCAAGGGGGGCAAGTACGAATACTCCGACGTCTTCCCGTTGATCTATCTGAAAATGGCGATGGACGGCGTATCGCCCAGGCACCATATCAAGCATGTCGTCATCGATGAGATGCAGGATTACACGCCGATTCAGTACCAGGTCATCGGCGAGTTGTATCCCTGCAAAAAGACGATCCTCGGCGACTACAACCAATCGCTCAGTCCACTCAGCTCGTCCTCGGCGGAGAGAATCCGGGAGACGCTTCTGAATTCCGAGTGCATGTACATGCACAAAAGCTATCGGTCGACGCTACAGATTACCGAACTGGCGCAGACCATTCACCGCAACCCGAACCTGATCCCCATCGAACGGCACGGGGAGCAGCCTTCCATCGTCGGATTCGACGATCCGGAAGAGGAAGTGCGCCTGATCCACCGGATGCTGGGAGAGTTTTGGGACTCGCAACATAATTCCTTGGGGATCATCTGCAAGACCCAGGAAAAGGCCGATCGGCTGCACGAAGCACTTGGAGGCCGCCGCGCGAAAGTCCGTCTGCTCCATGCCGGGAGCACCGTCTTCGGCCGGGGCGCCATGATCGCCACCGCCTACCTGGCCAAAGGCCTGGAGTTCGATCGAGTCATCGTACCGTTTTGCACCGACGCGGAATACCACACCGTCATCGACCGGCACATGCTCTACGTCGCATGTACGCGCGCCATGCACGTCCTGAACCTGACCCACGCCGGCGACCCGTCGCGATTCCTCAAACCCGCCCTGGAGCGGTCCGCGTGTACCGTCAATTGAGAGGAGGCGATCACTCCGCCGGGCCGCAAAGCCTCTCCAGCAGCGCCCAGACGCCGTGTCCCAGGCGGTTCGCCGCGATGAAACTGTGCCGCGCCAGCCGCGCGGCCAACGGCCACGTCCACGGAAGCCCGAGGACACTCAGCGCAATCCGCCGGATGTGGATTACGTCGACTCCGCCGAGAATCGGCGTGAGATCGTCCTCGTAGCCGTCGGATACGCCCTTCATGGCCATGCAGGGGATTCCGCGTTCGCGGCAGAGGGCCGCGATCGTTTGGCTCTCCATATCCACGGCGATCGCGCCGCTTTTCGCGGCCAGTTCCCGTCGCGCCGCCGGCGCCAGGACCGGAGCGGACACCGTCACGAGGGGCCCCACGTGGTAGGGTATCCCGCGCGCCCGCAACGCAAGCCCGGCCTGCTCCTCCAGCGACGGATCGGCCGACTGGACGACGAGGTCGCCCACCTGGATATCCGGCCGGAGCGCGCCGGCGAGGCCGCAGCAGAGCATCATGTCGGGCTTTTCGGAGTTCAGAAACCGCTCGACGCGTTCCTTCGCCATGTCGGGCACTATTCCGGAGAGGCAAAGCCGTATTTCGTGGGCGTCTTGATCGGCTCCCCAAACCTGATTTTCCGCGTCGAGGAGCCGGAGCCGCAATCGCCGGCACACCTCGCGTACTTCCCACTTCACCTCGGCGACAAGTCCTAGCTTCATGCGTTTTCCTTTTGTTCTTTCGTGACATAGCCGTTGGCGCGAAACCAATGCACGGCTTCTTCCATGGCGGCCTCCAGCGGACTTTGCGGCAGACCCAGCTCGCTGACGGCTCTGCCGCTGTCGTACCGCATGGGGCAACCCGCCATGCGAACGGCGTCCAGCCCGGCGCGCGGCGCGCGACGACTCAGTCGCCCCCACGACTCTCCGGCAACCCCCGCCGCGTACGCCACGGCATAAGGGATTCTCCAGCGAGGCGCCGGCAGCCCGCTCACCTTCGCCAGGAGTCGCAGGAATTCACCGAGTTTCATGTTCCGGTGTCCCAGGATGTACCGCCGTCCCACGCGACCTTTTTCCATCGCCAACCAATGTCCCCGAACCACGTCGGCGACGTCGATCCAGTTGAACTCCGCGTCCACGAAGGCACTCAGACGCCCATTCAAAAAATCGACGATCAAGCCGCCCGTCGGCGTAGGGCGGCGGTCCGCGGAACCGATCGGCGTCGCGGGATTGACGATCGTAATCGGCGCTCCCTTGCGGATCAACTCCCACGCGGCCTCTTCGGCCAGGATTTTGGTCCGCTGGTACGTGCTCCGCGCCGCCTCGCCGCGGAGAAAGTCTTCTTCCGTCCCCGGCCGGTCGGCCGGGCAGTTCACGGTCGCGGCGGTCGAAGTATAGACGATTCGGCCGACCCCCGCCTTCCACGCCGCGTGCAACAGGCGCCGCGTACCGCCTTCGTTGGTCTCGTACATCAATCGAGAATCGCGTACCCACAACCGGTAGTCCGCGGCGACGTGGAACAGAAGGTCAACCCCCTCGACGGCGCGCTCCAGCGACGGCAAATCCGTAAGGTCCCCGAGGACCGGATTCACCGGCAAACTCTTCAGCGACGAAAGGTCGCTGGTCGGCCGGACCAACGCCGAGACGTCGAGCCCCCGATCCACGAGTAGACGCGTCAAATGACCTCCGATGAATCCTGTTGCGCCGGTTATCAGTACCCGCATGGGCATTCTATTCGTCATGGTTTCCAACAGTGGTCGAATTCACCCCAGGTCACTACCGGCCAAAAGGCTTACTGGTCGTTGCGGGGGGGCCAAAACCGGTCCTCGCACGGAACCGCGCGAAAAAGAGGACCGGCAACGGTCTTTTCCGAAATCACGTCGCAGGGGGCAATCGACGCGAACCAAGTCTAAGGAACGATGACCCGGATTGAAATACCCCTATCAACGGTAATCCGCTCCGTTCTATTATTCCAGCTTCGCGCGGCCCAAGACCTCGTAGGTAGGGCCCGTGGAGGAGAGGTGGCTGGCGTAGAGAACGACCTCGGAAACACTCGTCGGGCCGGCGTCGAAATCGGCCGAAAGCTCCAAGAGTTCGGAGAGAACTTCCACGCTTTGTCTACCGTCGCGCAGGCGGCCGATCGTCAGGTGGGCATGGAACCCGCGGCTCTCCTTGCGGAAGCGAAGCTTCTGGAGCCGGTTCTCGATGTTCTTGAAGAGTTCGCCCAGCCGCCCGGTTTCGTCGGCTACCCCCAGCCAGACGGTTCTGGGGCGACGGATGTCGGGAAACGCGCCGGCCCCGCGGATGGCCAGGTTGAACGGCGCGATCCCTTCGGCCGCCTTGGCGATGGCGGCACACACGTCGGCGGTCTCCGTCAGGTCGACGTCGCCGAGGAATTTCAGCGTCAAATGGAGATTATGTGGCTCCACCCATTTGACGTCCGCACCGGAAGCGGCGAGGTCCCGGATAAGCGACGCCGCCGAAGCGCGGACCTCGTCACCGACGTCCACCGCCACGAAGGCGCGAATCAGATTCCTATTCTTCGACATGAGTGAACTCCCGGTTCGCGAAGCACTCTTCAGGGGTTGCGTCCTCGCCCTCAAAGACTCCACCGGCCTTCTTGAAGGCACCCAGCGCGGACGGAGGCGAACCTATCGCAACCGTTTGCGGTCCTTGTTTAATTCGTACCGGCGTATCTTACGGTCGAGCGTGGAGCGCTCGATACCCAGGAGCTGAGCCGTGCGGCTCTTGTTCCAGCCGGTATGGTTCAGCGTCGCCAGAATATGTTTGCGCTCGATATCAATGAGCGAACACGGTTCGAACGACGCGCTCAGCGCGGCGGTAACGTCGGTCGTGTCGCTCGATTGGGCCAGATTCCGAGAAAGAAGCAGGTCGTCCGCGTCGATCTTCGGGGTTCCACAAAGAACGACCGCTCTTTCGATGACGTTCTTCAGCTCTCGGACATTGCCGGGCCAGCGGTAATTCATCATCCGTTCCATCGCCTCGGCGGTGAACCCGAATATCTTACGTCCGGTTTCCGAAACGAACCGGTGAAGGAAGTAGAGGGCCAGTTCGGCGACGTCCTCGCGGCGCTTGCGCAGCGGCGGAACGATGATCTCCAACACGTGCAACCGGAAGTAGAGGTCGCGGCGGAACCGCCCCTCGATGACTTCCTTTTCGAGGTCCCGGTTCGTCGCCGAGATCACGCGGACGTCTACTTTGATCGGCGTATTGCCGCCGACCCGCTCGAAAGGGTGCCCTTCAAGGACGCGGAGGAATTTCGCCTGGATGGCGGGGCTCATCTCGCCGATTTCGTCAAGCATGAGGGTCCCCGTGTCGGCCGCCTCGAATTTGCCGATCTTCCGATCCGTTGCGCCGGTGAATGCTCCCCTTTCATGGCCGAACAATTCGCTGGCCAGGAGATCTTCGGCCAACGCGGCGCAGTTGAGGCAGACGAACGGCCCCTTGCGGCGGTCACTGGCGTAATGGACCGCCCTGGAGACGAGTTCCTTGCCGACGCCGCTTTCCCCGCGGACCAGAACGGTCGCCTTCGCCGCGGCGGCCCTGGCGATTTCCTCCTTGACCCTCAACATTTCGCGGCTTTTGCCGATGATTTCACTGGTCGCCCCGAGCTGCTCGCGGAGTTGCAGGTTCTCGTCCTGCATCTGCGTGAGGTTCTCCGCCAGCTCGTTTCGCCGCTTCAAAT
>CAZFQG010000095.1:0-23273 GCA_964520785.1 uncultured Planctomycetaceae bacterium | reverse complement strand
GGGAATTGACCGGTTCCCGTTCAAAAATGGTATACCATCCCCTCCCGGCGGACGACCCAACGCAGCGACAGCCCGATATAAGCCTTGCGAGGGAGAAATTGGGGTGGGAGCCGGCAATCCCTCTCAGAGAGGGATTGGAGCGGACGATTGAGTGGTTCCGGTCTATCGACGTCACGGAGTACCGCCCCCCGACCCCGAACTATTGACGTCGGCGGGACGTATAGCTTATTGTAGCGGTTTCCGGTCGCGGTGGTCCCTGGCGCTTGGTGAGGCGCAAGGAGTGAGTTTCGCCGGGCTTGTTACGTTCGGGTGATCGCGGCGATTTCGTGCCCCTCAACCCGCGTTGGGATCGAGCGTTGATGAATTACCGGCTCCGTCGCGGCGGCGTCCCTTGTCCCGATTATTTGTGTTTCGGCCGGAATGCCTCCTCGGTTCCTATACTTCGACCTCGGCAACGTCATCCTCGACTTCAGCGTGGAACGAATGCTTTCGCAGATGGCGGAAGTCTCGGGTCTTTCCATGGAGACGACCCGGGCCGCCGTTTTCCAGGAGGGACTGCAACGTCGCCTTGAAAGCGGCGAGATATCCACGTGGGAGTTCTATGACGCGTTCCGCGGCCGAACCGGCGCGAACCCGGACTTCGAGGCGATTTGCCAAGCTTCCGCCGCCATCTTCGAGGTGAACGTCCAGATGCTTTCGGTCGTAAGTCAACTGCGACAGGTCGGTTGCCGTCTCGGAATCCTTTCGAACACATGCGAGGTGCATTGGCGCTACTGTTTGAACCGGTTTCGAATTCTCTCCGAGGATTTCAGCGCGTTCGCGCTGAGTTACGAGATCAAATCGATGAAACCGGATCGGGCCCTTTTCGAGGCGGCCGTCGCGAAAACCGGCGTTGGGCCCGGCGATGTCTTCTTCACGGACGACCTCGTCGAAAACGTCGACGGAGCAAAACAGGCCGGCCTGGACGCCGTCGAATTTCGCGGCGCGCGCGCGCTAGTCGACGCGCTTCGCGCGCGGGGCGTCCAACTGAACTACTGAAGCTTAGCGTCACGGGCCCGGCAATGGTTCGCCATGGGGCTCCACGGTCGGTCCCCGGAAAATCGCCGCGCGCGGCGTCGCGCCATGCGAGAACGAGTGCCCCCATGGACCCGGCGCGGACCGCGGCAACGACAAATGGACCATCTCCCATGAGAACTCCCACTGGTTTTCGCCCGATCTTCACGAGCCACCTCGGTCTCCGTCTGAGCGCGACCGTTCTTGGGGTCGGACTCCTCGCGGGGAGCCCCGTTTTCGCCGCGACCGTTCTCACGAATCAACTCGACAAGAAAATCGGCATCACATTGAAAATCGGCGAGGGTGATCCGGTGGAGCGGGAGTTGGACCCTCAAGAGGTTTTTCCGATCCACGAAGAGGAAGAGATTATCCTGGGTTTCACCGCTGGGGGCCGTTCTCAGGTGCATCGGCTGAAGAACCATACTCTGTACTACATCGCTGAGCACGACGAACAGGTTGGATTATTCGTCTTCGCCGCGCCGGAGGAAGAGGAGGTTCCTGCGCCCTGGCCCGCAACCCCAGTGGAACCTCCGGTCCGGCCGGGCGAGATGCTGACGATTCCGGTGAAAATACTCGTTGACCAGAAACAAAACGCGAGGGAAGAGCGCTGGCGACGCGATCTTGAACGTTGCGTCGAGGCCGCTTCTCGGATTTTCGAGAAGACCGCCCGGGTCGAGTTCAAGGTCGTGGCCGCCGAACGCTGGCACTCGCAGAGCGACGTCACGGATTTCGCGAAGGCCTCGGAGGAATTCCGCCGCAAGGTGAAGCCGGACCCCGCCCGAATCGCGATCGGGTTTACCAGTCAGTACCACCACGCGCGAGGCCGGGTTCATTTCGGAAGCATCGCCGGGCCTCTTTCCCGGCATATCTTGATACGGGACTGGACGAACCACATGACGCAGCGGGAGCGCTACGAGCTGCTGGCGCACGAATTGGGGCACTATCTGGGCGCCACGCACAGCGTCGATCCGCATTCGATCATGCGGCCGGTCATCATGGGGAACCTTCCGCCGAATAGCGTGGGGTTCCATCCCTTCCGATTCGATCCGGTCAATGCGCTTCTGATCAACCTGTACGCCTCTGAACTGCGGCAACAAAAACGCCCCAGCGTCTGGCGCTTCAGCGTGGCCCGCAAGAAACAGATTCGCGACATCTACGCCCACATGGAGGAGTGCTTCCCCGGCGATGACGCGGCGGGCCGGTTGAAGGAATACATCGCCCAGAGCATTTCGAAGCCGAGGACGCCCAGGCCCGAACCGCCGGAGGCCCTTTCCGAGAAGAACGACGTTTCCGAAGCGGAGGCGTCGTCCAGCCGACCCTCGCCGGAATGACGCTCGCCGGGCCGATTCTCCGGCGCTTCAGTCTCCACCGGCCCTCTCCAACCGAGAAGTCCGCGACGGCGCTGCTTCGTCCGCTTCGCCGTTTTCCCATTCCGGTTCGCCGTTCGCCCGCTCCGCGCGGGCCTCCGAGGCCGCTGCGCCCCGGCCGTCGTGCAGCCCGGCGATTCTCGTGTATCCGAGATAGAGCACCGGGACGAGGACGAGAACCATGACCGTGGTGAAGAGGAGGCCGAAGCAGAGGCTCGTCGCCATGGGGATGAGAAACTTGGCCTGGAAGGAAGTTTCCAGAAGAAGGGGGGACAGACCGGCGATGGTCGTCGTCGACGTCAGGATGACCGGCCGGAAGCGGCGACGTCCGGCCTCTATGAGCGCATCATGAATCGGCATTCCGTTCCGGAGGCGATGATTGATGAAGTCAACCAGCACGATGGAGTCGTTGATTACGACTCCGGTCAGAGCGACCAGTCCGAAGAGACTGAAAAGGGTCATGTCGATACGCATGACGACGTGGCCGAAGACGACGCCGATCAGGCCGAAGGGAATAATCGCCAGGACCAGCAGCGGCTGGGCATAAGAGCGGAACTCTAGGGTCAAAAGCACGAACATCGCGACGACGGCCACCGCGAGCCCTCGCATCAAGCCGGTGACCGATTCGTCCGTTTGCCTCTGCATCCCTTCCCAGAGCAGCTTCACGTTGGGATACTTCTCGAAGAGTTCCGGGAGGAACTCCTCCCTCATGTTCGCGATGATTTCCTTCGCGTTTCCCTCGTCCTCTTCGACGTCCGCGGTCACGGTGATGGACCGGTACTGGTCCCGGCGGCTGATCTTCGAGAATCCTTGAGCCAGTTTGACGTCGGCCAATTCCGTCAACGGACGTTCGTGTCCGCCACCGACGCGGACGCGGATGTCGTCGAAGTGGCCGATGGATCGCCGCTCCTTCTCCGGATACCGGACCATCAACTTCACCTCGTGCCGGCCGCGCTGCAGCCGCATGACCTCTTCTCCGTAATTGATTCGCGGACCGTTTGCGCCAGATCGGCCAGAGGAATTCCCATCGCCTTGGCTCGCTCCTTCACCGTGATTTGGAACTCCCATTTTCCCGGGTAGCTGTCGTCGCGGACGTCGAATACTCCCTTGGCCTTCTCCAGGTGAGCCTTGCACTCCTCCGCGAAGCTCTCCAATTCGTCCATGTGGGCGGGGTCCGCCAATAGGACGAATTCGATCGGCGCTCCGCCGGGCCCACCGGCATCCGTCTTGAAGGTGACATCTTCCGCGCCGACGAAATCTCCGGCTCGTTCGCGCCACCGGGGAACGAGTTCGACACTCGTTACGTCACGCCGGTCGGAATCGACCAGCTCGACGAGGACGCCGCCCATGTTCCCGCCGCCGATTCCTTCACCGGGATCGTATCCGCCGATCACGTTGACCTGGCCGATCCCCCGGTGAACGAGTTTGACCAGCGGCTTTCCCTTCTCCCTCCGGTACTCGTCGTCGATCTCCCGAATGGCCTTCTCCAGTCGTTCGGTCGCCTCGGTGGTCACGGCGGCGGGGGTGCCGTCCGGATAGCGGATATTCGCGGAAATCGTCAAGCTGTCCAGTTTGGGGAACGCGACGAAGGGAACCAGGCCCGACTCGAACAGACCGAAGGCGACGATCAGGGCCGCCAGTGCCGTGCTTATCGTGAGTGCCGGATACGCGAGCGATCCTCTCAGAAGCGGCAGGTAGACCCGTTCGATGGTCCATTGAAGTCCCAGGGTCACGTGGTCGTTGATGTAGTGAAGAAGATCGATCAACCGCTTGGCGGGGAAAAAGAGAAACCGCAGGGAACCGACCGCGCAGACGACGAGAACGGCCAGAACCGGTCCGAAAGGGGGCGGAAGCCGTCTGCGCCAGCGTCCGTAGAGCGATTCCCCTTCCCTCTCCTTTCCATCGTGCGACAGATGGCAGGGGAGAATGAACGCGCTTTCGAACAAGGAGAGCGAAAGCATCGCGATCATCGCCGCCGGCATCACGGCGATGAATTTTCCCATGATACCCGGGACGAAGAGAAACGGAATGAAGGCGAACACGGTCGTCGTGACGGACGCGAAGACGGAAGGGAGTACCTCGACCGTACCATCGACGGCCGCCCGGATGTGTCCTTTTCCCATTCCGCGGCGCGTAAAGACGTTCTCGCCGATTACGATGGCGTCGTCCACGAGGATCCCCAGGGCCATGATGAACGCGAACATCGACAGCATGTTCATGGTTTGGCCGGTGAAATAGAGAACGGCACAGGCGCCGAGCATGGAGAGCGGAATCCCCATTGCGACCCAGAACGCCAAACGGAACTCCAGAAACAGGGTGAGTATGAAGAAGACCAATACCAACCCGAAAAGTCCGTTCTTCAGAAGCATTTCGAGCCGCTGCTGAACCAAGACCGCCGAATCCATCCATGTCCTTATTTCGTAACCCTCGGGCAACGGATGGGCGGATACGTATTCCCGGACCTCGTCGACGATCTTCAGCAAGTCCTCCTGGCTCGTTTTGTCGACGGCGAGGACGACGGCGGGTCGGCCGTCGACCCAACTGTCGGAGGTCACGTCCGCGAACCGGTCGCTCACCGTTCCGAGGTCGCCAACCGTCAAAACGACACCGCCGGGTTCGGTCAGGAGCGGAATCTGCGCGATTTCGTCTCCCCGGAGCCTCTTGTTCTTTCCCCTCAGCAGAAACTCCTGTGACGGCGTTCGCATCGTCCCGCCGGGGACCTCGACGTTCTGTCGCCGCACGGCGTCGGCGACCCGCGTCAAACTAAGACCGTATTCCCTCAGCCGAGCCTCCGGAATCTCGATATCGATCTGATAGTCCTTCGCGCCAACGATTTGAACCTGAGAGACGGACGGCAACAGCAGCAGGTCTTGCCGGACGCGCTCCGCGATCTCCCGCAGGGCTATTTCATTTCGTGGATCATCCGACGGGGGCCCCATTACGCCCAGCCGAATGGCGACCCGGCGAAGCGTGAACTGTTTGATCTCCGGGTCTTCCGCCAGATCCGGAAAACTCGTTATCCGGTCCACCTCCGAACGGACCTCGTTGAGAACCTTCTGGACATCCTTCACGTTCGATTCCAGCTCGAGGATGACGAAACCGTCGTTCTCTTGAGCGCCGCTTATGATCTTGTCGATGCCTTCGATCGACTGTACCGCCTCTTCGATCTTCTGGCAAACGCCCTCCTCGACCTCCGCGGGGCTCGCTCCGGGATACGGCACCTCGACGTACACGATCTCGAGGTCGAATTCGGGGAACAACTCGCGCCGCATGTGAACCATGCAGAACCCGCCGACCAGGATGATTCCGGCCATCAGCGTATTCATCGCCGGCGTATTGGAAATGGACCAGCGGACCAAGCCTTTCATCGGGGCTCCCGCTTGGCCGCGACCGGCTTCGAGGAGCGGCGATTCGCGACGACCGTTTCCGAGGTCCCAAGTGAAGCGGCCTCCACTCCCGGCGTGCCGGCCGGCCTCTCCCATTCGCTCCTTCGTCCGTTCTCCCCCTCCGTGTCCCGCGCGTCGCCGAAAGACCTCTCTTGAACGGGCATTCCGTCGTAGGCGCCGGGAACGGGCGAGAGTACGACTCGGTCACCGGGACGGAGTTTCCCTTCGGAATCGCCGTTTTGCGCAAAGATCACGGTTTCGAAGCGTACCGCGACGACGTCGATCGGTCGGATACGAAGCTCGCCGTCTCGGACGACCCATAACGTACCATTGGGCTTCAGGGCGATCTCCGGAACCTGAAGCAGAACGTCTTCCGGCATGGTTTCGATTTCCAAGGTTACGTACATCCCTCGAACCAGCGCGGGCGGTCCCGACCGGACGCGTTTCTGGTCGACGTTCCCGGAGATACCCGACCGGGGGTTGTCGATGACGACGCGGCAGGGAACGGTTCGCGTGGTTTCATCGACACCGATCCCGTCGTAGCGAGCAAGGATGCCTTCCCAGGAGATAGCGCGTCCCGCCAGTTCATAGATCACCTTGACCGGGGTCCGGGGGACGCGGTAATAGTCGCTCGAATCGGTCGCCTCCGTCGGCTGCCGCCAAATCCAAACCATTTCGTCCATCCGCAAGTGGCAGCGCACCTCTACTTTGGAAACATCCTCGAGCGTCGCGACGACGGTCCCCTTGGCGACGAAACTCTCTTCCTCCACGAAATCCTTCACGACCATGGCGTCGATCGGCGCGGTGATTTCCGTCCGCTCCAAATCCAGACGTGCCCTGTCGATCCGCAATTGAGTCGCCTCCTTGGCTCGCTCCAACGGCGGCGGCGCCGGTTCGTCTCCAGGAGAGCCTGTTGATTATGGAGAGTGATAAGCTGGTTTTGAATACCTAACAGGGCCAATTGCTGAAGATCAAATTCTCGTTCCGTCAACAGCCGTTCGCTACTCTTGCGAATGCCGCGATACCTTTCCTCCTGGTCCCTCTCTATCTTCTCCTGCGCCTCGGCGTTGGCGATGAGTTTTACCAGATTCCGTTTCTCGATGTCGAGTTCCGCGATCATCCGTTCCGCTTGCGCGAACTCCTTTTCGAGGATTTCGAGGTCCTTCTCGTAGTAGTCCTTCTCGATACGGTAGAGGAATTCTCCTTGCCGAACGTATTTTCCCGCACGGCAGTTCGGAGACTTCTTCTCGATAATGCCGCTCACTTCCGCCGCCACCTGAATCTCTCGGTGGGGAACGACGACGCCGTCCGCCGACAGCACCAGGCCCGAGCGGTGAGGCCGCACGGAAGTCGTCTCGACGAAGGCCACCTTCGATTCCTCATCCTTCTCCTCGGGTGGCGTTTTCATCCAAATCAAGGTGATGCAGATGGCGGTACCGGCCGCCAGGATGGCGAGTGGGATCGCGATGCGCAGCAGTTCCGCGAAGAACCTTCTCATGCCGCGCCTCCCTCGACGGGATCGTCTTCCATTCGCTCCTCCCGGGAACGGAAATCGAAAGGCGATTCCAATCCCACCGCACGGAGGGTCATCGTCACGATATGGTCGGTGAGTGTCTCGATCCCGAAGTGCCGGTCGATCTGGGCCTCTCCCAGCAGCAATTGCGGAATCCCATCGCGGCGGTAGACGATGCACTGCCCGAAAATGCCGACGGCCAGCCGTTTGCGAAAGACCTCCGGGGCGTTCGGCACGAGTTCCCTGAATATCTTGAGCAGTTCGTCAAACCGCGCTTGAAAGGCCGCCTTGAGCGGTTCCCGACATGCCGGAATCGGGTTGGTGAGTTCGCGTATCATCAGACGTAGCCGCCAGGAATCCGACGGAATACTCCGAACATGCGTCAAGAAGGCATGAACGAATGCGCGCAGCTTCTCGCGCGCAGACGCGTTCTCCGGAAAGCTCGCGCCGTCATCGATATTGGCGGGATGAGAAGCGATGATGACCTCCTTATACAACCCTTCCTTGCCTCCGAAGTAGTAGTTGACCGCCGCCACGTTGACGCCGGCCTTCCGGCAAATCGTCCGAATCGTCGCGCCCCGATACCCTCGCTCGGCAAACTCCACGCCCGCCGCATTCAAAATTCTTTGCCGCGTGTCTTCCACGAGTTTTCCTGAACTCTTACGCTATTTTGGTTGAAGATCGACTAGATAAAATGTACGTGCAGTTATATGAAACGGATGTTTGAAACGCAAGTTTGTATTTCGTTAGAACGGGAAACGGCCTCCTTAATTGGCCGGCGTACGAAAAAAAGCGATATATAGTGGCTTGTCCACCGTTATCCCCAAAATACGGGGGCATTCTTGAATCCGTCGTTTCGTTCGATATATTCCGCATAACTTGCATTCCTGGGCAACACAGCCGAAAGGACTCCGCTACCGCAGATACCTGGATCAACAACTCAAACACGCGAGCTTCCGGAAGGTGCTTCGATCCTAACCCATCCATATGGCGGCATCGCGTCGTTTCGCCGTATGTTCCTATTTGGAGGGAAAAGGATGCTCCTTTCCGGATAGGATTTGTTTCGTCTTGAGTTCTCGTTCCTTCCAGTCTTCCGCGGAGGGCGGCGCTTACGCGTGTGTTCAGCCGGACGCATGATGCGTCCAAGGAAGGAATGTCAAGTGAAAAAGAAACCGGTCATTGGTGTCAACGCCGATTTTCGCTCGGCCAAAAAGGATTCGCCCGCCTTCTCGTACTTGCCGGCGGGGTACCCTGATTCGATCAACGCGGCGGGGGGACTACCGATTGTCCTGCCCCCGATCGAGAAGGAATCCGACATCCTGCAGGTTCTCGCTCTGGTTGATGGCATCATCTTCGCGGGGGGGGCGGATCTCGATCCTCGCAGAGATGGCTTCATGTTGCACCCTTCGGTTCAACCGATGGATCCCCGTCGCGAGACGTTCGACCGAGCCCTCATGAAGGCCGTCATCCAGAAACGGATTCCGGTCTTCGGGATCGGGGCCGGAATGCAGTTGCTCAATACCGTCGCTGGCGGAAACCACTTCCTCCACATCCCGGAAGACCTGCCCAAGGCCATACCGCATCTGGACCGCATGGATCGCGGTCACCGCCACGCGTTGGAAGTCAAACCCGGCTCGCTCATGGAACGCGTGTACGGAGACGGCGAAATCCGCGTCAACAGCATCCATCACATGGCACTGGATGAAATCGCGCGCGGGTTCGAAATCACCGCATGGTGCCCCGACGGCGTCGTCGAGGCGATCGAAAGCACCCGGCACGATTGGTTCGCCATCGGGACCCAGTTCCACCCGGAAAGCGATACCGCTTCGGCGCTCGACTTGCGGATATTCGAGGAGTTCGTCGCGGGAATCACCGGCGAAGTGATCGTCTCGCTGCCGATTGCCGCGTAGCCCTGTTTCGCGAAGGTCATGAATGGGCAATTTGCTCCGTTTCGATCGAAGACGTCAACCGGACGACCGAGGCCGGACGGCGGCCGGGGTGTATGTCGATCCCCGCTGTCGGAGAATCCTGGCCGCCTCCGTTCACGCGCGCGGCCGCGGATTCGAAACCATCGCCGACGTCGTGGCCGATGCCGCGGCCGCACTGCCGGGCGCGGTGACCGACCGTTTCAACCGGCTTGTGTCGGCTCTTTCGGGAAAGGAGTCGGCGTCTGTTTCCGAATTGCTCGCGACGATCAACGTCGACCTGGCGAAGGCGACGTGCGACGTCCTGAGCGAGATTCAAGGGAAGGCGCCGCCGGGTTCCGGCCGTTTTCTCGTCGTCGCGGTCGAGTTTCCGGAATTGCGGTTTCGCGCAGCGCAGAGGGTCCGCGCCATCGAGCCGTGCGACCCGGCCTTTCTCGCCGAAGCGACCGGAATGAATATCGTCGATGCGTTCACGCGACGTGATATTGCGTGTGGTGGGCACGGAGGCCCACTGCATGCGATTCCCGAGTGGTTGCTCCTGCGCGACCGGCGCTTCGACCGGGTCATGCTGTACCTCGGGCCGACGGTCCATCTGACCTACTTGCCCCACGGGCGCGACGCGACCTTTGCGAATCGAATTCTTTCCTTCGACGCCGGCCCCGGAGTGGACATGCTCGATCCGTTGGCGTCGCGATTGACGGCTGGAAGAGAGCGATCCGATGACGGAGGCCGTCTTGCCGCGCAGGGGTGCCGCCTGGAACCGCTTCTGACGCATTGGCTCGCGGATCCGTATTTCGAGAGCCCTTTGCCGCGATGGCAACCGCGGGGCGTCTCGGCGGAACGGTTCCTGGGCGATGCCTTTGAAATGGCGATTCGCCGCGACTGGTCGATCCGGGACCTGCTCTGCACGGCGACCCATTTCATCGCGGAAGTATCCGCTCGCGCCGTATACCGACATGTTCCTCTAAAGAGCGGCTCCGACCGACCCATCCAGATCGTCGTCGCCGGTGAAGGGCGCAAGAACGGAATGCTGCTCCGCGAGATATCGGCGCGGCTGCCGGAATTCTCCGTGCGGAGAATCGAGGATATCGGGTTTCCCGACAAGGCTCTCCGGCCCGCCTCGACCGCGGTCCTGGGACTGATGCATCTCGACCAGACTCCCGCGAACTCTCCGTCCGTTACCGGCGTCGACGTGGCCCGCGTTCTCGGTCGCCTTACGCCGGGTAACCCGCAGAACCACCAG
Source organism: uncultured Planctomycetaceae bacterium (assembly GCA_964520785.1). Taxonomy (GTDB): domain Bacteria; phylum Planctomycetota; class Planctomycetia; order Pirellulales; family Thermoguttaceae; genus CAZFQG01. The sequence goes on along the minus strand of CAZFQG010000095.1, from coordinate 12,786 downwards.
CGTTTGCTCGTATGTCTCGGTGGAACGACTCCGGCGGTAAGGCCGCTTCGCGGCGCCGTCGGATAGCAGCCGGCCGCCGCACGTGACGTGGAAGGTTCCGTCCTCAGAAGATCGGGCCTTCCTCGCGTTCTCTTTTTCCGAACTTACGCCATGCCACCCGGACCGGACCGGTCAGGACGAACGCCACGCAGACGATCGGGACGGCATAACCGCGGACGACCATGACGGCGACCGCGGTGAAGACGATCGCCACCAGGTGGGCGAAGCTCCGCTGACCGCGGAAGACCTGATTTACCACGTGCGGATAGCGAATCCGCGAAACCATCAGCACGGCGACGAGCGCGCCGAAAAAGGGTAGGCACGTCTGCAGGATAAGGTCCGCCTTGTCCGCGTAAAGAAACGGATTGTCCTCGCGGCGAAGCGTGTAAAACATGATCGCGAATCCGGCGATCGACGCCGCGGCCGCCGGGGAAGGAAGACCCGAAAAATAGAGGTGGTCGTCCGGGTCGTCGCTCGTTTCGATTGTAAACCGCGCCAGCCGCAACGCCGCGCAGGCCGCGTAGGATGCCGCGATGATCCACACCGCCTCCCGGTGGAGCAGCTCGAATCGGGGACACATCTTCACCAGCAAAAACGCCGGAGCGACGCCGAACGTCACCAGATCGCACAAGCTGTCGAGTTGCGCGCCGAATTCGCTCGTCGTCTTCGAGAGCCTCGCGACGTGCCCATCCAGTGCGTCGAAGACCATCGCCAGGAAAATGAGCCACCCGCTGATCATCAGATGGCGCGAATCGAGCTGCGTGAGCATCTGACCGGTCGGCTTCGACAGGTTCGCCGCGACCACGATCGCGAAAAACCCGCAAACCAGGTTTCCCAGCGTGAAAAGCGTCGGCAGGACGGCGATGGTACGGTATCGGGCCATGAGTCGTATTATCCGGGGAACCGAAAAATGGGAACGCGGCTACTTGTAGCGGGCCAAGATGGAGACGCCGGCTTTCACCTTTCGGCCGATCCGCGTCTCGATGACGAGGTCTTCCGTCTCCGGCAGGATCAGCTCGGTTCTCGAACCCAGCTTAATCATACCAAACTTCTCGCCCCTACGCAGGGTTTCTCCCGGGCGCAACCCGCAGACGATCCGCCGCGCAATGGCGCCGGCGATCGGCCGGACGATCATCTTTCGGAAGGGGGGGGCCGTCTCCTCGATGCCGACCCAGAGGTTCTCGTTCTCCACGGCGCTCTTGGGGTCGAGCGCGTTGAGGAACTTACCCGGGTGGTACCGCTGTTCCAACACCCGGCAGTCGCACGGCATTCGGTTGATGTGGACGTTGAAGATCGAAAGAAAGATGCCGATCCGGACGGCCGGCCCGCCGACGAATTCGTCATGCGCCAGGTGAGTGACCTCGACCACCTTCCCGTCGGCGGGCGAGACCATTAGTCCCTCCTCCGCAGGGACGCGCCTCGGTGGATCTCGAAAGAACCAGACGGTCAGAATAAACAACACCAGTGGAATTGCCGCGATGTACCAGAAGAGCCAGAGACACGCGGCCGTGGCAAGCAGGAGCGTGCCCCCAATAATGAGCAGTTCAGCAAGCCCCCACCGTGCGAACGGCAGAGACTCGCGCCAACGGAAAGGGTCGTCCTCCGGTTTCCAATAACAGGTGCATTGATTCCGGCAGTACTTGATATCCCGCGGGTCGAGGATTTCGTGCGAGGCGCCGTCCGCGGTACCTTTTCGCTTGAGGGCCATCCGCCGAACGTAGCCGGATCGGAATCGCTTCAGATACCACCGTCGCCAGCGTCCCCAGGCCAACTCCAAACGATAGCATGCCCCTCCTCCGGGCTGTACGCTCGTGAAGTTAGGGGGAAGAGGTTTGATCTCGGTGGTCGCGGGGGGATGCATCAATTCTCCTATCTGATCTCCCGGTCTGGGCGGAGGCGTGTGCGGCCGGCGGCGTCAGGCGTGTTTCAGTTCAGCGTGTCTTCTCGCCGAGCCGGCTTTGGGAGACAATTTCCGTACAAAAAATGCAAAAAAATGGCCAATTGCCACTTTCGTTACCATGAGGTACTAGGCAAAGGGCGGAGAATCGCGCACAATGCCCACTTCGATGCGCCGCAGTGTTTCGTTCCACTGTCAATAGCATCTCTTTCAAAGCATTTTGTGTCAATATAGACAATACGCCAATCCAAAGGAAGGAAGTCCCATGCCATCAACCATTTACAGAATTAACGGTCGTCAAATCCTCGACAGCCGTGGAAACCCGACCGTCGAGGTGGAAGTCACGCTCGCTGACGGGTCGTTCGGCCGCGCCGCCGTCCCGAGTGGGGCGAGCACCGGCGTCCACGAGGCGTGTGAGTTACGCGACGGCGACAAGGACTACTACCTGGGCAAGGGGGTGATGAAGGCGGTCGAAAACGTCAACACCACGCTGGCCGAGGCGCTCGTCGGAATGGACGCGCTTGATCAGGCCGGGCTGGACGCGAGGATGATCGAACTCGACGGCAGCGAGAACAAGAGCAACCTGGGGGCCAACGCGATTTTGGGGGTTTCGCTGGCGGCGGCCCACGCGGCGGCGGAACACTGCAATCTCCCGCTGTTCAAGTACGTCGGCGGCGCGGGTGCGCGGTACCTGCCGGCCCCGATGATGAACATCATCAACGGCGGAAGCCACGCCGACAACGACGTCGACGTTCAGGAATTCATGATCTTCCCCTTGGGGCTTCCCACGTTCAGTGACGCCATCCGCTGCGGGTGCGAGGTTTTCCACAACTTGAAGAAGGTCTTGCAGGGAAAGGGCCTGAGCACGAACGTCGGCGACGAAGGGGGGTTCGCCCCGAACCTCAAGAGCAACGCCGAAGCGCTCGACGTCATCATGGAGGCGATCGAGAAGGCCGGTTACAAGCCGGAAGAAGACGTCTTTATCGCGATGGATGCCGCCGCGTCGGAGTTCTACGACGCCGAGAAGAAACTCTACAAGGTGGACGGGAAGCAACTCGAGTCCGAGGCCCTGGTAGATCTGTTCGCCGAATGGGTCGAGAAGTACCCGATCGTTTCCCTCGAAGACGGCTGCGCCGAGGACGACTGGGATGGTTGGCGGATTCTGACCGAAAGACTCGGAGAGGAGATTCAACTCGTCGGCGACGACCTCTTCGTCACCAACGTGCAGCGACTGCAGCGCGGAATCGACGAAGAGATCGCCAACAGCATCTTGATCAAGGTCAATCAGATCGGCACGCTTAGCGAGACGATCGACGCGGTCGACCTCGCCACGCGCAACGGCTACACCTCGGTCATGAGCCACCGCAGCGGCGAAACGGAAGACTCCACGATCGCCGATTTGGCGGTCGCCCTGGGCACCTGCCAGATCAAGACCGGCTCCGCCTCGCGAACCGACCGCATGGCGAAGTACAACCAGTTGCTCCGTATCGAAGAGCATCTCGGCGACGCCGCGCGATACGGCGGTTCGCTGTTCGGGTAATGGAGCGACAACACTTCGAGGCTTATCAGAGAAGCCGAGACCCGCTGGTTGCGGTTCTCGGCTTTTTTACTGGTTTGCCAGGCATGATCTACTCGGCAGACCGGTTTGATGCAACGCCCAGAATAGCTCGCAATGGCCCCCAGTTTCACGTGACAAAACTCGAACGCCAGGCCAAAAACGTCACCGCGGCCGTCTCTCGCGGCCGGATTCAGTGGAATTCGCGCCGGAGGCGGATCGGAGCGGCCTAAGAACTTGTCCGTAAATTAGTTGGGGGGCCCATCCTGATTTTCACGCAGCGTAGCGGAGTGAAATTCGGGATCGCCCCCGGGAATTCGGGAAGTTAATTCTATACGAGTTCTAAGATACACAGGGGTTTTTGACACGAGAGACGCTCTTCGAGAAGTCGGGGTCCGGATCGTGACCACTGGGGATTCACCCCCCCCCGGAGAATCTTGCCAAAAAACGGATCGAGGAGTCGGTCGAATTCCTTGGCAAGTCAACGATACCGGAGGCGCCGGTCGGGATGATCGGCCCCGCGAGTCGCGGCCTTTCGGGAGTCGTGTTTGGTGGGTCGGACGTTTACCTCGTCGCGTCGCCGCGGACCGTGTCGAGGTTGACGCCGCTGCAATGCCACGAAACGGAAGCCCCCATCAGTCCCATTCAGTTTTCCTTCTGTACCGCCCGATCGCGGTCTGAGTGAAATCAAACACGATAACTCCGGATTTGGAGGCGCGGTCTGTATCTAGCCCAGTTCGCGTCACCGACTTTGACCGTGTAAACGTAGGGTTCGTCAGCCGTGCCCGAACCGATCCCAGAAATCCCGCCGTATTTGCCTGCCATCGCCGGATAGTACAGCCCATGCGGGTCGCCAAGGTTGGCCTTGGCATTAAGGAGTTCGCGCCATTGGACGTTGGTCACCTCGTACTCGCCGATGTTGTACTCGTAGTCGACCGCGCCCACGATGGCATCAGGGCCCCAGCCCCCTCGCCGGACAATTCGCCCGCGTTACCTGGGTTGCCCGCCGGGACGGTCTCGATGGTGATCGCCCAGGCACTCGTCGCGGCGAGGACCGCCACGGCCGCCAGAAGTGATTGAATCACCAGTTCCCTAGGCATGGGTATTCGTCTCTCAGAGTACAACGGGGTTACCGCCAAACCGCGCGAGTCGCGCCCTGGTGTTGGCGAATGTGTCAAGGGTGTTCATATCGATTGAACCGCGCTGCCTCGGCCCCCGTCAACGCCCCGCGAGGAATCCTCAGCCGATTACTGAAAATACCCCCGAATTAGTGGATTAGGTTAAAGCGTCCAGAATGGCCGATGCGGTGACGCGATTAAGACCATCGGAAACCCCGATTCCTCGCGCGCCCGCCCGACAAAAGAAATCGAAGACCCGGCCCCATACACACCACCCCCCAACCCCTATGGCCCCTTTTTCCACGGCCTTCCATTTCCGGATTTCCAGGAGATTTGGTCCAGAAAGCTGCCGTCGCCTTCGTATAGGGGCGGTTCAGGCTCGGAATCAGCCCGCGAATTCACCGAAAGCCACGCCCGAATTTCCCGGAATAGGCCGTCGCGCTTCTGGCACGGTTTTGCGGCCCAGGACTGCGTAATGGCAACAGCGATGCCGGCCGGGGGAGGTGTGCTTGCCTTTCGCGGGTCCAGTACGCTGCCGGCGTCGCGGTCGGAAACGATCCGATGAAACTCGCCCAGAACCCACAGGTAGGCATCGTGCATCCGATGCGCGGGGTGGTCTGTTAAAAAGCTCCGAACCTCCGTAAGCGATTTTGTTGTATCGTCGTGGCTCCATCCACCGTTTATTTCGGCGGGAATCTGGGAATCTCTTCGCCGTAGGCGTTACACTCTCCAGCCCAGGGTCGCGCAGCGCACCCTGGGTCAAAATGTGAGACATCCACAAATACCCCGCTTTTCATGAAGTGGGAAGTGATCATCTCGGACGGCGTCTTTGAAGCCTTGCCAATCGCGGCGGACAAGCCATCGCGACCTGTCCTCGGAAAGCAACTTCGGTTCGTGACGAGTCGCGCCAGCGGGCTATTCGCGATGGGAAGGCCGGATTCGCACGCGAGGGGTGGTATATCCCTGGAAGCCGTCATGCGGGGCGAATCGGCCGCGGGACAAATCCTCGGGGCGGGCACCCTCACGGGGTCGCATCGCGTCGGTGCCGTGGGGGTCGCGCTGCGCCGCGCGTTTCACGAATTTGCGGTCGAAAAAACGTCCGACCGGCCCGGTGAGCAAGGCAGGCAGAAAGACGAGATCTCCTATGAGAGCGGCTCCGAGGAGGGTAAGCATCAAGACCCCGAATCGCTGCGTGGGGGTAAACGTGCTGAACGCGAAGGCCGCGAGGCCCAACCCGGCAATCAACGTCGTTTGGGTCATGGCGGTGGCGCATCGTTCGTAGGCCCACATCGCGGCCCCTTTGCGATCTTTCCCTTGATCCAGACCGTCGCGGAACCATGTCAAGAAGTGGATCGTGTCATCGACGGCCACGCCGAGGGCGACGCTGGCGGTCATCATCGATCCGACGTCCACGAGGATTCGCAACCAACCCATGATTCCAAAGATCATCATCACGGGAAACAAGTTGGGGATCATCGAGAGGAGACCGGCGGAGGGGCTCCGCAAGACGATCATCATCACGACGGCGATCAGGACGAACGCCATCGCGAGGCTGCGGAAGAGGCCGTTCATCAGCTCGTGTTGAATCTGATAGATCAGCGGAACGAGACCGGTGTAGGTCGCAGAAATTCCCTCGACCCCCCATTCTTCTCGGTAATACTCCAGAACCGGTTCGACGCGGCTTTCCAGGTCATTGACGAATTTCGCGTAGTCCATGTCGGTCAACGCCCACACCCGAGCACTAATTCGCCAGAGTTCCTCGTTCGTCTCCGTGTCGACCTGAAGATAGTCCTTGAACTCCTCGCGGTGCTCTTCTAGCCGCTTGTTCAGTATGCTGTCGCGCGTATCGTATTCGCCGATTTTCTGAGTTCCCAGGGGCGGCGCAAGCGACGCGGCGGAAAGCGCGGCGAAATTGTCGCCGGGGCGCGTCGGATCGCTCATGTTTTCGATTACGCGCTCGACGTCTCGGGCCAGCCGCATCCGCTGGACCATGTTCATTTCGTTCTTCTCGTTATCGATCCGGATGACGACTTCCATCGGGACGAGCGGACCGAAGTTCTCTTCGATCCATGTGTAATAAGTGATTACCTCCGCCTCCGGAGAGAACATCCGGACCAGCTTCACGGAGGTCTCGATTCGCTGAACGCCGAAGGCGAAGCAGACCATCGCGATGAGGCAGACCGCCGAGACCGCTATGTTGTGCCGGATGATCCAACCGCCCGCGCGCCGCCAGAAGATGATGATCCTGGTATCCGATTCTTCGGTTACCCCCTTCCCCCCGAACTTGGCGGCGTAGTCCTTGGACGGGAAGAAGTGCAGCAGGGCCGGCAACATCAAAAAGAGCAGCGACAGCGTGGCAATCACGCCCAAAGCCGAAAAGAGGCCGAACTTCGCGATGGGGAGCAAGTCGCTGATCCAGAGGGATCCCAGGCCGACCGCCGTCGTCAGCGCAGCCAAGGAGCAGGGCTTCCAGGCATGGGAGACGGCTCGCTCCGGAGCCGTGGGCAGACCCGTCTCGCAGATCGCGTCGTGGTAATAATTGATGATATGGATCGCCCCGGACATCGCCAGGACGTAGACGAGCGAGGGCATCGACAGCATGATCGCGTCGACGGTCGACCACTCGAAGAAAAAGCTCAGATAGTATACGAAGGAGAGGCCGACTCCCGCGGCGATGATCGCGGTCCAGAAGACCATCAGCGTCAGCCGGACGCTTCGGAAGCAAGCGTAGGATACTCCCAGACCGACGAAAGCGGAGAGCCCGGCCAGGCGGAAGAGCGTCCGCTCCCCTTCAACGTCGATCGCGACATTGTCCACCGGCGGTCCGCCCATGCGGAGGCTTTCCGGGTCGATGTTCGATTCGGCCGCCAGTTCCTTGACCTTCGCAAGGGCCGCGTGTAACTGGCGGTTCCCTTTCGCCGCTTCCGATAGAACGACCAGCACCGCGGTGTGCTTGTGGTCCGCTCCGATGAGCGAGCCCTCCAGCCGTTTCAAAACCTGCTCGTGCGTGAGCGAAGAATAGCGCGATTCAAGTTCCTCAATGAGCCGTGGGCCGGTCAAGACACTCTCAAAAAGCCAAGGATTTCCCTCCCGATCAACTCCACCTGGTGGGGGGTCCAGCTTCTGCGCCAGGAGTTCTACCCTCGGATCGTCAAGCGTCGAGCCGGTCTTCCCGTCCTCCCCATCCGTCCAGCAGATCAGGACGAACTGCTCCAGTGGAAAATGGTCGGTGAACCACCGGTGAACCTTCGTCGCCGGGAAATCTTTAGGGAGCCAGTCCTTGACGTCATTCTGATTGCTCAAGATCGCCCGGCGCGTTCCGGCCCAAACGAAGGGCAACAGGAACATCATCACCAACATGATAGTGAAGCTGCGTCGGGTAAAAAAAGGTGACTTCATAAAGCATTCGCCAAAGAAGGGGTGCTACCCCGATCGGAGGGAAATGGGGGGTGATTTCGGCATTTGCGGGATGCATCCGCTCGTTCGGAGTATGTCATCCGAGTTATTTACTCAATCTACACGAAAAGCCGGCGGGCTTCCACCACACGACCCGGGGAAGCCTACCGAACAAGACGGCTTGGAGTTTGGTTCACGAAGGAGGTTTGGCCGACCACCTGGAGGACGGGCGCATCATGTATAGCATCGCCTGAACCGCCCGCGTTATGTCGATTATTCGCGGAACGATGCTTTTTGCCGGTTGCCCAAAATACGGGGAAGTCCATCACCACCCAGGGGCAAGATGCTCGCGAATCCGACAGGAAATTGCGCGAACCGGTCGCGATAACGGAAGCCATGGCTCACCATTCCAATACGGAGGGGAACTCTGCCTAGTCTATGTAATGCATTTCCCTTTTTTATTTTCCAAGTTCTGTTATTTGGATACTTACTAACAGACCAGCTTTGTTAAGCTTGTGTTTTTCGGAATATATAGAAATAAACACAACAAGTGGTCCAACGGCAACGGCCTCGATCCCAATTTGAACTGGAGCGAAACGATGGCACTTCCGCGATGCGCACGGCCATGAGATTTCAAGCAAAATGAATCGGAAAAACTTGCGGTTCTGCCACCGCCCCATGACGGTCAAGGCGGATCGTATCCTCCCTTGCTCCAAGGGTGGCAACGGCAGATTCTCCAGAGTCCTTTGAGCGTCCCGCCAAATAGCCCGTGCTTCTTCACCGCGAGGATGAAATACTCGCTGCATGTCGGTACGTAGCGGCATCGGGAACCCAACAGGGGGCTGATCAGACACTGATAGCAGCGAACGAGAAGAATGACGGCTGCCGAGGGAAGCCACGTCAAAAATCGCGCGATGCGTCGAAGATAATTTCCGAAGGGTCGCATCGAGGGACTTCCTATTCGGGTCACTTTCGGAAGTTCCTTTTTTGCACAGCGCGCGGGCTTCGCCTCAAGTCAGGGTCTCGAAGTCGTTTCACCGCCAGCCTCGCCAGGCGAGGAAGCTCCTGCCGAATCGAGTGAAAATCGGGCTCCGTTCCGTCAAGGGGGATGACCACGAAATCGATCCCGCCGGGCAGCTCGGCGCGAGTAAGCCGAAACACTTCGCGGAGGATACGCTTCCAACGGTTCCGAAAGCAGGCCGATCCGACGCGGCGCGAGACGGACAGGCCGAGTCTGGAATGCTCCAGCCCGTTCTCGGCGGCCAACACGCGGATAGCGCCGTTGCCGGCCCTACACTGCTCGGCGTAGACGCGCCGAAAATCCTCCGCCTTGCGAATACGAAGTTTTCGCGAAAACGACGAATCCTTAAACGCGGCCGCGGCGTGCGTCTTTTTCACCAACGGATTTTCTCCCGAGGATTTCCCGCGTACACGGTGTCGAGCCGTTTCAATTGCTCTACCGTTTTCTCGTCGAGCTTCGACGGCAGGACGATCCGAATCTCGACCAGAAGGTCGCCGACGCCGTTCTTGTGCGGTATTCCGTGCCCTTTTACACGAAGCCGCCGCCCGCTTGAGGTCCCCGGCGGTATCTGGAGCGTGACGGTTCCATTCGGAGTGGGAACGTCGACCTTGGCACCGGCGGCCGCCTCTCCCAGGGTGATCGGTAGCCGCAAGTACAGATGATTCTCCCTCCGCTCGAAACAAGTATGCGGCTCGACTCGAACGGTGAGGATGATATCCCCTTGGGGGCCGCCGTACGCAGACGGCTCACCCTGACCGCGCAGTCGTATTTTCTTTCCGTCCGCGATGCCTTTGGGAATCTTGACGGTGATCGTCTCGGTCTTGCCGTTCTGGCGCCGTACCGTGATCCGAGCGTTTCCCCCGGTAATCGACGTCGTAAAGGGAATCGTGAGTTCGTGAAGAATATCCTGGCCCTTCCATTGGCGATTCTGCGGTGATTCGGGCGTTTCCTGAGCAGGCGACCGACGGAACTGGGAGAAAAAATCCGCGAATCCCCCCCCGCGCGCCGTTCGGCCGCCGGCTCCGAATAGGTCGCCCAAATCGAACTCGAAAGGCGTCCCCTGAGAGCCCGAAGTGCGCCACGTTCCTTGCGCCCCGGCCCCGGGGTGAAAGCCGCTCTTCGCGGCCGCCTCGAACGAATCTCCGTACTGGTCGTAGAGGCGGCGTTTCTTAGGGTCGTTCAGAACCTCAAAGGCTTTTTGAACTTCCTTGAATTTGTCCCTTGCCTTCTTGTCATCCGGGTTCACGTCCGGATGGTACTTCCTGGCCAGTTTGCGGTACGCCTTCTGAATCTCTTCCGGTGAGGCGGTTCGGCTGACGCCCAATGTTCCGTAATAGTCCTCAGCCATTCATTCGGTCCTTCTGATGCATTCGTTCTTTCGATAACCTATTCTCCACTCCGCGAATGGGGGTCCCATCGAGAGGTCATAGTTAGAATGAGGGGTTTCGCCTAGGGGTCGGATAAAGGACTTCTCTTTTGCTACGCCCTTCCACGTTGGTATAATGATCATTGTATGGAAAAAACCGGGGGCACTCAAGTGAATCCTAGTCCTATTGGAGGGGTGTTTATCCCATGTTTAATTCGGCAGCTTCGTGGTGGTCTTCTTCCGTTTCATTCGGTTCGGTTCGGGAGAAGCGCGGGGCCCATCCAGGGCGTCGGCCACTCCGTTTGGAACGACTTGAGGACCGGCGGCTGCTCAGCCTGAGTATCACCGAGATAATGTACAACCCTTATCCGGCAATGAACTCGGCTGAGGAAGCATTCGAAAGCAAGGAGGATTTCGAGTTCATCGAAGTCACCAATACCGGCACCACTTCGATCTGGCTGGCGGGCTATGAGTTCACCAAAGGAATCACGTTCCGCTTCGAGGATGGGCGAATTCCGATATTGAGCGCGGGCGAGTCGGCCGTGGTCGTCCAGAACGAAGACGCGTTTCGAACGCGATACGGGACCGGACTCCCCGTTACCGGGGTTTACGGCGGCAGGCTGAGCAATTCCGGAGAGCAACTTATTCTCATCGACGGTCTGGGCAACACCGTTCACGATTTCGAGTTTCAAGACGGCGGTTCCTGGCCGGGAAGGGCGGACGGAAACGGCAGCTCTCTGGTCGTCCGTGATACGCAAGGAGATTACCGGAAGGGTGACAATTGGGCTTCGAGCCGGTATTTCGGCGGGACCCCGGGCACGCATGGCCCTTTGCCGCCGGACGATGTCGTGGTCAACGAGGTGCTCACGCACAGCGACCTACCCGCGAGCGATACCATCGAGCTGTTCAACACGGCGGACACGGAAATCGACATCAGCGGCTGGTATTTGAGCGATTCGAGCGACGACTACCTAAAGTTTTGCATTCCCGCCGGGACCGTTATTCCGGCGGGGGGGTATGTCCTGTTTAACGAAGCCGATTTCAACGTCTCGGGTGGGGTCAACCCGAAGGATTTCGCCCTGAGCAGTTCGCGGGGGGACCACGTGTGGCTTATGGAGGCGGACAGCGCCGGCAAGCTCATCCGGTTCGCGGACCACGTCGATTTCCCCGCCGCCTATAACGGCGAGACGTTCGGTCGTTGGCCGAACGGTTCTGGTAGGCTCTACCCGATGGCCTCCGCGACCCTCGGAGGGGAAAACAGCGGCCCTCGAGTCGGTCCGGTCGTGATCACGGAGATCCAATACAACCCAGGTTCGATGGCGAACAACGCCGATTTGGAATTCATCGAAATCCATAATCCGACCAATCACTCGGTGAACCTGTCCGGGTGGCGTCTGGGCAGCGAGGTCGATTTCACTTTCTCGCCGGGGAGTGTTCTGGGTTCGGGGCAGACGGTGGTCGTCGTGGGGTTCGATCCGAACAACTCCTCGCAATTGGCGGCGTTCCGCGACCATTATAATAGTCCCACCGTTTCGCCGGTCGGCCCGTGGGGACGCGATGGTTCTCCACAGAAGCTCGACAACGCGGGCGCGACGGTAACGCTCTACAGCACGGACGATCCGCCGACCTCCGATCCGACGTTGATTCCGTATTGCATCGAGGACCAGGTGAGATACGACGATAAGGCCCCCTGGCCGGAATCGGCGGACGGGTCGGGAGACTCGCTCCATAGAATCTCCGCGGACGTCTGGGGAAATGACGCGGCAAGCTGGCTGGCGGCGACACCGTCTCCCGGTGTCGTTGAATTCGGCACGTCGCTTCTCCCGGGCGATCTCAACGGCGACAACTTCGTCGGAGGTGCCGATCTGGATATCATTCGGTCGAACTGGGGAAACTCCGTACCCCCAGGGAGTCTCGCGCACGGAGATCCGAGTGGCGACGGCAAAGTCGACTCTACGGATTTGGATATCGTCCGCGCGAACTGGGGGCAGGGAGTAGCACCCTCGGCCGCCGCGAAATCGGCTTTCAAGGCGGAATCCTCGGCAACCCGGATGGAAAGCGCCATTGGCAAGAACGTGGAACGAGGCAAGGCTACCGCATTAACCAAAATGGCATGGTTGGAACAACAAACCGACTCGTATCGAGACGGCCGGTTGGGGCCGCGAAAAAACCAGCATGAGACCCTCAGTGACCTGGTCTTTGCCCTTTTCGCGAGATAGCATTATGGGCTATCATGCCCGAATGCGATACAAAGAGTACTTCGGTTGTTCAATTGCCCTCTTGCTGGGAACGGTGCTGACGCTTTTCCTGTTCGGGCCGGAGATATTCATCTTCTAAACCGGATTCGTCCGTTGGCGCCGGCGCGGTTCCCTCGAGCTTCTTTCCCTCCCCATG
>CAZFQG010000094.1:0-23578 GCA_964520785.1 uncultured Planctomycetaceae bacterium | reverse complement strand
CGCGTGAGATATTCGTTGGCCGAATAGATCCCGCCGAGGTCTTCTCCGTCGAGCCCGAGAAACATCGGCAGGCCGGCGCCCACGCCGATGAACACGGCGTCGTAGCCCTCTTCGCTCAGCAGTTCGTCGACATCGACCGTTTGGCCGACGACTTCGTTGAGTTTGATTTTGACGCCGAGCCGCTCGAGATACTCCACCTCCGACTCGACGATCGCCTTGGGAAGACGGAATTCCGGAATTCCGTACATCAACACGCCGCCCGGCCTATGGAACGCTTCGAAGACGGTGACGTCGTAGCCGAGCAGCGTGAGATCGCCGGCGACGGTCAATCCGGAGGGGCCGGCGCCGACGATCGCAACCTTTTTTCCATTGGCAGGAGCCGTCTCGGGGATTTCGACGAGATTGCTCTCGCGTTCGTAGTCCGCGACGAATCGTTCGCATCTGCCGACCGCGACCGGCTCGAACTTCTTCGCCAACACGCACCGCGCTTCGCACTGCGTCTCTTGGGGACACACGCGGCCGCAAATCGCCGGCAGGGCGTTCGTCTCCTTGATCTTCCGCGCCGCCGCCGCGAACTCGCCGTCGGCGAGCAGCTTCAAGAAGCCGGGAATATCGACCCCGACCGGACAACCCGCCACGCAGGCCGGCCGTTTGCACTGGAGGCACCGCTTCGCCTCCGTCATGGCCATTTCCGGCGTGTACCCCAGCGGAACCTCGTCGAAGTTCTTTGCCCGCTCGCTCGGCGGCTGCTCCGGCATCGGAACGCGTGGTTGTCTTTCCTTCTTCGGTTTGGGCTGATCCATTCGCTAGTGACCTTCCAGGGGTAAATCGGCTCTTCGCGCAAGGAGGCGAGTCGTGGTGCAAACGACGCCGACCGCACAGGCCGCGCTCCGCCTCAAGACCCGGCAGTCAATTCTTCGTTCTCGACGTACCGATCCAAGGAACACTTCTCTTCGGTGGTATAAATCCGCTGCCGGGCGAGAACGGAATCCCAATCAACCGCGAGGGCGTCGAACTCGGGACCGTCGACGCACGTGAATTTCGTCTCTCCGCCGACACTCACGCGGCATCCGCCGCACATGCCGGTCCCGTCGACCATGACCGTGTTCAAACTGGCCACCGTCTTCACTCCGAAAGGCCGGCACGTTTCGGCGCAGAACTTCATCATGATCGCCGGGCCGATCGTGTAGACGCAGCCGACTTCCTCGCCGCGTGACTCGATGATTTCCTTCAGCGGCAGCGTCACCACCCCCTTGCGCCCTTTGGAACCGTCATCCGTGACAACGATGTGTTCGTCGCTCACCGCCGCGAGCTTGTCTTCCCAGAAAAGCAGCTCCGACGTCCGCGCGCCCTGAATGGAAATCACGGTGTTGCCGATCTCCTTCAGGGCCTTCGCGATCGGATAAATCGGAGCCGTGCCGACACCGCCGGCCGTCATCACCACGGTACCGAAGTCGGCAAGCTCGCTGGGATGCCCCAGCGGTCCGATGACGGCCATCATATCCTCTCCCTCGCCTCTGGCCGCCATCTTCCGCGTCGAGGTCCCCACGGCCATCACTACCAGCGTGAGCGTTCCCGCGTCCGCGTCGGAATCGGCGATGGTCAGGGGGATCCGCTCGCCCTCCTCGTCCACCATGACGATGACGAAATGGCCCGGCTTGGCCTTTTCCGCGATCCGCGGCCTCTCGATTACGAACTCGTAGATGTTGGGCGACAATAACGTCTTCCTGAGAATCTTGGGCATGCGGCGGCTTCCCTTCACAACGGGTTGGAGAAAGTCCGAGTCTCCCGGGCAGCGAAAAACGGCGGAATTGACGGAAGCGTTTGGGGCTTCCAAACGCGATCAAAGGCCCGCGGTTGCGCGGATGACCCGGGCAGGAACGCAATCAATAAAGGCGTGAATTCAAAAAAAACGGAAAAAAGCACTGCTTCCAAGTCATGGCGGAACGTGGGTAACGCGAACCCGGAGCCTGAGTTGCCGACTAGGTTTCGCGTGACCAAAACGAGAATAATATAATTGTAGCAGCGGGAAGCAGATTTCCCACCCGGGGCGGAAACAGGTTCTTTCGAGGGAATTGAATATTCCCTTCAGAGGGGAATTCTATTCTCCCGGAGAGACTGGACATAACCCGGCGGTGTGGCCGGACGTCCGTTTCCTTACGTCCAAGGCGATACGGAGAACGGCGGAATACGGCGTATATAGTTCTTCGGATTGTTTTAGAACACCGCATGTAGAAATTCAGTAGGTACCCGGGTGGCTCGGTCGGAGAATTCAGCGGTTCCGTCGGAGCTTGGCGTTTTCGGTAGGATTTTTATCGATACGGCACTATACATATCCCGATGACCTTTTATAATTGGAGGAGTGCCAGCGCTAGGAGTCCGCGCACGAGTTTGGTTTTCGCGCGGAGTTCCTTTCTCTGTCACATCCTGGTTCCCCCCGTTCCAGAGCCCTGGGCTGTTCGTGCCTCGGGGTCATTTTCCAGGCCGCCCGCAGTTTTTTTTCGCGGGTCACGGAAGGCGATCGAATTAATGGTTCTTTCGCTTTTGCTTTTGATAAACTTTTATCGATTCAGACGGTCTGGTTCAATCGTGGTTGTTCAAGTGAAGACGTAACTAAAGATGGAGGATTGCTTATGACCGAGCAGGTATGCGAATGTTCGTGTATGGCCGGCGATCTGGAGGCGGAGGAAAGAGCGCTTCTGGGTCAGATGGACGATATTCTGCCGGACTACGTATCGAAGCCGGGCGGTTTGATTCCGGCGCTTCAGGTAACGCAGCGCCTTTTCGGTTATCTTCCGGAAGCGGCTCTGAAGAAGGTGGCGGCGGCGTTCGACAAGCCCTACAGCGAGGTGAGCGGCGTCGTCAGTTTCTATTCGTTTTTCAGTACGGTTCCCCGCGGCAAGCACCTGATTCGCGTCTGCTTGGGCACCGCGTGTTACGTTCGCGGCGGCAAGGATGTCTTGCAGGCCATCGAGAAGGAATTGGACGTCGAGGTCGGTGGAACGACGACGGACCGGATTTTCAGTCTGGACATCGGGCGTTGTTTCGGCGCGTGCGGTCTGGCTCCGGTCGTGATGGTGGACGACGAGGTCTTCCAGCGCGTCCGTCCCGCGAAGATCAACGAGATCCTCCAGCAGTTTCGCCCCGACTCCGAGGAGGGAGATGAATGAGTACCAAGATTCAATCGCTTGACGACCTGAATGCCATTAAGAAGAACGTCCTCGCGAAGCAGAAGCAAGAGGAGGACAAGGGATTTACGACGGTGCGCGTTTGCGCCGGGGGCGGCTGTATCGCCTCGGGTTCGCTCCGCGTGAAGGACGCCCTCGAGAACACCATCGAGGAATTGAATATCGGCGAAAGCGTCCGCGTGAAGTGTACCGGATGCATGGGGCCGTGCAGTTGCGGCCCGGTGGTCCAATGCGGCGACGTCTTCTACGGGAAGGTCCGTCCGGAGGATTGCGCGGAAATCGTCAAGGAACACGTTCTGGGCGGGAATCCGGTAGAACGTCTCTTCGCCGCCGAGTTGAACATGCGGAAGGAGTCGCGCGGCAAAAAAGAAGACATCGATTTCTTCAAGGCCCAAACGAAGATCGTCCTGAGAAACTGCGGCGAGGTGGACCCCGGCAGTCTGGAAGACTACATCGCCAGGGACGGGTATCGGGGTCTTGCCAAGGTTCTGGCGAAGATGTCGCCGGAACAGGTCGTCGAGGAGATGAAGGTCTCCGGCCTCCGCGGTCGGGGCGGAGCCGGCTTCCCCACGTGGCGGAAATGGGAATTCACCCGCGCCGCGGAAGGGGACGTCAAGTACGCCCTGTGCAACGCGGACGAAGGAGACCCCGGCGCGTTCATGGACCGTAGCGTCCTGGAGGGAGACCCGTTCAGCCTGATCGAAGGCATGACCATCGCCGGCTACACCATCGGCGCGGCGGAAGGGTACGTCTACGTCCGGGCGGAGTATCCTCTCGCGGTGGAACGCCTGGAAAAGGCGATCGAGATCGCCAAGGAACGCGGCCTGCTGGGGAAGAACATCCTCGGCGGCGAATTCAGCTTCGACCTGGAAATCCGCATGGGTAGCGGCGCGTTCGTTTGCGGCGAGGAGACGGCCTTGATCGCCTCGATCGAAGGCAAACGGGGCGAACCGCGGCCGCGGCCGCCGTTCCCGGCGCAGTGCGGTCTTTGGGAGAAGCCGTCGCTTCTGAACAACGTCGAGACGTACGCGAACGTTCCGGCCATTCTTGCCAACGGAGGTTCCTGGTACGCCCAGTACGGCACCGAGGCCTCCAAGGGAACGAAGGTCTTCGCGCTGGCCGGCGCGATCGCGAATTCCGGTCTCTTCGAGGTTCCCATCGGCACGACGCTCGGCGACCTCATCTTCGACATCGGCGGCGGAATCCGCGATGGGAAGGAGTTCAAAGCCGCGCAAATCGGCGGCCCTTCCGGCGGATGCATTCCCAAGCAACACTTGAACGTTCCGCTCGACTACGATTCGCTCGACGAACTCGGCGCGATCATGGGTTCCGGCGGACTCGTCGTGATGGATGACGAGACGTGCATGGTCGACGTCGCGAGGTTCTTCCTCGAATTCGTCCAGGAGGAGTCCTGTGGAAAGTGCGTCCCCTGCCGCGTCGGCACGAAGCGGATGCTCGAAATCCTCGAGCGCATCTGTTCCGGCGTCGGGCGCATGTCCGATATCGACCGGCTGATCGAACTCGGCCAGTTCATTAAGGACGGGTCGCTCTGCGGACTCGGCCAGACGGCCCCGAACCCGGTCCTCTCGACGATCCGCCACTTCCGCGAGGAGTACGTCCAGCACATCCGGGACCGCTTCTGCGACGCCGGCGTCTGCCCCGAACTGGTCCGCGCCCCCTGCCAGAACGCGTGCCCCGCGCACGTCGACGTCCCGGCATTCGTCGCCCTTACCAGCGAGAAACGCTACGCCGAGGCCCTGCGCCGCCACCGCGACCGCAACCCGTTCGCGTCGGTGTGTGCTCGGGTTTGCTTCCATACATGCGAAGCGAAGTGCCGGCGATCGACGGTCGACGCGCCGGTCTCCATCCGCGGGATCAAGCGGCACATGGTGGATCAGGAAGTCACGATCCAACTGCCCGAAGTCCACGAGAATGCCGACAACGCGAAGCGCAAGATCGCCATCATCGGCGCCGGCCCGGCCGGATTGAGCTGCGCGTTCTTCCTGGCACGGCTCGGCTACCGGCCGACGGTGTTCGAATCGCAGCCGCGTCCCGGCGGGATGCTGGTGCAGGCGATCCCGGCCTACCGGCTGCCGCGCGAAGAGCTTGCCCGGGAGGTCCGCATGATCGAAGGCTTGGGCGTCGATATCCAAACGGACATGCGGCTCGGCAAGGACTTCACGCTCGATTCGCTTCGCGAGGACGGCTACGAGGCGATCTGCGTGGCGACCGGTTTGGCGAAAGGGGCCACCCTGGCGCTACCCGGTTCCGACGCCGAAGGCGCGGTCGACGCGCTCGAATTTCTGCGGACGTACAACATCCGCGGTTCGGTGCCGGTCGGCAAGAACATCGTCATCATCGGCGGCGGCAACGTCGCCATGGACGCGGCCCGGACGGCGATCCGCCTCGGGGCCGAACGGGTCCGCGCGATGTGCATCGAGAGCGACGATACGATGCCGGCGTACATCGAGGAGATCGAACAGGCTCAGGAAGAGGGAATCGAGCTGATCACCCTCGCCGGCCCGCTCGAGATCCTCAAGGAAAACGGCAAGGCGGTCGGCCTGAAGTGCCGCAAGATGCGGCTGGGCGATTTCGGCCAGACCGGATTGCGGCAGCCGGTAGCGGCCGAGGAGGAATTCGTCCTCGACGCCGACCAGGTCATCTTCGCCGTCGGCCAGCAGATGGAGCCGGAACTCCGCGCGAAGGCCAAGGAGATGGGCATTCTCAACGAATGGGTCCTTTCCGTCAGCCCCGTCAACGGCCAATCGGCGGTTGACTGGCTCTTCATCGCCGGCGACGTTTCGAGGGGTCCCTCCTCGGTCGTCTGGGCGATTTCCGACGGAGAGCGCGCCGCGGTGGGAATCGACGAATACCTCACCGGAGAGCGGCACGCCTTCTGGCGCACCGACCGGCCCTTCGTCAGCGATTACGATCCGGACGCCGATCCGGTACCTTATCCGCGCGAGGAATTGGACACGCTTTCGGTCACCCGCCGGAAGTTCAATTTCGAAGAAGTGGAACGTCCTTGGAATGAAACGACCGCGATTCGCCAGGCGAGTCGGTGTCTGCGATGTGACTACGGCAAGAGCTGCCGCGAGACTGAAAAGGAGCTGCAATATCATGATTAATCTCACGGTAAACGGTAAGGAAGTCCAGGTCGAGGAAGGCCGGACCGTTCTCGACGCGACGAAAGCGGCCGGCGTGCGGGTTCCCACCCTGTGCTTCATCGAAAAGAAGCCGCCCCTGGGTGCCTGCCGCGTCTGCCTCGTCGAGGTGGAGGGAGCCAAAAACCTCGTCGCCTCGTGCTGCACGCCGGCGACGGAGGGAATGAACGTCAGCACCCACTCGAAGCGAGCCCGGGCCGCCCGGCGCACCAGCCTGGAGCTGCTCTTGAGCGAGCACGACGGCGAGTGCCAGACGTGCGACCGCAACCAGGACTGCGAGCTGCAAAAGCTCGCCTGGGAAATGGGCATCGAAACCACGCAGTGGGAGGGTGAAAAGACCGGCGGCGAGGTCGATTACTCGACCCCCGGCCTCGTCCGCGATTCCAAGAAGTGCATCAAGTGCCGCCGCTGCGTGACCGTCTGCTCCGGAATCCAGACCGTCGGCGCCCTCTTCCCGCAGGGCCGAGGTTTCGAGACGCGGATCGGTCCGGCCTTCGCGCAGGGCCTCGATAGCGTCGCCTGCGTCCAGTGCGGCCAGTGCGCGGCGGTTTGCCCCGTCGGCGCCATCAGCGAGCGGAACTACGTCGACGACGTATGGAAGGCGCTCGACGATCCAAGCAAGTACGTCGTCGTCCAAACCGCCCCCGCCATTCGCGCCGCTCTGGGCGAGTGCTTCGACTACGAACCGGGAACGCTCGTTACCGGCAAAATGGTCGCCGCCCTG
The DNA here is from genome assembly GCA_964520785.1 of uncultured Planctomycetaceae bacterium. Taxonomy (GTDB): domain Bacteria; phylum Planctomycetota; class Planctomycetia; order Pirellulales; family Thermoguttaceae; genus CAZFQG01. The sequence goes on along the minus strand of CAZFQG010000094.1, from coordinate 16,502 downwards.
CGGCAACTCGGTTTCGACGGCGTCTTCGATACCAACTTCGCCGCCGACCTCACGATTATGGAGGAAGGCACCGAATTGTTGACGCGGCTCAAGAAAGCGCTTGTCGACAAAGAGAAAGTCGCCCTGCCGCAGTTCACGAGCTGCTCGCCGGGATGGATCAAGTTCATGGAGTATTACTACCCCGATATGCTTGATTGCCTCTCGACGTGCAAGTCGCCGCAGCAGATGTTCGGTGCCGTCGCGAAGTCGTACTACGCCGAGAAGATCGGCGTCAAGCCGGAAGACATGGTCGTCGTTTCGATCATGCCCTGCACGGCCAAGAAGTTCGAGTGCAACCGCGAGGAAATGCACGACTCCGGCGTCCAGGACGTCGATTACGTTCTGACCACGCGGGAACTCGGCAAGATGATCAAATCGGCCGGCATCGACTTCCGCGGTCTCCAGGACGAGCACATGGACAGCCCGTTCCCGGAAAGTAGCGGTGCGGCGGATATCTTCGCCAATACCGGCGGCGTCATGGAAGCGGCCATTCGGACCACGTACGAGATCGTCATCGGCAAACCGTTTCCGCTGGAAGGCCTCCACGTCGCCCCCATCATGGGACTCGAAGGCGTCAAGGAAGCCTCCCTCAAGCTCGAAGGCTGCGTGCCCGACTGGTCCTTCCTCGAAGGCGCCGAACTCAAGGTCGCGGTCGCCCACGGACTCGGAAATGCCCGAAAGGTCATCGAGAAGATCCGCGCCGGCGAGGCGGAATACCATTTCGTCGAAGTCATGACCTGTCCCGGCGGTTGCATCGGCGGCGGCGGTCAACCCCGCTTCACGGACGACAGCGTTCGCGAAAAACGGATCGCCGCGATCTACAAGGAAGACGAAGGCAAGACGCTCCGGAAATCGCACGAGAACCCGGATATCGCGCGTCTTTACAAGGAGTTCCTCGGTGCCCCCTTGAGCGAGAAGAGCCACCACCTGCTCCATACGAAGTACTTCGTCCGCGACAAGGTCAGCGGCTGAACCTCGTAAACGCCCGGCCGCCCTTGCGGCGAGCCGTCCGGCGACCGAGTGAAACATGTCAAACGCCCCGCGCCGTCTCGCGCGTCGCGGGGCGTTTTTGTTTTGACTGACCGCTTACCACGCATCCGCCGGACACCTCAGACTCTTCTTTCGGGCCCAACTTTCACTGCATTTTATCGCGGATGGTCAGAAACGGGCCTGATCCAGCAGAACGTCTCGTAGTCTCTGGGTATACGCGCGCGATTCGCCCCGCCCGGCATTCTTCATGTCGCGAATCCCTGGAGCACCACCGTGGCGACGACCGCGCTGCGGCTTGACGGAGGGTCCGTCATCGGCGGGGCGATCAACAACGACGGGGTGACGACCGGGCACGGGGAAATCACGGCGGATGCCTTCGGGAACAAGGGGACGTTCGCCTCCTCCGGGGACAATACGATCGATTCGGAACTGGGGGACCGTTACGGGAATCGAGTACGACACGATCGTCATCAGCGGGACGGTCACGCTCGGCGGGACGCTGGATATCGTCCGGGCGAATTGGCGCCTCCCCCGGGGCGGGCGACCGTCGGCTCGGGCGATTGCTCGGGCGACGGAAGCGTCGGGAGCGTCGGGAGCGCCGACCTGGACATTGTCCGTGCCAACTGGGGCAACAGCGCGGCCGCGGCCGAGCCCTCGACGGTCCTCCTGGGAGTGCTCCTGCGCCTGGCGGCGTAGGGAGAGAGGTCGGCGATTTGTAGGGGGATGGCTTGTGCGATTCGCGAGAAGCGGGGTGCTCCAGACGAACGAGAAATCGCGTGGTTGCAGGTGTTCACGTCCGGACTCCGGGACAGCCGGGGTTTGCGGTCGTAGCGGTTACCGCGGCATTGCCGTTCTTCGACCGGCTGAATTCATTGAACGATACCTTGATGCCCAATAGCGCCGCTTTTGCTCGGGGGAAGCGGAGGAAAGCCGTATTTCCTGGGGGATGCCCCCCCAGACCCCCGAGAGGTTTTGCGCTTTGGGCCAGTTCCTGTTGTGGGGGGAAGTTGGCTGAAATACGGTGCGGCGGGTCTGAATCGTCGAATTCATACGTATTCTAACCGTGTTCACGGCGTGGCGCCAAGCGAGATTGCGTAAAACACAGGGAGAGCGCCCCGGGCGGCGGTGCGGCCGGGCGATTTCGTTAATTCAACCAAACTGGCGATTATGGGCGACATTAGTGGCCAGCAATCCGTGGGTGTCCGCGCGGGTTGCGCGGGTTTTCTTTTCCGCCGGGTCTTTTCCTCTCGACTTCGCGAAGAAGCGCGCTTCCCGCATCGTTGTTCAAGGGTCCACCCCCAAAACGGGCCGTCAATTCTCGACGCTGCACGCTTGACAACTCAATCCGTTCCGTGTTACACTCTTTCAACACGCAAGGGGTATCCGCCCAAGAAAGGCTCCCTTATGCCACAAGCCGTTCATACCGGGATCAGGAAATGGAAACGAGGCGCGATGGTTGTCGCCACCGTGTTGATCGGGATGGCGTGGAACGCCGGTCAGGCCGCGGACCCCGTGGAGCGTCCGCGGGTGGTGACGACAACGCACGACACGGACTTCGTGCCGTCCGATGCCGTCGTGACTCCCCACGTGGCGTTTGCCAAGCCGGTCGCGGACACGCTGCGCATCAAAGCCCTGTTCACGGTCTGGGCGCCGTCGGCCCGGCAAGTGATCGAGTTGAAACAGCGTCTGGATTTTGATTTTGATTTCGTGGCCGCCGGACGCAACAATAAGCTTTGGCGCGGAAGCAGCCAGAACGCGATGGTGGGCGACCAGGCGGCCGAGGATGAGGAGGCCCGTCTGGCCGAGATGCTGGCACAACCCTATGACGTAATCGTCATCGGGGCCGTGCCATGGGCCTGGTACCCGGCCCCGATCCAGACGCGGATACTGGAGCAGGTAGAGGCTGGCGCGGGCTTGGTGATCACGCCCCACAAGAATCTCTCGCTGCGGGTTGACTCGGGCCCGTTGGCCGAACTCCAGCGGCGCGCCGTTGCCCACGCGGGCCCGGTCCCGGACGCACGCTCGCGCACCGCCACCCTCGGCAAAGGCCGGATCGCGTTCGTGGAGATTCCGTATGAGGCCTACTATGACGACCATATCGGGGCATTCGCCGGGCGAGAAGCGCGCGACCTAGAAGCCCTGGCCCGCACGATGCTCTGGGCGGCGGGTAAATCTCCGTCACCTGCGGTCGAACCTGCCGTGGATGTCGGAATTAATCGTTTGGCAGTGATCGGTTCCCGATCAGGAACGACGGACGTTTACCGCGATCTCGAACGCATGTATCCAGTCCTCTACGGGGCGTTACCCTACGAAATGCGGCCCTATGACTCCTTTGAAGGGGTTTCACCGATCCGCACGGATGAGGTTGATGGGAGCATTCGCACCGTGTACGAATTGCCGAGGGGAGCCTATGTGGTGCTACATAGGGAACTGAATGGGGAGGGACAGGTCACTGGTTGGCGGTGGGTGGAAGTGGAGGTGCCTGGCCGTGGCGCGGTGGCCGATCTGGCCCTGCAAAGCCGGACGGGTACGGTGAATATGGACACCGACGGCGCGCTGGCCTGGGTTCGACCGGATAGGCCGGTCCGCATGGAGGCGCGGGTAGTCGACGTACCGGAGGACGCCCACGTGAGTCTGAAGGTGAGCGATCGGGAAAACCGGGTGGTGGCCGCCGCCCGAGGTCCTGTGTCGAACGGCCGGTTCGTGGGCATGCTGCATCTGAATCGCGTGCTGCACGACCTGCAGGTCGTGCGGGTAGAAGCGTATGCGCGGGCGGGCCAGCGCGTGCCGCTGGCCGAAAGGCGCATACCGCTGTTGATCGACGCCACCCATGCCTGGCAGAGCGCACATAAAAACCGAAGTTTCGGCCTGGCCTTGTCGCGGCCCGAACTGACCGGCAACCAGATTTCCTATTTTCCCGGCTACAACGTGGACTACACTCGGAGCGTGATCATGCACGCCTGGTGCGATATAAAGCCGCACAGTTTTCTGGGCCAGGATGTTTTTCTCAAGTCTGCCGTAGATGAGCACTTCCGGCGCGAACGCTCGTTCCATGATCCGGCATTCCGCGCCCGGCAGCGCAACGTCGTGAACGCGTTGTACGCCGGCACCGACGCGCCCGGCCATCCGGGGCGCGTGATCGTTGTCAACGACGAGTGGTGTTGGGGCTACGTGAACGCGCCGGGGCTAGAGCGGACGCCCGATTGGCCAGCGTCGATCAACCAGGATCGTTCCCCGGCCGCGCTCGAGGCATTCCGGGAATACCTGCGCGATCGTTATCGGGACCTGGAGCGACTGAACCTCGCATGGGGCACCGCGCATACGGACTGGGCGCAGGTGAGCCCGCATCTGTTTACCGGCGCTCCCGAGGAGGCACCGCCGGAAGCGGTCTGGCCCGCCATCGTGGACCATTTTGCGTTCGTGAACTACACGCTCACCGCCTATCTTGGCGAAGTGGCCGCAGTGGCTCGGTCCATCAATCCGCGAAACGAGGTGTCAGTCAGCGCCTTTTACTCGTTGGGCCCCTTGACGGGCGTCGACCACTATCACTGGGCTCAATACGCGCCCCATGTGGTGGTGTATTATGACTGGGCGCTCTGGCAGAGCTTCACCGACCAAACCGTCGGCCGCTGGTTCGGATATGGCGGCAACCTGATCGATCCAATGAACGAACGGTTTCGGGCCTGGAAACACCTGTTCCGCGGCGTGGAAGGCGCGAGCTGGTCTCGCGAGGATACGTTTTTCCTCCCAGATCATACGCTGAATCCCGCCGTATCGGCCTACTACGCGGAACTGCGCGACGCCTCCCGCCAGGGCCTGATCGATTTACTTAAGGCCTGTGGCCGCGTCAACCCGATCGGCATCCTCTATCATCCTCGATCGTATTTCGTGCATGCGCTCAAGGATTGGAATGCGCGGCCGGATCGCTGGTGGAAAAACATTCACCGGCGGAAATTATATACCGATTACCTGGGCCGCTATATCGAGGAGGGATTGGAACCCTGGGAGTATCGGTTCGTGGATATCGATCAACTGGCGCAAGACCGGTATACGGCCCATGGCGAGCCTCGCGTGCCGATCCTACCTTTGACCGAGGCGCTGGACGAAAACGAAGCCGCGGTGCTGCGCCGTTATGTGAAACGGGGCGGCGTGCTGGTGGGGGATTTGAACACCGCCATGCGTTCTTCCGCCGGACGGCGACTGCCCAAGGGCGGGGGGGCGCTAGATGAGGTGTTCGGCATCGCCGAACGCGAGCATCTGGATCACGTCACGTTCTGGCGGAAGAACGAAAAGCGGCCGCAAGTGCCGCTCAATTTTCGCTCGCAAGACGAGACTCAAGTGAGCATCGACGACGTCTGGCCCACACGCCACGCCGAGGATGGAGTGCACGAGGTCCGCCTCAACGACGGCGCCGTAACGCGGACGCCGATCCTGGGAGGGAAGGTGACCGCCGCGGGCGCCCAGTCTCTCGCTGCGCTGCCTGACGGAACGCCGGCATTTTTTGTGAACCCAGTCGGCGAGGGGCAAGCGGTCTACCTCAACTATATTCCCTGGGACCGGACCACGTTCGACCGCCTGCGAGCGATCGCCGGGGTGCCCGGCGTTCGCCACACGCTCAACGAGGGTCCGTTCCCGATAATTGAGAGCGTGCGGGAATACGATTTGGATGGCCATCTGTATCTCGGGGTCCTGACGCGGATCTATGGGTTTGGGAAACGCTGGAATGTCCACGCCAAACACAGGGCCCATCGAAATCAATTGGCGGATAAATCGACGGCCCTGCGTCTGTCCGCGCCAGCGCATGTGTATGACGCTCGCCGCGGGGCCTATCTCGGGTACACGGACGCCATCAAGGTCCGGTTTAGTCCCGAATGGGTGGCCAACCTTTACGCCTGTCTTCCCTACCGGGTGGTCTCGGTTCAGGTGGCCGCGGAATTCGCGCGGGCCCCCGACGGCCGGCCCGTCATCGATTATGGGCTGACTGTTCGCACCGACAACGAAACCGCCACAACGCATGTCCTCAGCCTGACGATTGTCGATCCTCGCGGGCGGGAAATTCGAGAAATCCCGTTGACGGGATTTCACCGACCATGCATAATCGAGTTCGTGGCCCTGACACCGGTTTGTCGTCAGGCCGGGCCGGCTCGTAAGAAAGCGACTCCGCGGCAGACACGTATGCGCCGCTCGCCTCAGGCCGCCATGTCGTGGTCCAAAGGTATTATGATGAAACCACATAACCATCATTATCGGCATACCTGTCGTGCAGGCCGTGTTCGCCGGACTGAACTACACATTCACAAAACCGGGAATGATCTCGTCATCGAACGTTGACGACCCGACCGCGTCAGCGATCCAGAGCGTGGCGGAATAAGGCGATCAATGGCAGCAGGTCCCGCAGCGCCTCTAACGCGCATGGCGTTTCCCGGCTCGGCTGCGTCGGGACGTTGAATTCGGCGTTGGCCGCCCGAGATCGTCTCGAGAGGGGTTGGCCGAAGGGGGTGCGCCCGGCGGTAATGCCTTGGAGTTCATGCATACCGGCGGCCTGGGGGCGAAGCGCGTCTGCTGCCGGATCGACGCGCCGTACGTGCCACCTTGGACAATGGGGCGATCTTGCTTAATCGATACAACCAGCACCCCCGGCAAATCCATCTGATTGCTCACTCGAAATCGGTTGAAGCGATTGTTCCGGCCGTGCCGATTCTTTTATCACTCTCCCACGACGTGGTCGTCAAGAGATCGTAGTACCTGCTTATCAGGATTCACTTGAACTACCTTGGTTGGCGGCCTGTCCACTCCTGAGCCCAGGTCAAGATCGCCGCCATCCCAGGTCACATCCAGCCATGCCGGAACGGATTCCACGAAACCGCCTCGCGTCAACGGTGAATCATCGCTACTGCGTCCGCGCGGTCTGTCTGGCGGCGAGCCTCGCCGTCCTCGGATCCGCCGAAGCCCAAGAGAACGCTCCAGAACCACGGGCCGGACTTCATGACTATTCACTCACGACACCCCTCCCAGAGGGGAGTGAAGTTCCGGAGCGAATCCCTGCACTGACTCGGTCGATGACGATCGAGGAGCTTCAGTCGACGGCCATGGTATGCAATCCGACCATTGCGCAGGCACTAGCCGAGGTTCGTGCCCTTCAGGGACGGTGGTTGCAGGTGGGGCTTCGTCCGAATCCGGTGCTGGGTTGGTCGGGGGAAGAAATGGGCAACGACGGCCGTGCGGGGCGTCAGGGGATCGAATTCTCGCAGGAGTTCATCACCGCCGGAAAGCTTGGTTGGAATCGGGCCGTCGTCGAGCAGCAAATCCGCGCGGCCCAATGTGAGCTGGAGGCCCAGCGACGCCGGGTCCTCAACGACGTGCGGATCGCCGCCTGCCGCGTTCTGGCCGATCAGGAGCGGATCGCTATCCTGCTGGAACTGAAGCAAATCAACGAAGAAGTGGTCGCCGCGTGCCAGACGCTGCTCGAAGCGAAGGAACTGGCGAAAACCGATCTTCTCAAGGCGCAAATCGAACTCGAAACTACGAACATGCGCCTACGGGTGGAAAAACGCGAACTCAACGGATCTCGCCGGGCCTTGGCGGGAATCGTCGGAAAGAGTGATTTGGCGGACATCCGGGTGGAAGGGTCGTTGACGGAGGACCCGCCACCGCTCGACTGGGACGCGTCGCTGGAACGCGTATACCAGAATAGCCCGGAGTTGCGCAGGGCATACGCCGCCTTGGCGGAAGCCAGATGCGACGTCGCCCGCCAGCGCGCCGGCAGAGTGTCGGATATCGAGGTCGGCGGAGCCGTGGCCTACAATGCGGCCTCGGAGTATACCGAAGCGACCGTCGCGGTGGGAATTCCGGTGAAGCTGTTCGACCGGAATCAGGGAAATATCGCCGCAGCGGAATCGCGGTTCGTCGCGGCGAGGCGGGAAGTCGACCGCGCGCGGCTCGAATTGTACCATCGCCTGGCCGACGTCTTCCGCGGGTACCAGGTGGCACGAGAGCAAGCGGAGACCTTCAGGCGATCGGTCCTCCCCAAAGCGAAGATGTCGCTGGAACTGACCCAGGAGGGTTTCCGCCATCAGGAATCGAGCTATCTCGAATTACTCAACGCCCAACAGACGTTTCTGTCTTCGAACCTCGACTATGTCGAGGCCCTGGAGACGGTTTGGGTCACCGAGACCCAGATCGACGGCCTGCTACTAACGGGTGGGCTTGATTCCAGGCTGATGCCCGAATAAAATGAAAGCATGAATATACTCGGGTTTCTGTGTCGTCTGACTACTTGCGCCGCCGTTCTATTCCACGGCTGGAGCGGTTGCGCATTCTGTTGCGACACATGTTCCGATGCGCACTGCGGCGACCCCGGGGCGGAGTGTCCTCTTTCAGTCGTTGCGGCGTGTTGCGATTCTCACCAGCCGCATTCTCATCAGCCTCATTCTCACCGGCACGACACGCCGCCGGGGAAGGGCCCTGCCCCGGGCGAGCCCCATTCCCATCCGTGCGTGTTCGCGGTACCGGGCATCGAGGTCGCGGCGGCACGAATTTGCGTTGAAATACCGGTTGCGCAACAGGCTTTCGTCGCGGCGCCGTCTTTACCGCTTCGCGAAGCGCGGCCGAACCTTCGGGAGCGATGGGAGCCAATGGGGGCACCTTTCGGGGCTGCGCCCCTCCATGCGCAGCTTGAGGTCTTTCGACTCTGAAGGCTTCTCTCGTCCAAGTCGCGTGACCAGTGTTCCGGTCGTCTGGGCCGGTTGACGCTTCGCCTTCTTCCCCTACCGATCTCCTTTGTTTTTCACTCTTGGAGCGGACCTATGTCTACGAAACGCATCGCCCTGCGCGGAGGGTGGATATTCCCCGTGGTATTTCTTGCCGCCGTGGCGACCGTCGTCGGCTTCGTGACTGCGCGATGGATTCGTCCGCGAGTCGACGCCGCGGAAACCGGCGCCCTTCACGGACCGCCGGCCGCTTCGCCTGTCGACTCGGGAAACACGCTGGATGTATCTCTCCAGGGCCAGAAGAATATCGGCCTGCAATCGATCGACGTGGCCGTGGGAGATTTCGCTCAAACGGTCACGATTCCCGGTAGAGTGGTCGAGCGGCCGGGCCATTCTCGGATCACGGTTTCAACGCCGCTTACCGGAATCGTCGAAAGAATTCTTCCGCTCGAAGGGGAGGCGGTCCAGCCCGGCGAGCCCATCGCCGTCCTTCGCCTGACCCACCAGGAGGTAATTCGGCTGCAGACGGAGTTGTTGGATATCATCCAACGCCGGGAAATCGTCGCGCGAGAGGTGGCTCGGCTGGAGAAGGTCGCGGCATCCGGTGCGGTGGCCGGGAAGACCCTGCTGCAAGCCCAGTACGAGGAAGAGAACCTGCGCGCGGAAATCGACGCCAAACGCGCGGGGCTTCTTCTTCTGGGATTGACCGAGGAACAATTGACGCGGATCTTCGACCAGCGCGTCCTCGTCAGTCGGCTGACGCTCTTGGCGCCGCTCGAACAGACCGCTTCCGCCGGGTGTACCGGCGCACATCTTTACCAAACGGCGAAGATTAGTGCTTCCGTCGGCCAGCAAGTCGATTCCGGTACCTCGGTTTGCGAATTGACCGACTATTGCAGGCTCCTGATCGAAGGACAGGCGTTCGAACAGGACGCCGCGACACTGGAGGACGCGCTCCGCGAGCGGCTTCCCGTCTCGGCCGTCGTCGAGGGGCATGAAGAGCCGATCACCGTCGAAGGACTGCGGATTCTCTTTCTCGACACCGAGGTGGACACCGAATCCAGGGCGCTTCGATTCTACGTGGATATCGCCAATACCGTGGTCCACCAGACGGAGGATGACGAAGGCCGCCCCTTCATCGGGTGGAAGTTCCGCCCGGGACAGCGGGTCGAATTGCGCGTTCCGGTCGAAACATGGAAGAACCGGATCGTCCTTCCCGCGGAGGCGGTGGTTCAGGACGGGGCCGAATCGATAGTTTTCGTCAAACAGGGAAACGCGTTCACGCGAAAGGCGGTCGTCGAGGTCTACCGGGATGCAACCCGGGTGGTACTCGCAAGCGACGGAACGCTCTTCCCCGGGGATCGGGTCGTCACCCGCGGCGCGTATCCGCTGTATCTGATGTTCAAGAACCGGACCGGTGGAGCAATCGATCCGCACGCGGGACATAACCATTAGGAAGACCATGCTCAACAGGATTATTCGTTTCTCGCTGCGAAACCGGCTCCTCGTCCTGGCGCTCGCCCTGTTCGTGCTGGGGTACGGCGGCTTTCAGGCGGTTCATCTGCCGATCGACGTCTTCCCGAACCTGGACCGCCCGCGCGTCGTCGTGATGGTCGAGGCGCCGGGGCTGGCACCGGAGGAAGTGGAGTCGTTGATCGCGTTCCCGATCGAGACGTCTCTCAACGGCGCGACCGGAGTGCAGGCGGTCCGGTCGTCTTCCGCGGTGGGACTCGCGGTGATCAACGTCGAGTTCGACTGGGGAACCGACGTTTACGTCGCCCGGCAGATCGTCGCCGAACGCCTCGCGACCATCCAGGATCAATTGCCGCCGGACGTGATTCCCCAGCTCTCCCCCATTTCCTCGATCATGGGGCAGATCATGATCATCGGAATGTGGAGCGAAGGGGAGAAGACGTCGCCGATGGAATTGCGGACGCTCGCCGACTGGGTGGTCCGGCAACGGCTTCGCACCATCTCCGGCGTCTCGCAGGTCTTCGTGATGGGGGGGGACCGGAAGCAGTTCCAGGTCCTGGTTTCGCCCGACTTGCTACTCCGTTACGGCGTGACGCTGCACGAGGTCGAGACCGCCTTGGCCAAGAGCAACGAGAACGTCACCGGCGGGTACCTCCAGCAACAGGGGCCCTACGAACTGCTCGTGCGGTCGCTCGGCCGCGTTACCAGCGTCGAGGAAATCGAGAAGGTCGTGGTCGACATCCGCGGCGAACGCCCCGTGTTGCTCAAACAGATCGCCAGGGTGATCGAGGGGCCGGAAGTCAAGAGGGGAGATGCCTCGGCGGCGGTCCGCGACGCGCAGGGCCGTTGGAGCGGGGGCCCGGCGGTTCTTCTGACGATCAGCAAGCAACCCGGGGCGGATACCCGCCGCATTACCGCGGCGGTCGAGAAGGCGATCGGGGGACTCAAATCGAGCCTTCCCCCGGACGTCCGCGTCTCGACGGAACTCTACCAGCAGCGAGCCTTCATCGACCGCGCCGTGGCGAACGTCCTGGAGGCGCTCCGCGACGGCTCGCTGCTGGTGGTCGCGGTCCTGTTTCTGTTCCTCATGAACCTCCGGACGACGTTCATCACGCTCACGGCGATTCCGCTTTCGCTGGCGATCACCGCGCTGGTGTTCAAGTGGTTCGGTCTTTCCATCAATACTATGACGCTTGGCGGCCTGGCGGTGGCGATGGGGGAACTCGTGGACGACGCGATCGTCGACGTGGAAAACATCTTCCGCAGACTCCGCGAAAACCGCCTCCTTGCGCGTCCGCGTCCATCCCTCGCCGTCGTATTCGAGGCGAGTTGCGAGGTCCGCAATTCGATCGTCTACGGAAACGTGATCGTCGTGCTCGTCTTCCTGCCGGTCTTCGCCCTTAGCGGCATGGAAGGCCGGCTCTTCGCGCCGTTGGGAATCGCCTACATCGTCTCCATCCTTTCCTCGCTGTTGGTCTCGATGACGCTGACGCCGGTCCTTTCTTATTGGCTTCTGGGCGGAATCCGCCCAGGGTCGCCGGAACGAGAACGCGACGGACCGCTGCTGCGTCTCCTCAAGGGAATCGGCGGGTTGTGCATCCGAAAATCGACCGAACACCCCGGTACCGTCCTGGCCGGAACGGCCGCCCTCGCCGCGGTGTTCGCCGTGGCCCTGTTCGGCCTGGAGAGCGATTTCCTCCCGCCGTTCAACGAGGGGAGCGTTCAGATTAACGTGGTGCTCGAACCCGGGGCGTCCCTGGAGACCTCCCGGCGCCTCGTCCCGGAGATCGAACGCCAACTGCGGAAGATCGACGCGATCCAGTCGCTCAGTTTCAAGACGGGCCGTGCCGAACTCGACGAGCACGCCGCCACGGTGAATATCACCGAGGTCATCGCCGAACTCGACGAATCGAAGCACTCCCGGGAGGAGACGCTCGCCGAAATTCGCGAAGTCCTCTCGGCGGAGAATCTCCCCGGTGCGATGATCAGCGTGGAGCAACCTCTGGCACACTTGATGTCGGTCATGCTCTCCGGCGTCGAATCCCAAATCGCGATCAAGCTTTACGGAGACGACTTGACGGAATTGCGCCGCCGCGCCGAGGAAATGAAGACCGCGATCACCGGAATTCCCGGCGTCGAGGACTTGCAGGTGGAGCAGCAGGTGGAGATTCCCCAGTTGCGGATCGAACTCGACGGCGACCGGCTCGTCAAGTACGGTCTCACCCGCGGCGACGTCAACGAGTTGATATTCACCGCCCTCAACGGCAGAGTCGTCTCCGAAGTGATCGACGGGCAGCGGAAATTCGACCTCCTCGTCCGGCTGGACGAACCGTTCCGCGAAGACCTCGACGCGGTGCGCCGGCTCCAGGTCGAGCTTCCCGGCGGCGGAACGGTCCCGCTGGGATCGCTGGCCGACATCTACGAGGCCTCCGGTCCGAACACGGTCCGCCGCGAGCAGGTCCGCCGGAGAATCGTCTTGCAGTGCAATACCGCGGGCAGGGGCCTCGTCGACGTCGTCGAAGATATCCGCAACACGTTGGCCCCCTTGGAGGCGAGGCTCCCGGTCGGGTACTTCGTGGAATACGGCGGCCAATTCGAGAGCCATCAAAGCGCATCGCGGACAATCGCCGTCTTGTTCGCCGTCGCCCTCGTCGGGATGTTCTTCGTTCTCTACGCCATGTTCCGAAGCGGCGTGCTGGCGCTGCAGGTCATGATCGCCCTTCCAACGGCGTTTATCGGTTCCGTCGCCGCCCTCTATTTCACCGGACAAACCCTCTCCGTCGCCGCGATGGTCGGGTTCATCAGCCTGTGCGGGATCGCCTCGCGCGACGGCATCCTCTTGATCGCACACTACCTGCACCTCGTCCGGTACGAGGGAGAATCGTGGACCCGGGAGATGATCGTCCGGGCGGGACAGGAACGCCTGGCGCCGGTCCTCATGACGTCGCTGACCTCCGGCTTCGGGCTCATTCCCCTGGCGATGGCAGCCGGCGAACCGGGCAAGGAGATACTCTACCCCGTGGCAACGGTGATCATCGGGGGTCTGATTTCCAGCACGGCCATGGAGTTCTTCGTCCGCCCGGCGCTTTTCTGGAGCTTCGGAATCGGCGCGGCGAAAAGGGCCGTACGGCGCGAAGAAGATCCATTGGAATCCACGGACTTTGGGGAATAACCGTTTACCTTGTATTGGAGAATCGAAATGACCTTACGAATCACCGGGACTACGTTTACCTTCGTCGCCCTGGCGGCCTTTCTTGGTTGTCACGACGCCCACCACTCGCATCCTGGCCAGGACGCCCCGGCCCACGGCGAATCTTCTGAGGAAAACGGCCACGGCCACTCGCACGAGGAGGCGCACGCGGCCGGACCCCATGGCGGGCACGTCTACGTTCTTGGCGAGGACGCGGCCCACGCCGAACTCACACACGACGGCGACAAGGTCGTCATCTGGTTGACGACCCACGATGGAGACCCGCTCGACGCCGGGGAATCCATCGCGCTGCAGCTCTTTTCGGACGGAAAGTTCCTCGAATACTCCCTGAAAAAGACGGCCGAGGCGACCTACGAGCTGGCGGATCGCTCGGCGAGCGAGCTGCTCGAGAAAACGGCCGACCTGAAGGGCCGTATCCACGCTACCGTCGGCGGAGAAAAACTCACCGGTACCGTCGAACACCACGCCCACGAGTAGAATACCCCCTCGCGCCGTTGACGCTTTTGCCCGCGTGAACGGTGGTGGCGGCGAACCCTGATTCGATCCTTCGCACCTTGGCCGCGACGGCCGATATCGAAGAAGCGATTGCCCCATGGCATGTGAGTGTTGCTTTTAGCAGCCTGTTAGGGCAGGGTGAACGTGTGGCCGTCGTGGCGGCAGCCCAGATACTGGAACGTTCGATGTTCGATTGTCTCGGAGATGAACCGCGTCGAGCCGTCGGTCAAGGCAAAGTTTGCTCCGCCCGGGTGGTGCGATTTGAACCCCCAGGTGACCGACCAGTTCCACAGGCAGCGATTCCGGTCGGCGCAGGTAGTCGAGCCCCAGGGGGCATTGACCGGGACCGGCTCAATGCTCCAGTTGATCGGCTGAATCGTCTGCCCCTGGGCTACTGAGTTGCCCCCCGCCCAGCCGGGGTCTCTCTGGTTTGTGCTGTTGTACCGCTGGAACTCGGACTCCTCCGTCAATAGTTCGCCGAGCAACAGGGTGTGTGATGTCCCGTCGATCACGTCGCAAAGGCGAATCGTGGCTCCACCGCGGCAGAACATGCCCCGGACCAGCGAGGCGTTATCGGTATCGCCCCAACTCGCACTCGGCCCGTAGCCAGGATGCGTGGGGGGCAGTAACGCCGGGGGTACCGTTCGTCCTGAGCCCACCCGACCGTTACAGTGGATTTGGAACGGGCTATTGTAACCCCCCGGGGGGTTGTTGCACTGCGGCCCGGAGCTGCCGACGTAGTTGTGCAGTCGGCCGTCACCGGACCCGAAACTCTCGCTGGGGCAGCGGGCCATTGGCAGGCGGGCTGGCAGAATTCTCCTGGCGACCGCCCCCGCCAGACTGCCAGCGGCCACCACCTGCTCGTAAAGATCACTCTGTTCCGTATAAGCCAGAGCTTGGAACATCCAACTTGTGTTGCCCCCGTTCGGAAATGTGCCGGTGGTGGCATTTCCCCGGGGCAATGCCCGCATGGTTGACTCGAAGTTCAGGCAACCGAGGGCCAGTTGCTTGAGGTGATTGCTACACTGCATCCGCCTGGCCGCCTCACGAGCCGCCTGAACCGCCGGAAGCAGCAAAGCGATGAGAATGCCGATAATGGCGATTACCACAAGCAACTCGACAAGGGTAAAACCTTTTCGGTTATGATATCTCATGGTCAGAATCCCAAAACCTCCATCACCACTCGAACGACGTTCCCCATACTCGCCCGACCAACCCGAAAGCCGGTCTGGATTCAGCAGCGATTGCGGCGAACACGGGCATTATCGCCGCCGTATCCTACCTGGTTCTTCCTCGCCAGTAGCTATCGTCGCATAAAGGCGGCCGAAAAACAAGGTAGTCGCTTTTACTCCAACGAAACCGAATTCGACAATCGGCTGCCGTCCGGACTCTCGATGTGGGCCTGAAAGGGGCCGTTTCGGGGGTGAAGCTGGGGAAAGAAGGCCTGTAGGGTTCCCCGCGTGGACAATCGGACCGGTTGTCTGACGGGATCTCCCATGGCCGGCTCGATGACCCAGACGTATTGCCGCGATGGCTGGGGTTCTCCCGCGGTAAACCTGTAGTCCACGCTCATGCCCATCGCGGTTCCCGTCGGAAGCGATTGCGGCAGGGCGACGCCCGCGGAAAGGTCGATCGACGCCGAGGCGGACGAGGCCGATGTCCTGGCCGGCGGTGGCGAACCAAGCGGGCCGGCCGGCGGCGGCGAGACGGGCGCGGGATCCGCCTCGGGAGGGCTGCCGACAGACCCGCCGGTGGCCGATTGACGCTCTTCGGCTCCGAGCGTCGGTTGCTCCGAAGCGGGCAGCTCCGGAGACGCCGCCGGAACACTCCCTTCCCCCAAAGGAGCTGCTTGATGGACAGCCTCCAGAGGGAGTGGTTCGGGTTCGCCACCGCACCCGGCGAGCAACATTTCAATAGCGAGGATCAATGTACGGCGTACGAGGACGTTCATGGGTACCTCCGCGGGGTTACGTGAAAGGCGGTCCGCGGAATACGGCTGTCCCGGCAACCAACCGAGAACCATCAGGATTCGTTATATAATGGCGTTTTCTTGCGGGACTGCCGCAGTTGTGACATGCGTGCCAAACGGCGTCAAGCACCTGGAACGAAATAATGGGCGGGCCGTAACAAAGGAGGCTACGACCCACCCTGACGACGCAATAGTCCGTGAATTGCGCAAAAACGGCATTTGCTTGTTCCCGCAGGTGAACAAGGAACTTCGGAAGAACACTCCCGTCTCCCGTTCGCTCTCCGTTTCCCCGTGCCGGGTTCATGCGGCACCTCAACGCTTTCTCTCAGTCCGTGCCAGGCGGTGGCTGATTCCTATTGTCCCTGGAATGAAACCGCAAACCTATTCAGGCACGGCGCGCCATGTCCAACGTCCGATCATTCCTTCTTCCCCGCCGGTTCCTTCCGCCCGCGGATGTCGATATCGACCCAGCCGATCGGTTTGCATTCAATCGGCTCGCCGCCGTCCTCGGGTTGGACCTGGATGGTGGGGGAGTCGGGGGGGACGATGTTGGTGATTTTGTAGTATCGGAGGTCCTCGACTGTCCAATTGTCAAGATCGTCACCCCGACGTACGC
>CAZFQG010000093.1:0-24054 GCA_964520785.1 uncultured Planctomycetaceae bacterium | reverse complement strand
CAAAAAAACGGGAACTGGTGGGGGATTTCAAGAACGGCGGGCGTGAATGGCGACCCAAGGGATCGAGCATCGCATGTTCTGCCACATCACGGAGAACTGGCGTGGTCAACCGCTGATTAGTCAAGCCGTCGTCGTCAACCTGATTGGCAACACCACGACGGAAGCCGGGCTCACCATCAAGGCGAGATTGGACAAGAAGAGCTACGAAACGGGCATCAAAGTCTCCGATTACACCATGGCACAACTCAATATCACGAAACACAAGTTCCACGGCGACTGGAATTACACAATCGCGCCGCCCGGCTGAATTGAATATGTTATTTTGTCACGAGTCCTAAGCGCTACAAAGAATATCGCTGATCAGGGGTTCTTCTCGATCAAGAACAAGAATTCACGATTCGGTTCCTCAGCGTCTCGCAACCACTCATTCGTCTATTTCATCCCCGCCATAACATTCTTCTTATAATCCAATTCGATTACCTCCTGTACGGTCCCCGCGTTACTTATTGCCTCGTTTAGCTCCGAGGCAGTGGCACGTCCACCTGAGCTGTACGATAGAATCACCCACTTTGCCTGCACATCTCGGATCATATCTTCGATAGCTTGCACGGCGATGAACTCGCCTTGATCGTTCCTTCGAAATTCCTCGAATACGGAACCGGCAACAATGTCCGATGAATCCTCTCTGCGTGCCGCTTTGCCAAAAAGGGTTGGTCGATCGAAAAGGCAAATGCTGGTCCACACATGATAATAGGACGCGTACCGCACGCGAGACGGCGGCATCTTCTCATTGTTGGAACCATACGGCGGATCAAAGTAGGCGAGATCAATGGAGACGTCTCGGATGAGTTGACGAATATCGTGACGATATACGCGATGATGCTCCGTGTTTTGGAAGACTTTGGGAACACGAAGTTTCATCTCCTTGAATGAACGAGGAGACCATTCCTTGAGATAAGACGCGAAGTGTCCCAGAGTGCTATCCACCTGGTCGAGGGCAAGAATAAGACTGGTTAACGCAACGGCCTTGTCAACACGGTTCAGGTTTAGCCTTTCTATCTCTTCTCGTATACCGTCGAGCTTGCGCGTGTTGTGAATCTGCCAGGGCTTCTTGCGTCCGTCCTCTTGCACAGCGGAGGTCCCGTTAGTCTCTCCTCCGTAGTGTTCGGTGAACCAACCGTCAACCGGAGGGGTGCCGTTCAAATGGTCAATAAGACCCTGATATTCCTCTGGTTTCTTCTTGTTCAGAAGATAGCATGTTCCAAATATCTCAGACCACACCGCAATATCGTTGCTAAAAACACGATAACCCGACTTGGCAAAAGCCTGAGAAACACGCGTTGTTCCGGAGAATCCATCGAGCACCGAATGCGCGTCCACTTGCTTGGCGAGCTCGAGTATTTGACGAATTAGCTTGAGTTTTGAACCCGCGTATTTGATCCCTTCGGTAGACGGGGGATCGACTATTATATCGTCGAATAAGGATGGTTGTATCATTGCCTAATCCCGCTTGCTTGCTTCAGTCGGACAATATCTTCCTTGATTTTCTCGAGGGCGCTCACATGGCCGACCTCCGATGATACGAGTGCATGGGAGAACAATTTGACAAGAACCAGATTGTGCGAATAGTCAATCCATCCATCCGTAATGCTATCAAAATACGACAGCCCATTTCTTGTGTGCGTCCACAGGCCACGCTGAAGTGCATTTGCCGCAGCGTCGCCATATCGGACCTCACAGACATACTCATTGGCCGCGTTATAAAACCGATAGAGGCGGATGAAGTCTGCCCCTTGACTTATCCTCTCTTACAATGCGCACCGTCTCATCTATTGCTCGCTCATAATCGAATACCAGTATATTGCAGCGTTTGGTCTTCTCATGGTAGATGAGAGGCAGGACATTGATATTCCGAAATTCGGAAAACTCTACATCCCCGAGGACGGCTCTTACGGCCTCCTGTCCCTCAATGCTCTCCCCTTCGCGTTCGAGGCGCGGAAACATCCGAAAACTCTTGTCGGTTGACAGTTGAAGAGGACCGTCCCCATATGCCTTGAGGCTGACGGGAAACTCGTCACTCGTGATTTCATTGATGATCTTGATGTCCTCTTCTTGCGACTTTGCGCGATAGAGATCCTTGCCAACGTGGATGGATCTAAAATCGTACATATACTGGTTTATGAACTCGGCCAAAGCGATTTCGGCAAGATCACCGTGAGTCTTGTTTCCCACCAATCGCATTGTGAAGATATTGCTGAGGGTAAGCGTAATCAGCTCCGGATGTTTGCTAACCAAGAGCTTCAGCCGCTTGGTGAAGTCTTTGTACGGGTTATCGATTGTCATACCAGATTAGTCCATCGCCAAGTCAGAGATTGTCAAGCTGTTATCATTGTGGGGTTGCGGATACCAGTGTATATCCACTATCGAAATGACCTTCCCGCTGTCGCGACTCGGAAGATAGGAGTGATTTTCGTGTTCTGTGGTTCCCATGCTTCGCTCCAATCGTCGGCGACATTGGCTGCGTTTCTCGGCCGCTTATGTCATCCACAGCACGGGGAAACCTAATGCATCTCCGCCTCGACCTTCCCGATCCCACCGCGGTAGAAGCTGAATTTCACGTTGGGATGATCCGCCAGCAGCGACATCGGAACCGACGAGTCCGGTATCTTCTTCGAGATCATCAGCGTGGAAAGGCGCATTCCGAACGGATTGTCGTGGTGGCCGGGGTGCCAGATGGAGACCTTCTCGGTCTTCCAGGTCTCGACCGGGCCGACGGTCGCCGCCCTGGTGGGGACGAGGGCGACGTGCCCGCCGCCGGAGGTCCGTGCGTTCTGGATGATCGTCATCGGGTGCAGCGCCGTGACCCGGGTGCCGAGCTTGCGGTATTCTTCCGGCGGGGGCGGAGCATCTTGATAGGCACCCTCTCGTTGGGGCGGATCGTTGAAAGCCCAGTGCTTGACCTCCCCCTGGCCTCCTTGCATGAGGACGCACTTCACCTCGTCGTACGACCTGCCGTAGGCGCCCAGGTCGCCGACCGGAAAGTGGATGTGCGCATCCGGCATCCGTAGTTCGGGCTTGATCCGGTTGAAGCAGAGTTCCAGGTCGGCCTTCGCGAAGCTCAGCGGATGCGTGATGGGGACCGGATTGTCGTTTTCATCCACCCATTCGTCCATTCCCCAGAAATGCCCGTCGCGGACATCCAGGTCCAGGTCGTTGACGATTCTCGCCACCAGGGGGAGCTGCTCCGTCGGACCGATCGGCCCGCAGATTCCGACCGGATTGTCGGCCGTGGAGCGCTTCCAGGCGGCGATGTACTCCAGGGCCTCGGCCATGAAGAACTCTTCAAGCGTATCGTAGATGACCACCTCGAAGCCGTCCCGGGAGAGGCCGACGAGGTCCTCCGGCGCGAGTCTCGCCGCGTCGTCGATGATTTGCGGGTCAAGCGTCGTATAATCCCACCACTGGGGAGCGACTTTGCTGATAGCGCGTGCCATGTTTTGAACCTCCGAGTTAAGCAAAAAGGGGCGCTGGGTAATAGCCCCGAGTATTACACACAAGTATTGTTAGCCGCACGATCGTGCGGGTTGGTTTTCGTTATGGTGAGCCTGGGGTTTCGACGGTTCGGCTGCTCGTTCCGGACCGAACGCGGCCCAGGCGACGGCGAAATCGACCGTGCGTTATGAACCGAACCAAATCGATTCCGGACCTGGAAGGCCGCCGCACTTGCGGCCCAGGTGGCCGCCGAGGGACGCGATGATCTTGAGCATCTCGCCCAGGCGAGGCGGCGATTCCGGCGGCGATTCCTTGTATTTTGTCGCCTATTTTCACGTAGACGTGGTCGTGCGCCTCCGCGTTCCGTTCCGTGAGGCATCGATTCCGCGCCAACCGGACGGCGCCGCGAGATATGACATAGCGGTCTCGCCAGCGCGCACTTTCCTTGTGTCGGAATCAATACTTCGTCACTTCCTCCTTTGCCCAGTCCTTTTTCGAACTCATATTGAAAACCATCCACGCACAACGTACGCTACTTTTCGCGGCGACCTCCACCGCGCTTGGCGAAGATTACCATTTCCGCGCGCCCGGCGCAACCCCCACTACGAGTGGGCTTGCGCCGCCCGGCGCCCTACTCAGTCGATGCGATATGTTCCGCCGTGACGGTCGTGGAAATGCCCCCTCTGGGGGTGAAGGCGGCGGTTAGGGTCATCCGCCGGGGGGCCAGCACGGCTACGAGGTCGTCAAGGATGCGGTTGGTGACGTTCTCGTAGAAGATGCCCTCATTCCGGAACGACTGCAAGTAGAACTTCAGGCTCTTCAGTTCGACGCACCGCACGGCCGGGACGTAACGGAGGGTGAGCGTCCCGAAATCGGGCTGGCCCGTCTTAGGGCAGACGGAGGTGAACTCGGGGCAGACGATTTCAATCGTGTACTCGCGGTGGGGGTACTGGTTTTCGAATGTTTCCAGGAGATCGCGTGGGGAATCGGCCATCGTTATGCCCTTTTTGGGGGGATTCACGCTCTGCGTCGTTGGAGGCTATCCATCGCTATTGTACAAAGACAAGGCGTTGATGACACTGGAGGGTGGGGTGAAAAGGATTCCAGGTGCCCTGCTACAGAATGCCGAGCTTAATTAATCGAGTAATCCGTCGCAGTTGATTTAATTTTTACAACTGATGCAAAAAGTAGAAGTTGCCTTTTTGTTTTCGCTCGATTAAAATCGCTGGTATACGAGGAAGATGCGTTATCTTCTCTTGACTCACTGGGATTCTATTTCGACACTCTGGAGGGAACAATGCTGTACCGTTTTCTGAACGTGCGCGCGTTGGCGTGCGCGGGGTTGGCGATCCTTTTCGCCATTTCTTCCGTCACGGCCGGGCAGGCCGCCGGCGTCTTTGAATTGCTCACATTCACGGGGGACGCCGACTGCGGCGTGGCCTCCAACAAGCAATACACGCACGCCGTGAACATCGGCGGGCCCGGCGTCCGGGTCAACGGCGTCGACTTCATTGGAACGGGAGGGCCGAATCCGTCCGGGTCCAATTTCAGTACGTCGGGGTTCAACGTCCATTTTCCGAACTGGAACGGCGCCCCGCTGGACGGCGCGATCAAGACCGTCTGCGATCACTTCAACTACAACGGCGATCCGCAGATTCTGACCCTCACCGGGCTGACGGCCGGACAGGACTACAAGTTCACGTTTTACAATGTGTCCTTCGGCGGTCCCGGCGGCCGGCTGTGCATGATTCAAACGGATGACGGCGGGTATCTCGATTTCGATCAGAACTGGACCGGCGGCACCAACCCGCATCTGCTTACCTATACCTACACGGCGGAGGCCACGTCGCTGCAGTTCACGATCACGCCGATCGTAACCGCTGATACGTTCCACCTTTATGGCTTCACGAATGAACTGGTCGACAACCGGCAGTTGCTGTTCCTCGACAAGTTCTGGGCTTATTGGGAGCAGGAAACTCGGCTGGACATGAACTGGGGCTACCAGAACACGGATCCGTACCGCCAGGAAGGGTCGCTCGGTTTCATCACGTGGTCGACGAAGCCGGGAACGGACGCCCAACTGGGGAACATCTGCCTGAACGACCGGGACGTGGCGATGCTGTCGTTCGGTTCGGCCATTTCGCTGGACCAGAACTTCAACGGCGCCACCGCGGCGGCCGGCCTGGATTTCGAATTCGAAATGGCGGCCGACGCGCTCGGCGGTGGCGGCGATGCCGTCGAGGCGGGGGTCAGCTTCGGCCTGAGCGAGGCGAACCGCTTCGCGGCCCCGGGCGAAGCGCCAAGCGGCCTGAGCGTCCTCTTCGGCGGAGCCGGCGCGTTCGAGGTCTTCGACGGGACGACCTCCGTCGGAACCGGCGATGCCTGGGTTTCCAATCTCGGGGAAGAGCACAAGATCAAGTTCGCGTTCACCGACACCGATGGTAATCCGTTCGACGGCAGCGGCGGCACCACCGTCGAGATGTTCGTGGACGGCGTTCCCGTGTTCACTTACACGAAGACCGGCGGCGGGTATTCCGACAACTACATGAACTTCTACGGCGACCGGGTCGCCTCGTTCGATAGCTTCTACGTCTACACGCACACCCCACCGGCCGCTATTCCGGAACCGGCCACTCTGGCACTGCTTTTGTGCGGCGCGCTGGGCCTGGGCTGCATCCGCCGCAAGCGGCTTTTGACCGTGGCGGCGGTCGCCTGTATCGCCCTGGCCGGAACGGCCAATGCCGGGGTATTCAGCGAAGGAACCTACACCGGCGATGGCGACGTGGATATCTCTTCCGCGAAGGAGTACGTCTTCGCCGCGAATCTGGCCGACACCCGCGCGGTCGACGTCAACGGGGTCCTTTTCGAAGGAGCCGGAACGGTGGGCAGCCCGGTGACGAACGCCTATGAGATGTTCGGTTATCCCTGGGTCTTCATCGGCAATCCCCAGAACGTGGTGACCGGTGGAATGCACGCGCTCAACGAGAACTTCCTCCACGCCGGTGGAATTACCGAGCCGAAGGGGATTACGCTGAAGCAGCTCGTTCCCGGCAACGATTACGTCGTGACCTTCTGGAATACCGCGTGGGGAATGCCCAGCGGTCAAGACACCGGCGTCCGCTGGGCGACGGTCACCAGCAGCCTGGGCGACTCGTTCCGCTACAATGAGAACGTCGGCAACGGGACCGGCACCTACTTCCGCTACGAATTCACCGCCGCGGAAGAGACGATGACGATCAACATCGAGCAGGACAGTCTAGGCGATTCGGTCCATTTGTATGCCATTACGAACGAGTCCGTTTCACCGATCGTGTACGGGTACTATCTGGACGACGGTTTTAGCACGGTGGCGACGACGGGCGAAATCAATGCCGGGGTTGCCGCGCGGCAGAAGGGAACGCTCAAGGGAATGACGTATTCCACGACGGCCGGAACTACTACCACGCTTATGACGCCCGGCCTCGCCCAGCAGGCGGCGTTCGCCCGCGGCGGCGTCGTCTTCCAGGGAGCGATTTCGCCGGACGCCAACTTCGACACCGTTTCCGACGGCGGAATGATGATGAGCTTCAGCGTCTCGCCGGACGTCATCGGCCTGCTGGCGACCGAGACGCCGTACGTCGAGATCAACTTCGGGATGAGCCAGGCGAATCGTTTCGCCATGGCGGCCGACGCGGTGGAGCACTTCGGCATCCGCTTGGGCGCCGACGGGTCGATCTCCGCCTATGACGACGGCGTCGAAATCGTCTCGGACTTCCTCTTCGAGGGAACCGGAGCGATCCTGAACCACAACTTCGAGCTGCGTTTCGTCGATCCGACCGACGGCGACCCGTTTGACGGAGCCGGCCAGACCGACATGGAGTTGCTCTACAACGGCATCAGCCTCGCCACTTACCGCAAAACGGATGGCGGTTTGGCCAACAACTACGTGAATTGGAATTCCAACTATCTCGCGTCGCTGGACAATTTCTTCGTCGGACCGTTCGACGGCGAGATCGTCATCGTCACCCCGGGCGTCCCGGGCGACCTGAACGGCGACGGGATGGTCGGCAGCGCTGATTTGGATATCGTCCGTGCCAACTGGGGACAGACGGTCGAAGTCGGCTGCCTCTCCTGCGGTGATCCGTCTCAGGACGGCATCGTCGGCAGCGCCGACTTGGATATCGTCCGGGCCAACTGGGGAGCGACGGCTTCGGCCGCGGTAGTTCCCGAACCGGGCGCGCTATCATTGATTCTGCTCGCCGGATTGGCGGCGGTTTGCCGCCGCGGCCGGAGATAGCCGATTCACACGGACGTGCCGGGTACGAAGCGGCCTTCGGCTTGCTTTTTTCCCGCTTTCCGTATATAGATAAATACGTCGATGCCGCGCTTCGCGGGGTTGCCTCCGCGAAGCGCGTTGTTCGGACCGTCCGCGAAGACGGTCGAATTGGGGATTGTTTCTTATTACATGCGGTGCTTGTTGCTCCGGTCAATCGGGTTCTTGACGGATAACGGACGAAAAATCATGCAAGGGAAAAAGGCCTTCACATTGGTCGAGTTGCTGGTGGTCATCGCGATTATCGGCATCCTGATTGCTCTCCTCCTCCCAGCGGTGCAAGCGGCCCGCGAGGCCGCGAGAAGGATGCAGTGTACGAACCACCTCAAGCAAATCGGAGTCGCGGCCCTCAACCACGAATCGACCCACGGGTTTCTTCCCAGCAACGGCTGGGGATACTGGTGGATTGGATCCCCGGACGCGGGGTATGGTCAAAGTCAGCCAGGGGGATGGATATTCAGTGTTCTTCCCTACATGGAACAAGGCGACGTGCATCAGATGCTCGCCGGACAGACGCAGATGATTTCCGCGCGGGACGTGGCGAAGTCGATGTTGGAGATTCCCCTCGCCAACATGCATTGTCCCAGCCGGCGCACCGCGAAGGTCTATCCGATCGGAAACGTCAACAACCTGCAAAAACAGCCCAAGTTTGCCTACAACGGAAACATGACCGGCCGGACGGCCACGTTGGTAAACGTCGCTCGCAGCGATTATGCCGCCAACGGCGGATCAGTTCCGGTGGGCACGCCTTATGACTTCCCGGCGACCTACGGCGACTGGGAGTCCGGGAAAGCGCAGTACGTCTTCGATGACGCCCAGAAGTATTCCAACGGCGTCGTTTACGCGGGAAGCGAGGTGAAAATCGCGGATATTCCCGATGGCACCTCCGCGACCTACCTCGCCGGAGAGAAGTACCTCAATCCGGACCACTACGACACGGGGATCGACAACGGCGATAACGAATTCATGCTGATGGGCGATAACGAAGACATTCTCCGGTGGACCTGGAACGGTGCCGATCAACAGAATCGGGCGCTGGCGATGCTACCGATGCAGGACAAGCCCGGCTACGGCGACGCGAGCCACCGCGGGCGCTTCGGCTCGGCCCACCCCGGCGGTTTCAACATGGCCATGTGCGACGGCAGCGTGCGGTTTATCGCCTACGTCATCGAACCCCTCATCCACCGCGATCTGGGCAACCGTAAGGACGGAAATCCGCTCGACAAGTCGGCGTATTAATTGAACTTCCGTCGCCGCGGTTCGGCTATTTGATCCCCAGCTTGCGTTGGATTTCTTCGAGCGGAACCCCCTTCGTCTCCGGCATCACCGTGAGGACCCAGATCAACTGGCCGACCATGCATGCGGCGTAAAACGCGAAGATCGCGGCTCCGGATTTGGCGGCGATCATCGGAAACGTCCAGGAAATGGCGGCCGCCATGATCCAGTGGGTGAAGCTCCCCAGAGCCTGTCCCCTGGCGCGGACCCTGTTGGGAAATATCTCGCCGATGAAAACCCAAATCACGGCCCCTTGCCCGAACGCGTGCGAGGCGATGAAGACGATGAGGCTTACCAGGACGACCCACCCGCCGACATTCCAATAGAACGCCGCCGCGGTCACGCTCAGGCTCACGATATACCCGATCGAGCCGACGATCATGAGCTTCTTCCGCCCGAAGTGGTCGATCACCAAGAGCGCGGCCATCGTGAAGACCAGGTTGACTCCGCCGATCACGACCGATTGCTGCAACGCGGACGCGCCGGAGGCGCCGGCCATCTCGAAAATGCGTTTGGTATAGTAGATCAGCGCGTTGATGCCGGATAACTGATTGAAGGCCGCGATCGTCACCGCCAGCAGAATGGGCGCCGCGTATTTGCGCTGGAAGAAACACTCGGCATCCCCTTGGCCCTCCGTTTCCAGCGATGCCTCGATCGCGGCGATTTCCTCATCGATTCTGCCGGAATCGGTCCCCACTTCCGCCAAGACGGTCTTGGCTTCCCCGATCCGCCCCTGGGCGACCAACCACCGCGGGCTCAACGGATTCGTAAACAGCAGAAGCCCGAACGCGGCGGCCGGAAAGGCCTCGACTCCGAACATCCAGCGCCACTCGAGCGGTCCCAGGTCCATCGCGGCAATCAGGTAGTTCGACAGGTAGGCCAGTAGAATTCCAAGGACGATGTTCAGTTGGACCAGCGCGACCATTCGGCCGCGGAATCCGGCGGGAGCGATCTCGGCGATGTACATGGGGGAGACGACCGATGCGCCCCCGACCCCCAATCCTCCGATAAAGCGGAAGAGGATGAAGGACCACGCGTCCCAGGCCAGGGCACTGCCGACGGCCGAGACGAAATACAGCCCGGCCAGCCAGAACAAAACCGTCCGCCGTCCCACCCAATCCGCCGGTCTTCCGAAAAGGACCGATCCTACGATCGTTCCCAAGAGCGCGCTGGCAACGAGAAACCCGTGCCAGAACCCCTCGTTACCCAAGTACGCGCTTAGGGTAGCGTACTGGGAAGCAAAAAGCATCTCAAGCGTCCCTTCCGCTCCGGAAATCACGGCCGTATCGAAACCGAAAAGCAGCCCGCCGAGGGCCGCGACGATCGACGCGAAGAAGAGTCTTTTGGTCATGCGATTTCTTCCTTTCTGAATCGGGGTAAAGCGGCGGTTCATTCTAACCGCCGGAACCGGTTCCGTGCAGCCCCTTCCCCCCGTTCCAGTGGTGCTTGACGACCTTATCCGGCAATTGCTACCATTAGGCGGCTGCAAGATCGAATCCGCCGGCCGAGCGAGAAGACGCCGGTCGTCGAAGGGATGTGCGCCCCGAACCGAGAGAGCAAGGGAAGGAACGAAAGGAACCGCCATGCAACTGCCAGAGTCGGAATGCAAACTGTTTTACAAGCTCTACGCGGCACTCCTCTGTTACGTCAACGAGCGCCTAGAGATTATCCCGGGCGAGCTGAAAACGCCGGAGGAATACGAGCGGTGGGCCCCGGCGAAACGGGCCGCCGTCCGCGATGCTCTATTTCAGCGGCGCGAGCTGATCGACGAGTTCGTTGCCGAGAACCCGTTCAAGTTGTCGCGCAATGAATTGGACATCGTCGAAAGCTGGAAGCACGCCGTCGTGGGCAAGTTCACCGTTTCCCGTTTCCTCAAGAAGTACACCGTATTTCTCCATTCCGAGAATGGTACGATTCCTTACGGCGTGCTTGGGCTGGTAGACCCTTTGCCGGAAGTGATCGGTTCCTATGTGCCGAGGCTGGTCGGCGCGGTACTCCTCCCGTTCCAGGGAAAAATCATCTATGACGGCCTGGTATCCATGCCCGATGTGGTTATTACCTTCGGGGCCGGAGCCAAACGGATGTTTAACGATAGTTACCGCGCAGCGAAGGCCCGGTACGGGATTGTTACGTCTCTGCCGATGGAGACCAAGCCGATGAAGGGACGATCCGGCACGGCAAGACGGAAGAAGGCTGCCGGTTCTCGCGAAGTCTACCAGTTCAAACTCACGCTGAAGGATGTCCACCCGGCCGTCTGGAGACGGATTCAGGTCGAGGATTGCACTCTGGACGAACTGCACCGCCATATTCAAGCGTCCATGGGCTGGATGAATTGCCATCTGTACCAGTTCGAGATCGGCGGCGAGCTTTACGGCGATCCGGGGCTGCTCAATGACGGCTGGTCGGCGGCGGATGTGGTCGACTCAGGACGCACCAAGTTGAGCAAACTACTCCCTAAGGAGGGAAGGTCATTCCGTTTCCGGTACGAATATGATTTCGGCGATGGTTGGATGCACGATGTCCTGTTCGAACGCACGGTGGACGCGGAATCGGGTGCCCGATTCCCGGTTTGCGTCGCCGGCGCGCGGGCCTGTCCGCCGGAGGATTGCGGCGGCGCTTTCGGTTACGAGGGGCTCCTGGAGGCAATCGAGGATTCGAACCACCCGGATCATGAGGACGTGCTCGATTGGGTCGGCGGGCGGTTTGATCCCGAAAAGTTCCATCCCGAACAGGCCACGAAGTTGATGCGCCAGGGCCTTTAGACCCGGTGGACGGCACGGCGACCGGGCTCGATTGCCGAAGGGATCGCGTGTTGACAAATGCCGGGTGTCCAATAAAATGAGCCCGTCCCCACGACCAATTCCCCCCTTTAGTGGGAATAAAATTTAGCGCAGTCAAGGGGGGTTTTTTGTTTTTGACAGTTCCCGAATGCGAGGGTTTCCGCCCATGAAGCGGACTATTATTAGCAAAGTCGATCTTCCGTCCCCGCAACCATCACTTGAACTTATTAGCTCCGCGTTGGATTCGCTGCGCCATGAGCCGATCGACACGATCAACTGGCCGGCCTTTCCCTACAAGCCCGAACTGAGCTTTTCGCTGGGGTACACCGAGGACGAGCTGCTGCTGAAGTTCCGCGTCCGCGAGAAGGAGATCCTGGCCGAGCGGACCCAATCCAACGAATCGGTCTGCACCGATTGCTGCGTGGAGCTGTTCTTTTCGCCGCGGCCCGGGCTGTACTACAACCTCGAATGCAACTGCATCGGTACGATGCTCGTCGGCCGCGGGAGTTGCCGGGCGGACAGCCGAGTGATCGACCCGGAATCGATCGCGCGGATTCGGCGGCGATCGTCCTTGGGTTCGGAGCCCTTCGCAGTGAAGGTGGGGGATTTCGAGTGGAACCTCGTCGAGGCCATCCCCCTTTCGCTTCTTGAACTTCCGAGTGGGAGTGAACTCTCCGGCCGCGTGTTTCGCGCGAATTTGTTCAAGTGCGCCGAGAACACGCCCACGCCGCACTTC
Source organism: uncultured Planctomycetaceae bacterium (assembly GCA_964520785.1). Lineage (GTDB taxonomy): Bacteria > Planctomycetota > Planctomycetia > Pirellulales > Thermoguttaceae > CAZFQG01. The sequence goes on along the minus strand of CAZFQG010000093.1, from coordinate 11,459 downwards.
GTCACGTGGAGTCCGATTGACACGCCGGAGCCGGATTACCATCAGCCGGACTTTTTCGGCGAGTTGGAGTTCGAGTAGGGAATAGCGATTGGTGGCCAGTGGTTGGTGGTTGGTGGTTGGTGAATAGGAAAGGGAGAGGCGAATGCTCAAAGGAAACGCGGTAATCGGACAATCGGGGGGGCCCACTTCGGTGATCAACTCGAGCCTGGCCGGAGTGATTGAGGGAGCGGAGGTGTTCGAGAACGTCGTCGACGTCTACGGAATGAGCTTCGGGATTACCGGCCTGATGGAGGACCGGCTGTTCGACCTGTCCGCCCAGAGCGAGGCGGTCATCCGGGGCCTGCGTTCGACGCCGTCGTCGGCGCTGGGTTCTTCCCGGTACAAGCTCGACTACGACGATTTCCCGCGCATTCTGGACGCCCTGAAGAAATACGACATCCGCTATTTCTTCCTCATCGGCGGCAACGACACGATGGACACGATCCACCGCGTGGAAATGTACTGCCGCGAACAGGGGTACGAATTGATCGGCGTGGGCATTCCCAAGACGGTGGATAACGACCTCTTCGGAACGGACCACACGCCCGGCTTTCCTTCCGCCGCGCGGTGCAACGCCTTGAGCGTACTCCAGGCCGGTTGGCTGGCGCGGGACATGCAAAAGGTCGACCAGTTCGTCATCTACCAGACGATCGGCCGGGACGCCGGCTGGCTCGCCGCCGCGACGGCGGTAGTCAAGCGGAAGGAGGACGACCCGCCGCACTTGATCTACTGCCCCGAGCGGCGTTTTGAAAAAGAGGAATTCCTGGAAGATGCCCATGCTTGCATCGAGAAGTATGGTTGGGTTTCGATCGTGGTGAGCGAAGGGCTGCTCTACCCGGACGGCACGCCGGTGAGCGCGTCCCAGACGAAGGACGCCTTCAGCAATGTGGAGTTCGGCGCGATGGGGGGGGCCAGTGTCGGCCTCAACGTCCACCGGATGCTCGCCGACGCGACCGGCGCCCGCGGCGAATTCCAGATCACCGAGTCGCTGATCATGTCGGCGATCGACCGGGCGTCCCCCACCGACCTGGAAGAGGCCTACCAGTGCGGGCGGGAAGCGGTCAAGCTGGCGGCGGAAGGGGTCTCCGGGTACATGGTCGCCATGAAGCGGACGAGCAGCGATCCGTACACGATCGAATTCGACAAGGAGCCGCTGGAGAACGTCGCCGTTCGCGCCAAGGCGATGCCGGAGGATTTCATCAACGAGCGAGGCAACTTCGTCACGGAAAAGGCGCTGGAGTACCTGCGGCCGCTGATCGGAGAGATTCCGGAGTATGTGGAGCTGGAGAAGAAGTTCGTGAAGAAGTGAGGCGGGAGGCAGAAGGCAGAAGTGAGTGAGGAGTGAGGAGTGAGGAGTGAGGAGTGAGGAGTGAGAAGTGAGAAATGCCCCGAAGGGGCCGAACATGTCAGCTCGGGGCAACGCCCTGGGTCGTCGGGACTAGAATGCAAGAAAGCCCTGAAAGGGCGTCACAACGGAAGTAGAAGAAGACGGCAACATGGAGCCCAGCCGCGTTCCAGCGGTGGACCACGTTGATCCAACTCCGACCTGCACGAGATTTGGAAGATTCATGTCACGATTCAATAAAACGATTCTAATTGTACACGCCCACCCCGACGACACCGAGGCATTCTGCGCCGGGTCGCTGAAGATGCTCAAGGACAAGGGATATAAGATCGTCATCTCGACGATGACGGCCGGCGGCATGGGGGGGATCAATTCCACCGAGGAGAAGACGATCGCCCAGCGGAAGGAAGAAGCAAAGAAGGCGGCGGCCGAACTGGACGCCGAGTACTACTGCTTCGACCGGCGCGACGGCTATCTCTTCGACGACGAGGCGATCCGTATCGCGACGACGAATCTGATCCGCAAGGTCAAGGCCGGCATCGTCATGACGCACCTGCCGTTCGATTACCACACCGACCACCGGACGACCTGCCAGATCGTCGAATCGGCCGCCATCGTCGCGTCGCTGCCGAACGTCCCCTGCGAGGAGAAGGAACTCGACATCACCCCCCTGTTGTACCACACGGCCCCTTTGGGCTTCTCCGATACCCTCGGAGCCCCCATCACGCCCCCCCACTTCTTCGTCGACATTACCTCGACGATGGAAGCGAAAATGCGGATGCTGAAACACCATGAGTCGCAGATCGAGCTGATGCGGGTGATGCACAAGATGGACGACTTCTTCGGTGAAATGGAGAAGTACAACCGCGAACTCGGCAAGAGCGTCGGGGTCGAATTCGCCGAAGTCTACTGGCAGCACCTTGGCGGCGGCTTCCAGAAGGACCCGTTGATTCAAGAGGAACTGGCGGAATTCCTTGTTAAAGAATAGCCCCAACGATCCCGACAAGAAGTAGCTTAGTGCTTTGTCAAACGCAGGAATTGGGGTTGAGGTTTCGGTTTCATCCGGTCGATTGCGGTACTTGGGCGTGCTGCTAACCAAAACCTTAGTGTTGACAACGCACTAGCAGCCTGTTGAAAAACAGGCTGCGCCGGAAAAAGGAGGTTTCCCCCATATCCGTTGATTTGAAAAATCGGCGGATATGCGCGCGTTGTGGCCTCTCGGGCAACATTGAGCAAGGTTGAAACAGCCCCGGACGGACCTTTTTTGACAGCCTGTCAGGCTATTACCTGCTGGCCCGTTGGGGGGATCCTTGGAGTCACCGTCGTAGCCTTTTTCAGACCTGTGTGCGGGCAACTCGGTTTCATTAGCGATACAACGCAAGCGTTCGCCCTAACCCCCTCGTTTTTCACCAAGCCATACCATGCCCGAGAACCTTGTCCTTTGTTATCCGGTTGAGCCGTATCACATCGCGGAAATCCAGGCGGTTGGCCCGGAGTACCGCATCATCAACGCCTCGCAGGAGGAGATCGGCGAGGCCCTTTTCGAGGCGGACCTCTTCTGCGGCCACGCGAAGGTCCCGGTCGACTGGCCCGGCCTGGTCGGGCAGGGCCGGCTGCGGTGGATCCAGTCGTCGGCCGCCGGGATGGACCACTGCCTGGTTCCGGAGGTGATCGCCTCCGACATCGTCGTTACGAGCGCGTCGGCTGTCTTGGCCGATCAGGTGGCCGAACACATGCTGGGGCTGATTCTCGCCTGGATGCGGAGCCTACCGGTTTTTCTCGAGGCCGCCCGAAAACGGGAGTTCATCCGCCGCCCCACGCGAGATCTACACCGCGCGACGGTCGGAATCATCGGCTTCGGAGGCGTCGGTCGACGTCTGGCGGAGGTGCTCGCCCCGTTTCAGGTCCGGATTCTGGGAATCGACATGTTTCCGATCGAAAAGCCGGGCCACGTCGAGGCGCTTCTGCCGGACGACCGGTTGGACGAGGTCCTGCCGGAGTGCGACGTCGTCATTCTCGCGTTGCCGCTGAACGAATCGACGAGGGGGATGTTCGACGCGGCGCGCCTGGGCCTGATGAAACCGGACTCGCTCTTGGTCAACGGAGCCCGAGGCTCCCTCGTCGTGACGGCCGACCTGGTCGCGGCGATCCGCGGCGGCCACCTCGCCGGGGCGGTCATGGACGTGACGGACCCCGAGCCGCTGCCGCCGGAGCACGACCTGTGGACGCTCCCCCAGGTCCTCATCACCCCCCACGTCGCCGGCCAGAGCAAATGGCGGATCGACAATATGACTCGGATGTTCTGCGCCAATCTTCGCCGCTGGCTGCGCGGCGAACCGCTGATCAACCTCCTGGAAGACAAGAGCCTCGGCTTCCCAAAGCGGGACGGCAGTTGCCTATTATGGGAGAAGATGAACTAATCCAGCGGAAACTCTTCTTCCGTGCTCTGTTTCTGATAGATCGGCAGGTGGCGGTAGTAGACTTCCAGAATCATGCAGGCCATGGCCGTGCAGTAAAGGCGGCCGCCGCGGTCGGTGCCGTGACCGCCGCTGAAGAACCAGCTTCCCGCCTCGTGCCCCTTCGTCGCCTGGGTGCCGACGAGATAATCGCGCATCTCTTCGTTCCACTTCTTCCACATCGGCCCGTCGATGTGCCGCATGACCTGGGTGGCGTAGTAGTTGTAGTACATGTCATTCTTGTCCGGGCCGCGGTCGCTGATCCACTCCGCTCCGGCCTGGAGACCGGGGTGGTATCTGTCCCAACCGAGGTACATCCGGCAAAGCAACCCGACCGCGGTCGTGGCCGGACCGTTGCCGGGGCCGGTATAGCCGTAGAGTGCGCCGTCGTTCGTCTGCACGCTGTCCAGGAACGTCACCGTGCGGTTGATGATAATCGGGGGGATCGTGAAATACCCCAGGTGGCCGCTCTTGAGTGCCATGATCTGCCATCCTACGACCGATGTGTCTCCGGCCTGCCGCTCCTCATAGCGCCACCCGCCGCCGACCGGATCCTGCGCGTAGCAGATATAGGCCAGGCCCAGTTCCGCCGGGCGCCGCAGGCCCTTGTCCTTCGTCATCGCGAACGCCTCGCACATACTGATCGCGGCCAACCCATGCGAATACATGGTTCCGCCCCCTTCGTGCCAACTTCCCCCTTTGTTGCTCACCTTCATGTTTTGGGTGAGGAAGTAGAGTCCCCCCTTCACCGTCTTCTTATATCTCCCTTGAACGTGCGTTTGGCCCGCCCCCAAAAACGGAAGGAGCACCATTCCGGTCGCCCCGTTGCGCGCCGCCTTCAAACTGCCGGGGTTGCGGCTGCCGTTGCCCCCCGGGGCGAGGCGGTGGTCGAACGACCAGCCGCCGTCGGGGCATTGAACGCTGGCAAGCCACTGAAGCGCCATCGCGACCGCCCTTTCGCTCGCCTCGGTTCCGCCGTGCTGCGCCACCATTGCCTGACGTTGCCCTTCACCGCGCCCGGAGAGCGCATCACCGGTGTAGGCGCCGGCCGTCGCCAACAGGTCGTTCCGCGGAGCCTTCTCCAGCCCGAAATCGCTCAACTCCACCTGCACCGCGGCCGCCGCTTCTTCGTCGAAGGGAGTCGCCTCCGTCTCGATAATCGCCTCGACGCTCGCCACTTCCATCGTGGTATCCAGTTGAATCTCCTCGATGATCTCCTCCTCGAGCGCCTCCAGTTCGTCCATCTCCGAGTCGGTCGGCGCAATGACCAGTTGGCGTAATTCGTCGGCAATCTCCGGCGGTAACGTCCACAACGCCAAGACGACCAAAACCACCGCGTGCAAGACCGCGCTGACGGCCACCCCCGGCATCTGCCGCAACAGCGCATGAATCCTGGTGTCGCGAGGCTCTTCCAAGTACGCGACGGCCGACACGGACTCCCGCGCCGAGGGCACCGCGGGGGGGCTGTCTTCGCCCGAGACACTCCCCCGGTCCGCGTCGGAAGCGGACGCCGCCCGTCCCGTTGAAACCGAAACCGCCGTCGCCGCCTCCGCCGATACCGTTCCTTCCGCCGCGGCCGGAGCCGCCAAGGAATCGGACTGGGACGTCGGCAGGGACGTCGGCAGGGACGGATGATCGGAAGTCGGTTCCGTGGAAGAGTCGGACTTCATGCTCCAAATGCTCCATGCGGGGGGAATTCACTAGGCGCTTCGCTTTACCCCATGCCTTCCACTGGGGGGAAGCCCCCGAATCGCGCGGCGCGTTGCCTAGAATGGATCACCTTCCACGATAAACAAGATGTCGGAATTTTTCAACCGGCGGACACTCGGCAATGCTTGTCTACCCCTTCTTAATGAGTCCTATCCCCCTCCCGATTACCGGAACACGGTCCCATAAGCCGGATGAACACTCCCTGGCGTCCCCCGGCCTCGGGGTGGTCGCCGGTGCAGCCGCCGGCGAACGATTCCGGTCCGTGGCGGACGGTTTCCTCAGCGATCCTTTTCGAGGATTTCCACGAAAAACCCCTGGCGTCGAAAGGTGTACGGGGTATCGGCGAATACGCTGCTCAGCAGCGCGTCGATGTCCACCTCCCTGACGGAGAAAGAACAACGCACGTTCCGTCTTTTTTCGGCGGAGGGGGAGGTGTCCGCCCACGCCACCTCCAGCTTCAGCCGCCGAGCCAATTGCTCGATAATGGCGGACAAGGGTTGATCGCGGACGTTGAGGGTGAACCGTTCGTTGGTGAAAGGATCGGCCCCGGGGGCCTTTTCCGTTGCGTTTCGGGCAGGACCGGGGCGCTCGTTCGAGGCAATTGGAGCGAGGGCCTGGGCGACCACGGTCGGAGAAACCATCCGCCGCAGTTTCTCGACCGGCGGAAGCGATTCCGGCAAGACCCGTGTTCCATCTTCGCTGAACCGAAAAGTCTTATCGAAACCAATGAGGAGCAGGCTCAACGCGTCGGTGGGCAACATGGATGGCAGGACCCCTTCGGCCCATAGATCGTGCGGCAGAGCCTCCTGAATCTTGTCCGGATCGATCTCGACGGCCGATCCCCATTCCGAAAGAAGTCCTTTCGGGGTTGCCAGTATATCCCACGAAAGGGTAACCGGTTTTTGGAGCCGACGACGTACTCCCTCCGGCAGCGCGCGGAGTTCGTCGCGGCGGACGGCGGCCGCCATCACGAGGATTTCCGCGGAACCTTTGGGCCCCACGTAGACGACATTTCCGATCAGCGCGCATTCGGCCGACCCCTGTGCCGCGACCGACCGAAACACCTCCCAAAGGGGGGGCCTGTCTTGGGATAGCGTAATTTCTTTCGACGGATTCACGCGGCGATCGAGGAATACCGCGACCCGGTTCGCTTGGCCCAGATTGTGTAACGCCCTACGCAAAGGGGTATCGGCGCATGCAAAGCGGACAGGGGCGGCGAGACGTTGCCTCAAGGGGTTAGCCAGGAGAGGGGGGTCGGCGACGGCCCGGTCACTCCACGAACCGGCAACGAATAGTCCGGCCCATGCACACTGGAGTACTCCGGCAAGCAAGCCGCTCTTCTGGCGGGTGCGTCTTAGCATTTCTACATCCAAACGAACATTTTCCACGGAAAACGCCCATTTAACCCGGTTTTCCCTCATGGGCCGACGATGTCGAAGCGAGGAATTCCGGACGGCGGTGCGGTTTCTCCTTGGTGGGCGCCACTCGCGTGATTACAATCGACGGTATGGCCGTTAACTTTTCTTCCGTCGTAGTGGTTTTGTCGGCGGATTGTACTCAGCCGACCTTGGGAGCTGTCTCGTGAGTGAATCAGGTAAGCGCGTTCCAATACTCTCGGTACTTTACGAAAGGTACCTTGACGAACAGAACACGGCTGACTTTATCGCACAAGTCTCGACGCATTATACGCCCGGCACGCTGCAACGTCTCGCCGAAGCGGACGATTCGCGCGTCCGCCGCGCCGCGATTCTCGGTTTGGGGTTCATCGGCGACTATGAAGTAAACCACACCATGGGCCGGGCCCTGCACGACGGCGACCGAACCGTCCGAATGCTGGCGGAAAACGGAATCCGGCACATCTGGATGCGCGCGGGCTCCGGTCAGGATCATCGGGAATTGGAGGAGATCATCCGCTTGAACACGGCGCGCCACTTCGACGAGGCGATTGAAAAGGCGACGGAATTGATCAGCCGATCTCCCTGGTTCGCCGAGGCGTGGAATCAGCGCGCGATCGCGCATTTCAACCGCGGCAACTACGTCGAATCGATCCGAGACTGCCACCAATCGCTCGAAATCAATCCCTATCACTTCGCCGCCGCCTCCGGGATGGGTCAGGCATACCTCCAGTTGGGAAATCCGGTCTCTTCCTTGGAGTGTTTCCGCCGTGCTCTGCGACTGAATCCCAATCTGGAAGGGGTCCGCGCCCAGATCGACCGCCTTTCGCGGCTGACGGAAGACCGCAACAAGTAGCGGCCCACTCACGGCTCTTGGAACGACTCAAGGTCCTCGCGCGGCGCGGAAGAACGCGTCTGCTCCATGAGGCCTTGAGCATGGTGACGCGCAGATCCGCGACCTCGGACCTCTTCCGAGCGAATCCGCCAACGGTTTCGACCGGTTCATGGATTCCGGATTCCTTGGCGATTCATGGAAGGGTGGGCACGCCGACAGGCAAACCAAAGCCCCGCCGCCACCAAGAGCAGCATCCAGGTGGACGGCTCCGGCACGGTGGCCGAGTGAGACCGGTTTCCCCAGCAGGCACGGACGATGTCCAGGTCGGCCGAACCGACGCGTCCGTCGCCGGAAAGGTCTCCGCGGGAGTAATCTCCCGGGGTAACTTCCTCGCCCCAGAAGAACCGGACCGTGTCCAGGTCGCCCGAGCCGACAAAACCGTCGCCGTCGACGTCGCCAAGGAGTGAATCCGGCCCGGCGCCGGCGAACAACAGGGCGGGGACCCCGTCGGCAAGGACTTCGAACGAGGCGAATGCAATCTCCTCGTCGCTGAACAATCGTGCCGCTTTGGATGTTCCTCCTTGCAGGACTAAGACGGTATCCCGCTCCAACCACACTTCGGGAATCCGTGTAGTGACGGTCAACGGCACGTTGAATACGGTGTCATCCAGTCCATCATCGAGGACAAGCTCGATCCCCAACTCATCCGCGCGGAGCAGTTCGATCACGGCGGCGTCCCGGGAATAGATGTACCGCGATACGTCTCCCTGCGTCGCGTTCCAAATCGTTCCTTCGGCGGCCAGCGCCGAGAGCGCGTCGAGATGTTCGAAATAGGCATCCTTGTTGACCGCGTCGACCGGATCGAGTCCGTGCAGGAATTCGATTGCCCAGCCTCCCGCCGCGATGGTATCCGTGATATACTGAGCGTAGATCGCGGTCGCGGTCTCGTAGACGCTGAAGTCATGCCCCGGCCACCAGGGGTTCGTTCCGGCACAGATGAAGCAGTTCAGCTTATGCATGTCAGGCGGCGTCGGCGGATTCGGCACGAAAACCCCGTTCACTTCCCGGTAGTTGGCCACGTCGCGCGCGGAAAGGTAATGGTCCGCGATCACCGCGCGCGAATCCGCGTCGTCTCGACCCCAAGGGTAGGCGAAGGTGACCGTATCGAGACCCGTCATCTCCTTCAGCAAGGCATTGAATTCCCGGCAGTCCTGATCCAGTTCGTCCAGGGAAGACATACAATGCGTGGGATGCTGCGGATCGTTCACGATGACGGAATAGTGCTTCCGCGTGTGGGAACCGATCTCATGTCCGCGTTGGGGAAACGTGGCGTACGCGTCCCCGTAGGTTTGCCAGCACCAGAGGCTTTCATGGGCATTGACGAAGAATGTTCCCTTGAGGCCGCGTTGACTCCACGCGGGCTCCAAATCAAGAACTTGGCTGGCTCTGCAATCATCCGCCGTTAAAGTGTAGGCGGCGGCCGCGTCCTGATACCAAGTCGCGACACGCGACTCGCCGATATCGGCACGGACACACGGAGTGGCGAACCAAGTCAACGCAGACAACGCGAAACAGGTGTAGCACGGAACACATTGCCCAAGTCTGGTGCTGCAAATCATTTCCGGTCCTATTTGTATAAAAGAGTAAGTGGTGGGGTAACTGTACCCCCTATACGTGTATAACAGCCCGATCCGATTTTTTTATGATACTCACGGACGGCGCATGACGTCAACAACCATCCAAGGAAGTCGAATAACCAGCGAATTCGCTCTCTCAGACGCATTTCAGAAGACCAGATTCCACGCCCAATTTCCCGCCAGCGCCCCCATGAGAAGCCCCACGGTGAGCCAGTCGATCCATTTGCTCGTCGGATAGTCCTGCTTGAGGAACAGCATCCCCAGGCGATAAGGGATTTGGAGAAGGATAACGGCCAAAAACACCGGACCGATCCGGTGCGATTCAAAGGCGGCCGCGACATGGCAGCGGGCGGCGAGGACGACGCTCCGCGTGAGGCCGCAACCGGGGCAGTCCGCGCCGAAGAGCCGCCGCCACAGGCAGAGTTGCGGCACTACCGCGCGCGGAACACCCAAGACAACGAGCCGTCCCCGCTCGTCGACGGACAGCGCCGCCGCCGCGATCAGTATCGCCAAGGACGTCAGCAGCACCGTGCGATGCCGTGCCCGGAATCTTCGCTTCTCCTCAGCACTGACCATCCGCCTGTTCCTCGTCCGCGCGGCTCTCTTCCGTGCCGATCCATTCTCCCCAGGTGTTCGAAACCGGCGCCACTACCTCGATCGAGTCCCAATCTTTCGGATGCAGCAGCTTCAGACTCCGCGCATGCAAGGCGATGGCCCTCGACCGCGGGTCGTCGTGCCGCGGCCCGAACGGAACGGTTGAGCCGTACTGGATGTCTCCGAGGACTGGATGCCCGCGCGAAGCGCACTGGACGCGAATCTGGTGCGTGCGGCCGGTCTCCAGCTCGATCTTGAGCCAGGCTCCCCATCCGTAGCGCCCCTTCACGCGATAGCGTAATACAGCCTTGCGTCCCCCGGGGAAATCCCGGTCGGCGACCTCGGCATGAGCCTGCCCCGGAATCTTCCGTAGATAATCGATCCACGTCGCCTCGTCCTCTTCGATTCGGCCTTCCACCAGCGCCCAATAGGTTTTTTCCACCTGGCGCGCCTCGAACTGCTCCGAAAGCCGTCTGGCGGCACGGACGTTTCGCGCGAAAACCATCACCCCGGAAGCGGGGCGGTCCAGCCGGTGGGGTACACCAAGATAAACCTTCCCCGTCGTCCTCCCCAACCTCCGCCGAACATATTCCTTAACGCGGTCCTCGAGGCTGTCGATTCCCGGCGGACTCTGCGTGAGCAAGCCCGGCGGCTTCAAGGCGATGATGACCGGACCGTTTTCGTAGAGGATTTCGGGAGGGGGATACGTCGCGGGTCGATTCATGTTCCACTCGTTTAACGTCATGCGTTCTCGAATCGTCCGGCATGTCGCGGGCCGTCGTATTTCCCTCCGCGATGCGCCGGATCTTGCCGATAGTAATCGCGGAAAATCCGGTAAAGCTCCGGGTGCCGCCGGGACAATCCTTGCGGTTGCTCGAAAAAACACTCCGTGACGACCGCGAAGAACTCCGCCGGGCTGGTTGTTCCGTAGCAGTCGATGAGGGTCGGGCGTCTCCGCCGGCAATCAACCACGAGCCGATCATATTCGCTTCGTAGCACCGCCTCCCAACGGCGGTACTCCTCCAGCGACTCCAAAGGGGGCGTCCCGTCGGCGATCCGGCCGTTTTGCATGTCGAGCTGATGCGCGAATTCATGTAAGACCAAATTGTCGCCGCCGCTCTCGCCTCGGGCCCCGGCCAGGGCGTCCATCCAGGAGAGTACGACCGGTCCGCGGTACCACGCCTCCCCCTCACGGTCCGACTCCCCCTCGACGACGAGTCCCCCCGCGACGATCTCGTTTCCATGGGCCACGTAGGCGTCGGGATAGACCAGAATCGACAGCACCATGTCAAAGTACTGATTCTCGAATCCCAGCAACAGAAGGCTTGCTTCCGCCGCGATCGTCACCTTGATCTCGTCCGTCAACGCGAGCCCTCCGCACCCTTCCCAGTTCTTCTCATAATAGAGAATCCGCAAGTCGTCTTGCAGCTTGACCCGTTCCTCCGGCGC
>CAZFQG010000092.1:0-24583 GCA_964520785.1 uncultured Planctomycetaceae bacterium | reverse complement strand
AAATATCGGATATATGTGCCAGATAAAACAGTGACTTCGCCCCCCCCGAACGGCATCATCTTCGCTGCTCTTTGAAAATCTGCCGGTGATTGGCCGTCCCCCTTCCGGGCCGATTTCCGCCGGGCACAAGGCCCGCCCCTACGGCAATGCCGACCGGCGGCGCCGTGCCTTTCGCGGTTCGCCCTGGACGGCAATCCCCCCCCCCTTCGGTGGTTGGGCGCGAACTTGACGCTGGCGCGGCGCGCGCTTAGAATCGAGAGACGATTGTTCGATATTCAGCGCGACCCGAGTCCCGGATTGCACGGACGAGCCCGGGCGTAACCGCGTCCCCCATTTTTCTTTTGGAGACGACCCCATGACCCGACCCACCCGACGTGACTTTTTGAAGACCGCGGCCGCGGGCGCCGCGGTTCCCTGCATGATTGGAAGCCAAGCTGCGTTCGCCGAAAACCCCAAGAAGGATTTCACGATGAAATTCGCCATTTGCAACGAGACGTTTCAGGACTGGCCCTTCGAGAAGGCCTTTGCTCTGGCCGCGGAGTGCGGATACACCGGATTGGAGATCGCCCCGTTCACGATTTCGAATTACGTGACGGACATTTCCGCGGCGAAGCGGGCTGAAGTCCGGAGGCAGGCGGAGAAGGCCGGGCTGGAGATTCTCGGCATCCACTGGCTTCTGGCGAAGACGGAGGGGTTCTACATGACCAGCCCGGACGCCGACGTCCGCAAGAGAACATCGGCCTACTTCGCGGAGCTGGCGCATCTGTGCGCGGATTTGGGTGGGAAGATTCTCGTGTGCGGCTCGCCCCAGCAGCGAAACGTTCTTCCCGGCGTGACGCACGAGCAGGCCACGGACTACGCGGAGGAGGTTTTTACCGCCTTCATCCCGACGCTGGAAGAGACGGACACCCTTTTCGCGATTGAACCGTTGGCACCGGCCGAGACCAACTTCCTGACCACCGCGGGCGAGACCATGAAACTGATCGAGCGGATCGATTCGCCCCGGGTCGAGCTTCATCTCGACTGCAAGGCGATGTCGAGCGAAAAAACACCCATTCCGGAGCTGATCCGCAAGCACCACGAGCGAATGGTACACTTCCACGCGAACGACCCGAACCTCCGCGGTCCCGGAATGGGCGACCTGGATTTCGTCCCGATCTTCGAGGCACTCAAGGAGGTCGATTACCGCGGCTGGGTCTGCGTGGAAGTCTTCGACTACACGCCGGGGATCGAAAACCTCGCGCGCAAGAGCATCGACTACATGCGCCGGTGCCTGGCGAAAGTCAACGAGGCGTAATCATCCCGAGTCGATTGCCGCCGGACGCGGCGAAGAGCGAGTCGACGTCCGTCGATTGAAGCTCCCCGGACCGTCCGTCGGCGTTCACGCGCCGACCGGCGGTTCCGTTCGCGCAGGGCGCGCGCCGGCTCCGTGTTCCATCCGCGAGACAAATCACTCCTTGGCCCTTCCGTGTCAGCCCGCCGGTCGCGTCAATATCGACGTTGTACGAAACGCCATTTTTCGGAAGTCCTTGTCGGGTTTCCAATTGGGGAAACAGAAAAACGCAAAAATGGTGCCAGCAAAACTGGAAGCACCTTGGCGGTTCGACCGACTTGGTACTTTCTGCGCAAAACGAATAAGAATTGTGTGGGTGTCTATCGCATTGCATTCTCGCCAAAGGCGACTTGAACCCGAAGCCTCTTTTCGATAATAATGGTCCCATCTGTTGCGCTCCTTCGCAAGAGGGAAGGAGGGGAGAGGAAGGCTGAAGGATGAACGCTCACGCGACGTGCGACCTGGTCTTTGGATTCGCGCTCGTCCCACCCCCAGGACCGAACCGTGGCGAGGGGCTCTAGTTTTCCTTGTCCTTGCGTGTCAGTTGTCCGCTCTTTTGGATCGCCCGGACGATGCGGATCGTTAGGAGCGCGGCGATGGTGATTCCCACGATGCCCCAAACCGAAATGTGTTCCATCCACAATGGCGGCACCTTCGAGGCCATGAGGATGGAGGAACTCAGGAAGAGGGAACTGCAGATCAGTCCGATGACCAGCCGGTTGACGGAGGGCTCCAGGCCGCGGTGGTCGAGATGGATGTCGAACTTACCGCTTTCGATCTGGGCGAAGAGCGCCCCGATCCGCTGCGGAAACGCACCCATCAAGTACTCGATGTCCCCCAGAAGGTGCCACAGTTTGGCCAATCGCCTCTTCGGCGAAAGCCGCGCCTTCAGCAGCTTCAGCCGGTAAGGCTTCATGACCTCCAATAGGCTGAACCGGGGGGAAAGAATCCTCGCCGTCCCCTCCAGCGTAATCAGCACTTTCAAGAGCATTCCCGCCCTCGCCGGCAGCGTAATGCCGTAGCGGAAGATGATTTCGGTCATTTCCGTCAGGGCGCCGCTTAAGTCGAATTCCGCCAGCGGCTGATTGCCGTAGTTCGCCACGAAATCGGCCACGTCCAGGTGCAGCGTCGACCGGTCCGTTCCCAGTGGGACGTTTCCGACGCGCATGATCAGCGAAGTCAGCCGCTCCGAATCCCCCATGGCGATGCACAACAGCATTTCGCCGATTTGGCCCCTCAGGGTGTCGTCGATTCGCGCGGTCGAGCCGAAATCCAACAAGCCCACGACGTTGTCCCGGAGCACGACGATGTTGCCCGGATGGGGGTCGGAATGGTAGAACCCGTGGTCGAAAATCATCTTCAGGAAGATGTCCGCCCCCTTCTTCGCCAGGTATTGGGCGTCGACGGCCGGGTCGCGCGGATCGAGTTGAGACACCCGCGGACCCCCCAGGTACTCCATCGTCAATACCCGCGACGTGGACAACTCCCGGTAGGCCTTTGGAATGCGGACGCCGGGATCGCCGGCGAACAACTCACCGAACTCGACGATACTCTGCAGTTCCCGACAGAAGTCCAGTTCTCGTTTTAGACCGCGGTCGAATTCGACCACGAGCGATTTGGGCCGGTACCGCCGCGATTCCGGAACGTGCTGCTCCAAGAGGGCGGCGATCCCGGCGACGATCTCCATATCCGCGCGCATGATATCGCGGATTCCGCGGTGCTGCACCTTGACGACGACCCTCTCTCCGGAATGGAGCGTCGCGCGGTGAACCTGGGCGATGGAGGCCGACGCCAGCGGCGTCTCGTCGAACTCGAGAAAGGCTTCGGAAGCCGGCCTCTTCAGCTCGCTTTCCAACGTCTTGCGGACCACCTCCGGCGGATCCGGCGGGACATTCGCCTGCAATTCCTTCAGCTCGTCCGCGATCGCGTTGCCAACCACGTCCGGACGGGTGCTGAGAATCTGCCCGATCTTGATGAACGTCGGGCCCAGGTCGCTCAACGCCAGGCGAATCCGCTGCGGAAACGTCAACCCGGCAATCTGTTGGCCCCCCTTCGAGCGGATCAACTTGTAGGTGAATTCGGGACCCAAGCGGCTCAGACCATCCGCCAGCCCGAACTTGCTCAAGACCATCACGATCTGACGCAATCGCTGAAGGTGGCGGTAGGTCTGGGGAATGGCACTGAGTCTCATTGGTTCGCGGCAGTGTGTTTGATGTCACCGTTGCAGTCCGTCCCCCTTTAAGAAGGGGGAAAGGGGAGCGACTCGTCGCCCGTGGAATTGGACGGCCGGCTAAAGATAGAATACGACATCAAACGTCGCCGCGAAACCACGCCCTCTCTCGGGGGTAATCCTCTGAGGGGATTCAATGGATTTGGAGTGATTGGCATCGCCGCGTTTTCACCCGGTCGTGCGGCTTGGCGGGACGGAATCTCACGGGCTTGCCGGAACGCGATTCTGCATCTTGGCGTTGTTGTAGATTATTGGCGCGGCGATCGCGCCGCCGACCACTCCGCCGATGGCGAACGTATTGCGCAGATTGGTGAACGGCATGGGAATCTGCCCCCGGGCAGTCACCGAACGAGGGTTCCAGTGGAGCGTGGGGGAGGCCAGAGGAGGCGCGGCCTCGGGTCTCCATGCGCGGCATAAACAAGTGGCGCGACCATCCTGCGTCGCGAGTTGGTATAGGCCGGGCCGCAAACCACGAAACGCGAATCGCCCCTCGGCGTCGGTCGACGCGACCGAGCCGAGCCGGTCTTGGCCGGTCAAAACCACCTTGGTCTTTCGGCCGTTCCGATTCAAAGCGGTATCGCCGATACGTCCGAGCAGAACTCCTCCTTCCGCCAGAACGACATCGTAGGCCGTAACCGTGTAAACGCGTTCAGTCGCGTCGGCGCGGCCTTGGTCGCCCACCCAGGGGACGCACGCCAGTAGTAAGCACACCGCGCGTGCCGGAGGAGGGGGCGCCTTCAAGAAGCGGATCGGTCGAGAGGCGTAAGTCCACACGAGGCGGGCCCATCCCGAGAACGTATGCCAGTGAAAAGGGGGCGAAGTCTCCGTCCGCGAAACGCGGAAGTCGTCAATTACTCGCCGGGGTGCCGTCGTCACCGGTGCGAGAGTTGTGAATGACGATCGGAACGACCACCGCCGTCGTAATCAGTCCGGCAATGACCCAGGGGTTCGTCAACCAGTAGGCGATGGGACCCTGCTGAGCGCGAATGGGGCCCTGGCCCCGCACTAGAAGAGCCCCTTGTTGGGCACTAGGGGGGGCAACGCGCGAATCCCAGAGGCGGTAGGTACCGACGGTTTTGTCGCTGACGACCTGGTACAAGCCGCTTTGTAGATTCGACGCGAAAAAGAAACCGGATTCATTGGTCTTTGCCCGGTGGATGACCCGGCCGTCCTGGACGACGGCCACGTCCAGTCTCTTTTGCGGAACGCCCTGTGTGTCGACGATCTGGCCCAGTAGCGTGTTGTTCTTCTGCAATACGATGTCCAGGGTCTGGGCGGGCGGCGCATTCCGGCTTGTGGTCGCCGCTCGCAGCACCGGGGCGGGGATAAGCATTCCAACGGCGGCCAGACTCAACAGGACGGTTCCAATGGGTTTCCGTAATCTCATGGATTGGTTCCCTTTCTTGTGATCGGCCCGAAGAGGCTCTTCCCCGGGCGACTGGAATCCAAGATGACGAGGTGCTCTGATAAGGCGAGAGATAGTACGGGATTTCGGCTCGCGGCAAAAGGCCAATTCGGCGGAAAAAACTGCCGGTTTTTTCGGAATTCAGCCCGGCCCCGCTCGGTTCTTTATCCCTTTACCCCTAAACCGCCTCCCAGATGCGGCGTCGTGACCCACGCCGCGAATGACTTGACGGACACGTCGCGGGGGACGAAAATAGAAATCGTGGTATGTTAAGCGACCCTGTAGAAACGGGCTGGATCGCCACCAGAGAGGGGAGTGGCACCCTGCTCGAACGAAATCTCATGGAGGTGCTGATGCGGATGGCGCTTGTTTTCCCGGAAAAGCGAAACCGTCGAAAAGCCGGTTTTACACTTGTCGAATTGTTGGTGGTCATCGCGATCATCGGGATTCTCATCGCGTTGCTCCTGCCGGCCGTCCAGGCCGCGCGCGAGGCGGCAAGGCGGATGCGGTGTTCGAACAATCTGAAGCAGTTGGCGTTGGCCGGGTTGAACTACGAATCGGCCCATGGGACGCTTTTTTCCGGAAGCATCGGAGCGTGGAATGGGAACATCTCCTTCCCGGCCGGCTGGCACGATCCGAATTCCACCGGCCTGCCGTGGGGCCACTTCGGTTGGCCCGTCCTGCTGTTGCCTCACCTGGAACATCAACCGCTTTTCGACCGGATCGATTTCTCTCGCCCGGCTTACGCCAGGAGCATTCCCGAGGATTCGAGCTGGGCCCCCGCGTCGAAGGATCGCGGGCCGGCGGGAAGCGCGACCAATCAATACGCCGCGACGCACATGCCGGATATTTTCGTCTGTCCTTCCGCCCACCGGGTCCAGCCGACGACCGAGTTCAAGGACTACGGGGTAAACCATGGCCAGGGGGCTTGTTGTCCCGAAAGGACGCAAGTCGGAATGAACGGCGTTGCCTTCGTGCATAGCGCCGTCAGACTCTCGGAGATCAGCGACGGGACGAGTTCAACCTTTCTTTTTCTGGAGGCGGCCCATTGGGGGAATCATAGTTGGGTGCCGGTGGACCGCGGTTCGAACCAGTTCTTCTGGGTCCATCATGTGTCGCAAGGCTACGTCACGTGCCAGGAGCACGACGGCACGCCCACGCCACCGAACACGACGAGCTGGAATCACCGCGGCGGGCACAGCGACCATCCGGACGGTCTCCAGGCGGCCATGGTCGATGGTCATGTCACGTGGATCAGTGACGATATCGACTTCAAGACGTACAAAGCGATGTTTTCTCGCGACGGCGGGGAAGTCATCGGGGAGGAGCCTTGACATGTCGTTTCGAATTCCAGTCGCGGCGCCGTCCGCGTCCGTCGTGCTCGGCTCGGTCCTGTTGATCGTTGGGTGCGGTCCGAAAGGTCCCGAGGTCGTCGAGGTGACCGGCACCGTCACCTATCAAGGCGAACCGGTACCAAACCTGTTTCTCAATTTCAAACCGGAGAAGGGGCGTCCCAGTTGGGGCGTGACGGACGACCAGGGCCGGTATTGGCTTCGCTATAGCAACAGCCGCGACGGTGCCGTGACCGGCCCGCACACCGTCTGGGTTCAATTCCGTCCGAGGTCTCCCGCGGAAGAATTCCGAATGACCTCCGGCGGGGGCGGCAAGGGCCTCCTGCCGGCGATTCTGAAAAAATACGGCAATGAAACAGACACCCCCCTAAGATTCGAGATCCGCGAGAAAGGGCAAGTCGTGGATATCGCGTTGGAGTAGGAGGTTCGGCGATTGGGCGTCGCGGAAAACGGCCCCGGACCGGCTTCAAGCTTTTTCGGGCAAGACAGTTGCACGAGTGGCGGACGGGTGTCATAATTGGACTTCCGGCTCCAGCCGT
Source organism: uncultured Planctomycetaceae bacterium (assembly GCA_964520785.1). Classification (GTDB taxonomy): domain Bacteria; phylum Planctomycetota; class Planctomycetia; order Pirellulales; family Thermoguttaceae; genus CAZFQG01. The sequence goes on along the minus strand of CAZFQG010000092.1, from coordinate 17,724 downwards.
TCGCGGTAATCGGCCGGTTTTCGCCGCATTGTTATTCGCTCATCACCCGGAACGCCGCTCGTGGACTCGCAGTTACCCATTTCCGCGGAGTCGAATCGTCCTCCGCCGGCCGCGTATCGGCCGCTCGTCGTCATCGTCGCGGCGGCCGCGTTTGGGATACTTGCGGATCGCGCTTTCCCCGTCCCGTTTTGGTGGCACTTATCCGCCGCGGGTTTTCTCGTCCCCGTTTGGTTCGCGACGGGGAAACGGCCGGTTTCACGGTTGTGCTCGACCCTCCTATTCGTCGCCGTTGCCGCCGCCGGGTGGCATCATTGCCGCTGGTCGCTCTTCGACCGCGACGAGATCGGCCGTTTCGCGACGAACGTCCCGCGGCCCTGCTGCGTCGAGGGTGTCGTGCTTCGTGGACCGAGGAATTTGCCCCCTCCCGAATGGGGGCCTCTTGATGTAATCCCGCGGCCCGAGCGGACCCGAATGGACCTGTCGGTGGAATGGATTCGTGACGGAACGGGGTTCCGCGCGGCCGCCGGAACGGTGGCGGTGTATGTGGATGGGAAATACGACTCAACTTGGCCCGGCGAGCGGGTCCGGGTTTTCGGGCGTCTCGTAGCGCCGGCGGAACCAGCGAATCCGGGGCAGGTCAACCGTCGCGAGCGTTATCGTGCGCAGCGGATTCACTGCATGATCCGTTCATCTCATCCAAGCTGCGTGGAGGTTCTCCAACGGCCGAGCGGCCTTTCCGCGGGACGCCTGCTGGAGAAGACTCGGCGAGCGGGCGCCGACCTCCTGGAGCGGTATCTGGGTCGGAAGAACGCCGGGCTGGCGGGCGCGCTCTTACTCGGGGCGCGCAACCGGGTCGACGAGGAACGGCGGTCAGCCTTTCAAGAGACGGGTACCGTTCACCTGTTGGCCATTTCCGGGCTCCACGTCGGAATCGTTTACGGAGGCGCTTTGCTCTTGGCGAGACTATTATTAGTCCGTTTCGAGGTGGGCATCGTCGTGGCCGCGGCGGTGTGCGTCGTTTACGTCCTGTTGACCGATGCTCGGCCGCCGGCCCTGCGAGCGAGTATGCTGGTCGTGGTCATGTCACTCGCGTTCCTCACGGGGCGTCGATCCGCGTCGCCGAACGCCCTGGCGGCCGCCGGCATCCTGATTCTACTGCTGAACCCCGCGGACCTTTTCGCGACCGGCGTGCAACTGTCGTTTTTGGCGGTGGCCGGGTTGATCCAAATCGGCCGGCGGTGGCGCGAATGGGATCGGGCCCGGGATCCACTCGACCGGCTTATCATCGAAACAAGCGGCCGCTTCGACTACGGCGTGTGGTGGACGAAGCGAAAGCTGTGGCAACTCTTCACCGCGACCGCGACCGTCTGGGTTTTGACGACCCCGCTGGTTCTGGCCGAATTCCACGTCATTTCGCCCATCGGGTTGCTTCTGAACATGCTGCTGAGCGTTCCCCTGACTGGTGCTTTGGCCGGAGGTTTCGGCGTCTTACTCCTGGGAGCGTGGTTCCCATTGGGAGCGCGAACGGCCGCGCTGTGGTGCAACACCTCGTTAAACGTCATCGACGGCCTCGTGACGTGCGGCCAGTCCGTCCCGGGTGGGCATTTCTGGTTGCCCGGTCCACCAAGGTGGTGGCTGATGGGGTTCTACGGCGGCGCCGTTTTGATGATGACGGTCGCGAAAGGAAGAGCACCTCGCGGCTTCATCGCGGGGTGTGCGATCGCGTGGTGCGGTATTGGATGTCTTTTTACTGGCATCCACCACCGGCAACCGGAACTCACGTGCACCTTCCTCTCCGTCGGCCACGGCCTGGCGGTCGTTCTGGAATTGCCAGGCGGAGAGACCGTCCTGTGCGACGCCGGGCAGCTCTCTTCAGCCTCGGCCGGGGCGGAGACAATCGCCGATTTTCTCTGGTCCCGAGGAATCCCGCGGATTGATGCCGTCGTTCTATCCCATCCCGACGCCGATCATTACAACGCGGTCCCGGGCCTGTTGGAAAAGTTCCGCGTCAAAACCGCCTGCGTAACCCCCCAAATGTTTCAAAACGCCTCCGGAGCGGTCGAGTTCCTGCGGAGTGCTTTCGAAGCGTGGAGCGTGGAGATAAAAACGATCCGCCGCGGAGACTCCTGGCGGATAGGCGAGTGCCGGTTCCAAGTCTTTCACCCGAACCGGACGGAGGACTCGGGGAATGACAATGCCAACAGCCTTGTTTTGGGAATAGAGTATTCCGGCTGGAGAATACTCATTACCGGGGACATAGAACCTCCTGGAACGCAGAAACTCATTTCAATGCCTCCTTGGAATTGCGACGTCCTGCTCGTCCCCCACCACGGAAGCAGATCGGGGCATTCCGCCGAACTTACCGGATGGGCGAGGCCGAGAATCGCAATCGCCAGCAGCGGGAGTAGAGGCGTCCACCCCTTAGTGGCAGAATGCTATAGGCGGCTCGGCGTCCCGGTGCTCTCAACGCACGAATCGGGCGCGATTCGCGTGCGGCTCCGGTCGGGCGACCTCCGCGCGGAACCATTCCTCTCAAGTCACGTCGGCGTAATTCAGTTGGATCGAGCCACTGAATAAGCACCGAAAGTCCTCGCCGAAGTCTTTTTTGGGCACTCCAAGGCCGATGGCGATTAAGTTGCACCCCTCCTTTGGGGACTACGAGTTCGCGTTTGGTCCTCAATTCGTATACATTTTCCGGCTCTTACGAGCCGAATGGGGGGTCCTCCGGGGCGTGTTGTTCATTTTTCGAGAAAATGGTTCGTAACCCGGGTTGAAAAAAAAAAGCTCAGTGATAAACTAACGCAACCGAGTATTAATTATTCAAAGTTGTGTCTAGGTTTAGAGGTAAAGTCGTAATCGCAGTCGAAGGGGTTCAACGCGCATTACCGGGAACGCCGCAGTTTGTGTTTCGGATTATTAAAGGCCTAGTTGGGCATATTTGGCGTTTTTCTATTTTTGGTAATGTGGGAAGAAATCACCCTGTGTCGGTTGTCGGGAGGATTTGCTGAAGCAAATGACCATTACGAAAGAGCGGAAGACGGAACTCATTGGACAGTTCAAGAAGAGCGACACCGATACCGGTTCGCCGGAGGTTCAAATTGCCATTTTGACCTCGCGGATCAACGGACTCACGGGCCATTTGCGGACTCATAAGAAGGATTTCGCCGGCCGTCGCGGGCTCTTGATGTTGGTGAGTCGGCGACGCCGCCTGTTGGACTATCTCAAAAGGGTGGACCCGCAGCGCTATTTGGATACGATTCGTCGTTTGGACATCCGTAAATAACGTCGGCCGCGCCGGGCGTGCTTTCCCACTTTCGTTGCGCAAAGATCGTATTCGATCGGGCTCCATGAGTTCATCCGGGGGGTTTTGGTCGGTTCGGTGAGCGCAGGTTGTCTTTGAGTCATTCTTCTTCTCGAGAAGTGTCGAGTGCGGTCGCGTACTTTCCCTCGTAAGATGTTGGAAGGTGAAGAGTCTTGAAAGTACGTGTTGAAAAGCGGATTGGGGCGGAAGTCCTCTCCATGGAAACCGGAGAACTCGCCAAGCAAGCGGCAGGCTGTTGCGTGGTCCAATACGGTGAAACCGTGGTGCTTTGCGCCGCGGCGACCGGCCCGGCAAGACCGGGAATTGACTTTTTCCCGTTGACTTGCGACTATCGTGAACGGGTGGCGGCCGCGGGGAAGTTTCCCGGCGGTTTTTTGAAGCGTGAGGGTCGGCCGACCCAAAAGGAGACGCTCACGTCGAGATTGATCGACCGGCCCATTCGGCCGCTCTTTCCGGAGTGGTTTCACGATGAGGTGCAGGTGCAGTCGTTCGTGATGTCGAGCGACCGCGAGAACGACGGCGACGTCTTGGCGATGAACGGGTCATCGGCCGCCTTGGCCGTCTCCCCTCTTCCCTTTCTCGGACCGGTGGCATCGGTTCGCCTGGGATTCATCAACGGAGAATTCATTCCCTTCCCAACGTACTCCCAGTTGGCGGAGAGCGAACTGGATTTGATCGTTTCCGGCAACGAAGAGGCGGTTCTGATGATCGAGGGATTCGCCGAAGAAATGCCGGAAGGCCTCATGGGCGACGCCGTCATGAAGGCCCATGAGTACATCAAGGAAATCTGCGCGCTGCAAAAGTCCTTGGCCGAAAAATCCGGGGTCCAGAAGGCCGAGTACGAGATTCCCGAGCCGGACGGTCTTGACGAGGCCCTTACGGAGAAGTATTATGACAGATTGAACGAGGCCAAGCGAACGGAAGGCAAACTGGCCCGTGCCGACGCGGTCCAGGCGGCTAAGGAAGAGGCGACCGCGGAGTTCATTCCCGACCCCGACGCGGAAGGCGCGATTGAGTTGGAGCGATTCAACCAGGCCTGGCATTCTCTGGAGGGAAGAGTCGTCCGAGATCAGATTCTTTCGGGAACCCGCCCGGACGGCCGCGGCGCAAGGGAGCTTCGCGATATTGCATGCAAGGTGGACTTGCTCCCGCGGGTCCACGGCTCGGCCCTGTTCCAGCGCGGCGAGACCCAGGCGTTCATTACGGTGACGCTGGGAACCGGTCGAGATGAACAGCGCGTTGACGGGCTCGTCGAGGAATACACGCAGAAGTTCATGCTGCATTACTACTTCCCGTCGTTTTCGGTGGGCGAAGTGCGTCCGATTCGCGGACCGGGCCGGCGCGAAATCGGGCATGGAGCGCTGGCGGAGCGGAGTATTCAATCGGTTCTGCCGTCCGAGGAGGACTTCCCCTATACGATCCGGATCATTTCGGACATCTTGGAATCGAACGGTTCCAGTTCGATGGCCTCCGTTTGTGGCGCCACCCTCGGCCTCATGGCGGCCGGAGTGCCGATTTCGAATCCCGTCGCCGGTATCTCTATCGGTCTGGTCAAGGAGACCGACGACAAGTACGTTCTTCTGACCGACATCCTTGGTGACGAAGACCACTTCGGCGACATGGATTTCAAGATCGCCGGCACGCAAAACGGGATTACCGGCATCCAGCTCGATCTGAAGATCGCCGGCATCAGCGAGAACATCATCCGTGAAACGCTCGCCCAATCGCGGGAGACACGGATCGAGATTTTGCGGCACATGCTCACCGAAATCTCGCGACCGCGCGATTCCATTTCCGACTGGGCGCCGCGGCTTTTGCGGACGCGGATCGATCCCGACAAGATCGGCCTTCTGATCGGCCCCGGAGGCAAGAATATTCGAGCCCTCCAGGAAGAGACCGGCACGGTGATCGAAGTGGACGACGACGGCGTCGTTTGCATTTCAAGCATCGAAGGCGGACGTGCCGAAGAAGCGCTGGCGAGAATCGAGGCGATGACCGCTTCGGTCGAAGTGGGCAAAATCTACCGTGGGAAGGTCATCAGCGTCAAGGACTTCGGCGCCTTCATCGAAATCCTCCCCGGCAAGGACGGGTTGTGTCATATTAGCGAACTTTCCGACTCTTACGTCTCCAGCGTCGGCGACGTGTGCAAAGTGGGTGATATCTTGGACGTGAAGGTGATTCTCGTGGATGACCAGGATCGCGTCAAACTCAGCCATCGTGCCGCGAAGAAGGAGCTGAACAAGGACCAGACCGAAGAGTAGAACGTATAGCATCGCCTTGACGTGGATCATGGCCGCGTTCGATCCGAATCTCCATTCCGCCAAGTCCGACTCCGGCGCGTTGTTGGAGCGATATACCGAGATTGCGCGCCTCGCCGGCGGGTTGGCGCACGAAATCAAGAATCCGCTTTCCACGATTAGCCTGAATATGGAACTTTTGGCGGAGGATTTCGCCGGACAGGACGACGCCAAGATCCGCCGGTCGTTGCGCAAGATCGAAACCGTCCAACGCGAGTGTCAGCGGCTGCAAACTCTGCTTGATGATTTCTTGAACTTCGCTAAGGTCCGCCGCCTTCGTCAGGAGCCGACCGTCTTGAACGAGCAGGTTAAACGGACCGTCGAGTTCTTCCGGCCGCGGGCACGCGAGGTCGGCATCGAGTTGGTCGATTACCTTACCGGTGATCTACCGACCGTTCTTCTCGACCGAGAGGCCTTTCAAGGCGCCCTCTTGAATCTCTTGATCAATGCCGAACAAGCCCTCAACGGAGAACCGGGCCAGATTATCCTGAAGACGTACCCGACCCCCGAGGGAGTCGGGCTTGACGTCATCGATACCGGACCCGGTATGGACGAGGAAACCCAGGCCAAAGTGTTCGACGCCTTTTTCTCGACCAAGGGAGGAGGAAGCGGATTGGGGTTGCCGACGACTCGAAAGATCATTGAAGCGCACGGCGGCACCGTCAGCATCCAGAGTGAACCGGGCCGCGGTACCCAATTCGCCATCCGCCTTCCCGTTCCGCCGCGGCTTTCCGCCGGCGATTAGCCCAAGTTCCACACCCGCGACCCTGACACCCCTTATTTTTTTCCGGGATTTTGCTCTATCGGCTCGGCGGCGCAAGGAACACCGTTTTGTCATCCGGCCCGGGCTCTTCCGTTTCCGGCGGCGGCTCGTCGAACGGCTGGAAGACCCTCGTGTCGTAGGCGACGAGGGCTCGGATCGCGTGCATTCGGCCTTGAATGGCCCGGCTGCTGGTAAAATCGACGCTCCGCTGGGCGTGAACCCGGTTGAGGCCGGACGTGACGTATTTTACCGCCTTGGTGACCGGTTCGGAACGAAGTTGCTCGTCGGAGAGGCAGGTGACCAGCCAATCCAACGTAAAGCCGGTCGAGCGGAGCCTCGATTCCACGGACCCTCCTTTTCCTTGGTACTCGAAGAAGCCGGGATGCCAGCTTCCATCGGCGTCTTGAAGCTTGACGGCGTAGGTGATGTATTCCTGGATGTAATTCTTGGCTCGCCCGAACTCCCCGGTCATCGGTTTGTCGCGGCGCGTACGGCGATCGAGCGCGTAGGAAAGGCCGATCAGGTGGTTCAGGCCGCCATTGGGCAGGTACATCTGCGCGCGGTTCAACTCCTCTTCGATCAACCGCTCCTTGGTCCACGTTTCTCCCAGATCGTTCTTCCACGGCTTGTCGTCCGTCACGTATCGGAAGAGACCGATGAGTTTCATCGATTGGTCCATTCCGGCCCGACAAGAGCGTTTTTCGTACTCGACGAGGTCGCTTACCTTACCCAACTTCTTCCCCACTCGGATCGGGTACTCCTCCGAGACCCGGGCAAGCGCGAGTACCGCCAGGAATTGGCCCGGGTATTGCTGGTATCCGTATCCGACTCGAGGGATGATCTCCCCGCGGTTATCGAGCCGGAGGAGTTCGAACCCGGCCGACGGAAGATTCCAGCATAGGCACACGAAGGCGTTGACCGGCTCTCCCCTTCCCTCCCGGCTCATGTCTCGGACCTCGGCGTCGCATCCGTAGGCCAGGCAGACATTCAGAAGATCGGCGGCGGTGAAGTTTTCGGTATCGAGCCGGTGACGGAAACACTCTCCGACGGTGTTGCGGACCTCCGCGCGGAGCCGGAGCAGGTCTTCCGACAGGGGCGTGAGCGGGACGTCGGCGGGTTCCGCGCGTGGAGGATCGCCGGATCGCGAGTCGCCGTGTTCCTTTGCGCCGGCGCTGGGCTTCTCCTCGACCGGGATCATCTCGGCCGACTCGCCTTCTTTCTTCGGATCGGTCGTCTTGTCCGCGGCCGCGGGGCCCGGAGGATTGAGGGTCATGATCTTCGCCCCGGCCGACGATTCGGCTTCCTCCTTTTCGTAATCGACTTGATTCGCTTCGTCGCCGGGGGCGAAGTATTCGTCGATCAATACCGTTCCTTCTCGAGCGGCGGCCGGTTGGACGAAGTGGAACCCCGCACACGCGGCGAAAGAACCGACGAGGATCACGAAAAACGCGCGATTGTAATATGCCATGGAATGTAGTCTCCGAAACGGCTCTTCTTGCGATGGGTTCTAGGAGCGGCGCCTCGTGGCGTTTCTCGTCGCCCCTTGCCGCACCTTGGGCTTTTCGTCAGTGGTCTCCTCCGCCGTTTGGCTTTGCGTCTCTTCGAGTTCCGACGCCTTCGGTCGGTCGATCAGGAACCCGCCGGCGCTTCCGCGCATGTTGTAGCTGTTATTCCTGGCGCCGGACCCGTAGCGATCGGTTCCCCCGTAGTCGATGACGAAGCTGAAGTTTCCACCGCACTGTGGCAGATCATGATAAGAAATGGAAGAGGAGGCGCGGCCTTGGCCGTTGCCGCGGTAGACATCGTCTCCGGCGTAGTCGAACAGGATTCCCATGCCGGCCTGGGCGCCGTTCCCCTGGGTTCCGCCACCGGTCGCCAGGTATTGGTCATTCCCCTCGAAATCGACGAGGACGCCGATTCCCACGTCCCAACCGAAGCCCGTTCCCATGATCGTCCCGTCGTAAATGTCGTCACCGCGATCATCGAAGCAGAATCCGAGGGCGTAATGGCAGCCCCAGCCGTTCCCAAACCGCTGGAAACGCCGTTCCGTCCGCGGACCGCCGTTGTAGGCGGTTCGCGTCGCGCCGAGCCGCTTGTCATTTCCGTCGAAGTCCCTCGCGAAACCCATGCCCAACCAATACCCACCGCCGTGAGAAAGGTAGTCGAACTCGTACACGTCGTCCCCGCCGCCGTCGAGCAGAACGCCGATCCCGCCGTTGGCCACCTGACGGATTCCCGCGCCGACTCCTTGAGCCCAGCCTTCATATCCGGGCGTCTCTTCGTAAGAATCGGGGTAGAGTCCGCCGGCGTAATAGCGGTCGTGGCCGTCGGAGTCCTCGAGAAGCCCGAAGCCGAGCGGACCGCCGAAACCCTGCGCCCACATCGCCGCGTGGTAACGGTCGTTGCCGTCGCGGTCGATCAGCATGCCGATTCCCCCGATCGCCTGACCTTGGACGCGGCGGACCCCGAGGTACGCGTCGTTGCCTCCGTGATCCACCAGGATTCCCACTCCACCGACACAGGAACCCTGCGCCAGGTCCTTCGCTTGGTAGACATCATCACCGGCCCGGTCAACCAAGAGGGAAAACCCGAGATTCGCTCCACCCTGAACGCCCGGTTTGCTTGCGCGGTAGGTGTCGTTCCCGTCCAGGTCCAAGATCACGAGGACCGGACGGTGATAGTTGCAGACTCCGTCGATATACGTGTCGTCCCCGCCCAGATCGATCACCGCCGCGAGATTGGGGATTTCGTCCAATTGGTACGTGTTGTCGCCGCGTCCGCCGATGACGATGTCTCCACAAGGTGTCCGCAAAAGACCCACGACCGTTCCGGTCACGCCCTTCACCGAGAGGCTCCCGTCCACGGACAGATCGGCGAGTTGGTCCAGAAGAACTTTGTCGGTCAGGGGAACCAGAGCACGCGCTCCGGCCATGACGGCGCCACGGTCCATCTTCTCCAGAAGATCCACCATTCGCCGGGCACTACTCCGATCCGAAAAAGTATGCCCGACCGTGCCTTGTCCCGTCAGGGCCTGGTAAAGGCTTTTCGTCAGCTCGCCGATCTCTCTCCGGGATAGCGGAGCCAAAGCCGCGGCATAGGCCGCGTTCGCCTCGATAAGAGATCGTTCGACTTGGTCCAGCGCCTCGGCCGGGGTCTTCGGAGACGGAAGCGTCCGCGCCTTATCTCCCTTCAGATCCAACCGGTCCGTCGCGATGGCGACGACCGCGTCGAGCCCTTCATGATCGCACCGAGCCGCCTCGTGGAGGACTCGCGTGAACGCCTCCGCCTGGACCGGCGCCTCCAGCGGATTCCGCAACAAATGATCGTACCAACGCAACCGGCAGTTCCCCGTGATCTCGGAACCGGTGTGCGGGCCGGCCGTCGCGTTCAGCTTAGCACCGGCATACGCGCGGAATCGGGCGAAGTTGGATTCGATCTTCCGTTGCTTGAAACCGTTGGTGATTTCCTCCGCCAACAAGGCGACGATTCCTTCCGCCAATGGGTGGGCGCCGGTACCCGAAGTGGGACGAGAAGGCGATTCGGAACGAGTCTCTTCCTCGGTCGGCTCGGTCGGCTCGGTCGGCTCGGTCGGGTCTTCCGTGGACTTCGGCCCGCCATCCTCGTTTTCGGCGCCCTCTGGAACACCCTCGGTTTTCTCCGCCTGGGGTTCTTTTTCCGGAGTCTCTGCGTTTCCCTCTTCCTGATCTTCCTGATTCGTCGAAAGGGTCTTTGGTCTCCGTGCCTCGGACCGTTCCTCGGAAGAACCCCGTCCCGGAGCCTCCGCGGTAGAATCCGCCGACTCCGGCTCGCCGGTTGCCGCGGCATCGGCCGATTTCTCCGACGGTGCCCCCAAGTGAATCCTCGCGGGCGAAAGACTCCCTCCTTCCGCCGTTTCCTGGGCAAGACAACTCGCCTTTAGTGAGAGAAAAACCGCCGTAAGGACCGTCACGCGAAGTAGAAGCCCCTTGAGCAGACGGCTTGCGAGACGCAAGCCGAACCGGGGTCGAGCAACGTGGTTCATTCATTGTCTCCTGTTCGAGGGTCGCGGGGTCCAAGCCGAACGATTTCCCACAAATGCTTCGTCAAACGCGAATACTCGGGTTGGCGTTTCTTGTTTCGTCTAGGCAATTACGGTTTTTCCGTTATCGCCAACCCACGGCTTCAGTGTTGACAAATCACTAGACCTTGCGGTGTAATGGGGTGAACGGACTTCGGCCACCTATAGCGCAAATTGGGCTTCTCAGGTGTCGATAAAAAACCCTCGAAAATAAAAAAGGTGGGGCTACGAGGATGTCAGGCTGGATGTCGTGGGGAGGGGTTGCAGTCGATGTTTCTGCAAGAGAAAAGACACGGCGGACCGACTACTTCACCGATTTCGGCACGGAAGGCACGCCGCCTTGAGGACCATGGGTCTTGCTTGCAGCGTTTACCGATATTACCAATCAGGTTAGCGAGTCCTGATAAGATGGTAAAGAGACCGGCCTACGCCGAAACGGCGTCTTGATCGCTGCCAAACAGATTTCACGGCGATTAAAGCAAAGTTGCCTGGCACGAATCATATTGAACCCCCAGCTTGAGGCACGCGCGATAAACTGGGGAATTTGATCGACATGGGATAAATCCATCAACTTCAATGTGAGTAGAGCGCCGCGGATTTGCACCTCGGGATGCATCACGATCTCTTCGACGGAGTCGAGGGTATAGTTTGGCGAAACATTCATGTCCGCGGCGAGCCACCGGGTCTTGCGGAATTCGCGTTTACGAACATCTTTCGAGCGGCGGCGGATATGGTGGAAGCCGGGCAACGCGAGGAGTTCGGGAGGCAATTCGGCCGGATCAATCCCTATTACTTCCATTCCGTGCCGGATAAGACACTGCACGGCTCCCCCCGGCGCACAACCCAGTTCGGCCCACCGACTGCCTCTTTTCAGCGGAAACCGGGACCACCGTAGCGCTTCCTCCATTTTCAGCCACGCGCGGCTGAGCGCCTCCTCCGGAAGCGAAATAGGCGGAATGCCGCCTGGGCACCGCGAAGGATAATCGTCCACGTGGTGCCGGCCCAGCCACCATTCTCCCGGCTGGACCTCAATACAGTCCAGGATGGGATCGCCGTAGGCGGCCGTCGTCTTCTGGTCCGCGTCGCACATTCCGTCGGACGCCAGCGCCCCCGTCAGTTCCTCACGGAGCCTCCGCGATTCCTCCGATATGCTCGGTTCCCATCCTTGGTCTCCCGGCAATCGGGGATCACAGGACCAAACGTGAATTCGTGAAAACCGTTCGGCCGTGCCCGATTCCTGCAGCCGCCTCACGACGGCGGCGACGACCTCATCCGGTACGGTCGCGTCGAGGCGCCCGAGTGAAACACCCCGTGTCCGAGCGAATACCCAGTCGCGTCCAGGAACCGGCGAGAGCCGGTCGCCCGGCGGCATTTTGAACGTCACGAACCCTCCTCGCGAGTACGCGAAGCGCAAGTCGGCTCGGACCCTCGCCACCTCCGCTTTCAGCGCATTTTCGGCGCCTCGTTGGCAGGTGCAGAAGAGAAATTCCGATTCAACCGGCATGGGCGTCTCGTGTAACGTTAGGGGAATTCACGGATGATCTCGACCCGGCGGTTCTTGTTCAGTGCCGCGATCCTCTCACCGAGGTCGTGCCAAGGGACGAGCGTAGCCGGTTGGTCTATGCCGGAGGCGGCGGTGTAACCGGTCCGCAAGTCTCCGCCGAACGCCATCCGCCCAACGCGAAGCCGCGGGTCGGTCAGTTCGACGACGTCGATCACCCGCAGAGCGGGCCGCGTACGGGATCTTTCCGGTTCGCGATGTTCGGAATGGAATTCGAAGGTTCGCGCGTGACGTACCGGGGCGCCGCGGCGCGCGGTAATCAGCCGTTGCTGCAAGAGTCGGCGTACCGGTGTTCGGCAAAACCGCCCCGCCGAGATCATTCCCAGATGGAGGGCGGCCTGTTTCAACGGGGTGGCCGTTTCGAATCGAGTCCAGTGGAGTGGGCCGCCGACCGTTACCGAGGCGACCCTCTCCCCTTCGAAACGGACTTCCACGTATCTCTCGTCCGAAGGATCGGCGGACTCTCCCGCCGCGCAATGCAATTGCGATACGGCGAGGCGTCCCTCGGAGGTCTCCAAAATCAATCCCGCGTCGACGGCCGCGAGGCGGCCCTCGACGTAATGCCGGAAAACGCCTCCGCGGGCGGTGGAGACGATCGTCTTGTCGGCGGCTCCGCCGCGGACCATTAATCCGGCGGCCGGAAAGTGCCGGTCGCGAGGCGATTCTTCGGCCCATTCCTGCGCCGGCCGCGAGGGCGCCCAATCGCGATAGGCCTCGAAAAGATTTCCCAGCCGGTGCGCAAAGAGCCGATCGTCCGAGAAATCGGCCGCGGTTCCCTCTTCGAGGGTACGCAGGAAACAGTCCGCCAGTTCGGCCGCGCCGGGATCGGCTCGGGCGAGCAATTCCATCCCATGCGGGTAGAAGAGGGAGGTTCCACGACTTCCGTACTCGCCGCCGTAGGTTCCATCGGGATGCGCGAAACAACTCGCGAAGGCGACCGCATGGCGCAGAGGGGCGTCCAGTTGCTCCATTCCCCACAGGAAGCGGAGTTTGGCGAGGCAGTCTATCGTGACGGTCTGGTAACCGGGATCGGCCCCGCCGTATTCCTCGAACCACCCTTCCTCGTGTTGCCACGCGAGAACGCGCTGAAGCGACTTCTGCGCTCCCGCCTTGTAACGCGGCTTTCCGGTAATCTCGCAGACTCTTGCCAGAGCCAGCGCCGCCAGAGCGTGGTGATTCGCCAGGCGTCCCGACTCACCGTGATCCATGATCCAATCCGCCCGGCGGCGGAGGAACGCCTCCAATTCCGCGTCGCTCAGCCGCAGGATTCGATAAGCCTCCGCGCAGGCTTGTAGCGAGAAGACGGCCGCCCCGAGGGCCCGCTCGAACGGATAATAGTCGTCGCAGGAACCGTCCGCGCGGCCGTGCCGCGCGGCGAAGCGGATTCCGGCGACGGCCAGTTCCCGCAATCGCGGTTCGTTGTACCACTTGTTGCCGGGGATATCGAGCCCTTGAGCGTACGCCAAAGCGAGGACCCCTTCCTGGTACATCTCCGACGCGAAATCAGCCGTCCGGTAGTGCCAGTACTGGCGGTCGAGGCAACCGTAAGTCGGACTCATCGGGTTACGATCCATGGCCCCCAATAGTCGCGGAATCGAATCAAGCGCAACGCGAAGATAGATTCGGCGCCGACGGAAGTCCCGATGAAACTCTTCGGCGTTCGCGTCCTTGTTGCGATCGCGGCCGACGCTCGTCCCCGGAACGCAGCTTTTCCCGGTGGGATTGAAATCCGTCCCCGGCAGGGTACTTCCGGATTGAATGACGAAAGAATACGACATGGCTTTTTTCGAAATGAACGGGGTGCTTTACGATGGCTCCGGTTCACCGCCGGTGGTGCGCGACGATCACTTCCGCAAGCATTCCGAACATGGCGGTCATGAAGCCGGCGGTCAGGAGAACGACGTCCGATTCCTGCATGGAACCGGTCAGTCGGAAACTCAGAAAGCTCTTCGCGAAGCCCATCCCCGCGACCAACATGGAAAGGGGCAGGAATACCTTCATAGGGCGGAAATAGAGCACCATCCGAATGACCGTCCCCAGATAGGCGGCGGTGTCTTTCAGCGGATGGAACTTGCTGCGGCCGATCCGGCGCCGATACGGAACGGCCACGTATTTCACGAGCCGGTCGTTCGTCAGGAACGCCAGCGTCATCGTCGTCACGCAACTGAAACCGTTGGGGACGACCCATAACCAGGGCAGCATCGCTTCTCGCTTGAAAGCCTTCAGCCCCGTATTCAAGTCCGGAATCCGATGCCCCGTCAGATAGCAGGCAAGCTTCCGGATAAACCACTTCGCCGGCCGGCGAAGCCAAGGCATCGTCCCCTGCTCGCTCGTCCGCGCACCGTTGACTTGGTCGTATGCGGGAAAGTACTTCAACAGGGCGGGAATACATTCGGCGGGATAGGTGCCGTCGGCGTCCAGCATGACGACGATGTCTCCCCTGGCGGCACGAATCCCGGTTTTTCTCGCCGCTCCCGCCCCCTGTCGGATGGGTCTCCGGATAACTCGGACCTCGCAATGACGGCACTGCCGCGCGAACGCCTCGGCCCTGCCGGCGGTGGCGTCCGTCGAGGCGTCGTCCACGACGAGGATCTCGTATCGGACCGGTTCTCCGGCGAGGGAGTCGACGATCTCGCTCAAAACGGAAACGATCGCGGCCTCCTCATTGTATGCCGGCAGGAGGACGCTCACTTCCAGCGGTTTGGGAGAGGCGACGACCGGCGACTCCGTCGCGGCGCGCCCAAGGGGCCGACCATCCATGTTGGCCTCTGAATTACGTGGTTGTTCTTTCTTCCGGACAAAACTCCGTCAGCGGGTCTCGTTCGCGCGGCCCATCCCGGCTTCAAGGCGGCAAGAGTGGGCAATCTGGCGAAGCGGCCGAGGGACCATCCAGGATTGACCATTAACATTACCACACACGAGGCGTTCCACAAATCCCAGTTAGAGAGCCCCGCCGCATCCACGTACCCCCCTTTTTATGGGCACGCGAGGTGATTCTTTTCAATGGATCAAGGCCACCTGTAGTGGAAATTAGGAGAGTTGCCGTTGACGCGAGGCATACGAAAAACGACTAAGCACGGCATCCGAGATCGGTACGCGTCCACTGCCTTGGCGGCCCTGTGGAGGCGGGGGCGTTTGGCGGCCTCGCGGGTGGCGGACATCTCCGTTATACTGGAGGGAATGCGGGATTCGCCATCGTGCCGAGTCGCTCGGGTATTGCCCCGCCCTCGTTGAGCCGTCCTCCCCCTCGAAAAGGAGAAGCACCGTGAAGTCTGTATTTTGTTTGTCCGTGGTTCCGTTTCTTCTGACCCCGGCGTTCTGCTGCGACGATCCGGGCATCAGCGGACGTTGGTCCGTCGACCGCGCCCAAACCTGGGGCGCCGCGCAACCATGGCTGGTGGGGTGCAATTTCATCCCGTCCAGTGCGATCAACCAACTGGAAATGTGGCAGGCGGAGACGTTCGATCCCGACACGATCGACCGGGAGTTGGGCTGGGCGGCCGATTTGGGGTTCAACACCGCTCGGGTCTATCTGCACGACCTGGCGTGGCAGGCGGATAAGCAAGGCTTCAAGGAACGCATCGACCGGTTCCTGGAAATCGCGCGGCAACACGGTATTCGACCGATGTTCGTGCTCTTCGACGACTGCTGGAATGATGACCCGAAGATCGGAAAGCAGCCGGAGCCGATTCCCGGCGTACATAATTCCGGGTGGCTCCAGAGCCCCGGCAAGGCGGTAGTGAACGATCCGAGTCAGTGGGGCCGTTTGGAGGCATACGTGAAGGATGTCGTACGCACGTTCGCCAAGGACGATCGGATCCTCCTGTGGGACCTCTACAACGAGCCGGGAAACGGCGGGCAAGGAGTGAAGTCGCTGCCGCTCGTGAAGGAGGCGTTCGAGTGGGCGCGCTCGGCAAAGCCGTCGCAGCCGCTGAGCGTGGGCGTGTGGTATATGAAAGACGACCCGCTGACGGAGTATCAGACGGCGGCGTCGGACGTGATTACGTTTCATGATTATGGGCCGGTGGAAAGCCTCAAGGGCATGATCGCGAAGATGAGGCAACACAACCGGCCGGTGATTTGCACCGAATGGATGAAACGTCCGGAGAGCGTGCCGGCGTCGCACTTGCCGGTGATGAAAGAGGCGGGCGTCGGGGCGATCAACTGGGGACTTGTTTCCGGGAAGACGCAGACGATCTTTCCATGGGGATCGAAGAAAGGGGCGGCGGTTCCCGAACGGTGGTTCCACGATCTGCTGCACCCGGACGGACGGACGTTTGACGCGGAGGAGGAGGCGGTTTTCAGAGAATTGACGAGGAAACGGACCGAGGTGCGGAAAATCTGGGACGCGGGTGAGCATAACGCGTTTACCGATTTGATTCGCTGGAAGGGCCGATTCTACTGCACATTCCGCGAGAGTACCGCGCACGTGCCGAAGACGCGCGAAGGGGATGGGAAGATTCGCGTGATCGCGTCGGACAATGGAAAGGAGTGGGAGTCGGTCGATTTGCTCGCGAAGGAGGGGATCGATCTCCGCGATTCAAAGCTGTGCGTCACCCCCGACGAGCGGTTGATGACGGCCATGGGGGGCTCGTATTACGAGAAGGGCCAACTGCTGAAGCGAGTTTCGCAGGTGGCGTTCATGTCAAATCCGGAAGAAGGGTTCGGTCCGGTGACGGCGGTGGAGATCGACAAGCGCATCCGTTCCGAGATGGATTGGCTGTGGCGGGTCACGTGGAACGAAGGCGTCGGATACGGCGTGGTCTATCAGATGAATCAGGATCCGTGGGGGCTTCACCTGGTGAAGACGACCGACGGCATTCGCTACGATTTGGTGAAGTCCTTTGACTTGCCGGGACGTCCGAACGAAACGACGGTTCGATTCGAGCCGGACGGGACGATGCGGATGTTCGTCCGCGACGAGGACGGGAAACCGCGAGGACACTTGGGGCGCGCAAAGGCGCCGTATACCGATTGGACGTGGCACGATATCGACATGAAGCTGGGCGGACCGGATGCCATTCGCCTTCCGAACGGGACGTGGGTTCTGGGCAGCCGACTGTATGGGCCGCGGGGCGCGAGGACCGTCTTGGTCCGGTTGGAGGACAACGGGCGGACGACGCAGATTCTGCGCCTTCCCAGCGGCGGAGATACGAGCTACCCCGGGATGTGTGTTCACGAGGAGAAACTGTGGGTAAGCTATTATTCCAGCCACGAAGGGAAGACGTCGATTTATATGACGGTGGTGCCGCTGGAGTGGTTTTGACGAACGGAAGCGAAGGCGAGCGGCAGAAAGAGCAACTCGTAGAAAACCGTCGGCGCGGCCGCCCCCCGGTCCGGGCGGACGGTCCAAAATCCCTTCTGCGCGAAAACTCTTTTCGGCCCGCACGTCAGGCCGCAAAACCTTTCCCCATAAAAGCTCAAGTCTACCCCCCGTTCGCGCTATCACCTCAGGTCCGGTGAGAAAAAGAATCCGTTGACCCGGTCTTGCCGACCGATCACAATGAAGTTCGTGTCGGTAACGGTTGGCGACCTGCCGGGAGCATTCAAACCCGGCGAGAATGTGACTGAGCGGTGCATTTGCACGTGCCGCTCGCCTTATGGCATTATTTGCGGGCTCGCCGGTCTGATAAGATATCCGACATCCAGCCGTAGGGTCGCCGAACGTCTTATACCTCACGCGGCAATATTCTGAGGTTTTTGTAGTGTTTGAAAACGCAGTGT
>CAZFQG010000091.1:0-24661 GCA_964520785.1 uncultured Planctomycetaceae bacterium | reverse complement strand
CACCAAACACAAGCCTTCCCCTCACAATAAGGAGATTCCCAATGCCAAAGCCGACAAACGTCTCGCGCCGCCGTTTTCTGGGTACCGCTTCCCTTGCTACGGCCGCCGTTTCCGCCATGAACGCCAGGAGTTATGGCCAGGTTCTCGGGGCCAACGACCGAATCCGCCACGGCTTCATCGGGGTCGGGGGAATGGGAACCGCTCATCTCAGGGCGTTGAAGGACCTTCGCGAAAAGAACAACCTGGAACCGGTCGTCGTCGCCGATTGTTGGAAGACCCGGGCGGACGAGGGGGCGAAGGTGGTCGAGGCCCCCAAATCGACCGCCGATTACCGTGAAGCGCTCGACATCAAGGAACTCGACTACGTCACGATCGGCAGCCCCGAACACCGCCATGCCGAGATGATTCTGGCGGCCCTCGACGCCGGCAAGGCGGTCTACTGCGAGAAGCCGATGACGCACACGATCGAAGAGGCGCTGGCGGTTCTCAAGAAGCAGGAAGAAACCAAGCTTCCGGTTCAGATCGGCGTCCAGGGGATGTCCGACGACAGTTACGAGTCGGCCGGCCAGGCAATCCGCGAGGGGATCATCGGACGGGTGGTCCAGGCTCAAATCGAATACGTCCGCCGGTACGAGGCGAACCAGGGGCCCTGGCGGATCGGCGGCCTCGACGAGAACATGCCGAAGCCGGACGACCTCGACTGGGATGCCTGGCTCGGTGACGCGGCCAAGGTTCCCTGGAACCCGCGTCACTATTTCGAGTGGCGGAATTACTCCGCTTACTCCGGTGGTATCTGCACCGACCTGTTCATTCACCGCATCACCCGCATTATGAAGGCGTGCGACCTGATGTACCCGCGCCGCGTCGTCGGGATGGGAGGCATCTGGCAATGGCCGGACGGCCGCGATCTGCCGGACAACTTCGAGATGATTTGCGAATACCCGCGTGGAATGACGGTCTACGTCCTCGGCACGATGAGCAACAAGAGGGGCGTCGACCACCTCGTGCGCGGCCACGGAGGCACGCTCGAATTCACCGGAGCAGGGTGGGTCGCGAAGGACCCGGACGGCGAGGTCCTCGCCGAACACAAGAAGACGGGCGCCGAAGACATCCACCTGCACCACACGAACCTGCATAATTGCATGCGCAACGGCGAACCCCTCCGCTGTCCCGTCGATCTCGGCATGGCGGGCGTCAGCGCCGTCTGCATGGCGAACGAATCGTGGCGGAGCGGCCGCATGATGGCCTGGGACAAGGATAATCGGAAGATGGTCCCGGCCGACACGCTCGATCTGCCGAAGACGCCGGAAGCGTGAGGGTCCGCGTTATTCTTCGCAAGCCGGCGGTCCTTGGCGAAATGAAGGCCGTATTCCGCCGGCTACCCGCCGAAAAAGTGGTTTCGCGAGCGGTTCCTTCGAGGTCGGAACCCGGAGCGCCGGTTCGTTGGTTCCGGCGGGTCCTCACCCGGTTCCCGCTCGGTACCTGGTGTGAAGCAATTCGCGAGACAGGCCGCCGAGGGGTTGTCCAAGAAACTCCTCGTAGACGGTCTTGACGTCGGGGTTGTCAGTGGCGCAGCGGATCCTTTGTCTCTCGTCCTTCGCATAGAGACCCTTGATGCGTGCGAGTCGCAGATTATCGTCGGGGCGTCCGTTGCCGCCGGGCTTGGGCTGTCCGCCTCCGCCGATGCAACCGCCCGGGCAGGCCATCACTTCCACGAAATCGTACTTGACGGTCCCCTTGAGGATTTCATCGAGGAGCAGCCTCGCGGCCGCGGTACCATGGACGACGGCAACCCGCAACGTTCTCCCGTCGATCCGCAATGACGCTTCGCGAACGCTCGCGAGCCCTCGGGCGGGTTTGTACTCCAGAAGCGAAGCCGGCGCCGGCGTACCGGTGAGGTACCTCCAAACCGCGCGAAGGGTCGCCTCCATCACTCCGCCCGTATTTCCGAAGATCATTCCACCGCCACTTCCGCGCCCCATGATCGAGTCGTATTTTCCGTCCGGGAGTTCGTGAAACCGGACACGACTCTCGAATATCCACTGCGCCAGCTCTCGGCAGGTCAGGGCGCAGTCCATATCGCGGATCGACTCATCCTTGAGGTAGCGTCCCGACGCATTCATTTCAGGCCGGGAAACCTCGAACTTCTTCGCGGTGCATGGCGTACAGGCAACGTTCACGATGGACTTGGGGTCGATCCCGTTTTTCTCGGCGTACCATGTTTTGATCACGGCTCCTTGAATCATAACGGGGCTCTTCGCCGTCGACAGGTGGGGAAGAAGAGTTGGATAGAAGCGCTCCAGAAAACCGACCCAGGAAGGACAGCAGCTCGTAAACTGCGGAAGGGCGGTCCCGGTCGCCCCTTTGGCCTCGAGCCGCGCGATCAGCTCGTGCGCTTCCTCCACCACCGTCACGTCCGCGGCGAATGTCGTGTCCAGAACGTGATCGAAGCCTATTCGACGCAGGGCCTCGATCATCTTCCCCTCGCAATCGGCTCCCGGCTCCAGACCGAAGCACTCCCCCAACGCGACTCTTACCGCGGGAGAAGTCGAAGCGATTAGGACCAAGTCGTCGTATTCCGCCAACCTGCGAACGCGCGGATACTCGGTCCTTTCCGTCATCCCGCCGCGTTTACAGATATTGGTGCACTGACCGCAATGGATGCAGGCGTGCCTCTCCTTCGCCACCCCCGGCCTGTCGTAATGGGACACGGTCATCTGGTCCGTACAAACTTCGTCACAATGCCCGCACCGCTGGCAGAGATAGTCGTGAAACAAGATGGACGGGTTGTCCGGATCAACCGGAACGGGTTCGATCCCTTGACGGGCCGCCCGCTTTGCCGCTTTATACTCCGCATAGGTGGAAAAGCCCTCCAGACCGTACGGCGGCCCTGATTCGGAGAGGGAGACGGACTCCAATTCGGCCGCCAAACCGGAAAGACCGCCCCCGAGCACGAATCCCGTTCCGAAAATGCCCGATTGCATCATTCGTCGCCGCGTGATATCACCCATGGTTGAAATACTCCCGGAAGTTTTTCGGTAAATGTTCACTGACTCCGGAAACAATCCGAAGCGTCCCGCCAAAACCAAGACGGCATCACGTTTATACTAAATCAGCGCGCAATTCCGCAAGAGACACTCAGACATTCGCCTAGTGCTTTGTCAAGCGTAAATGTTCGGGTTGCCGTTTTGGATTCACTCGGGAGATTGCGGTGCTTCGCCATGTTGCCAACCCGTAAAACAAGTGTTGACAAAGCACTAGGGGCATAGGTGTTCCGGCGGATCGCTCGCGAACTCGGTGCGCCGAACCGGCGGGACGCCCGAGAACTTGCCTCGCGTCGTCTTTTCGCGCAAACGCTCAGCCGCGAACGCCGCCAACTTGATGAATAACTTCACGGTTTCCCCCGGGATCTGCGCTTGACATAAGAGGTTCGGCGCGGTAGCCTAAGGTTTTTCGGATGTCAGTCTTTCGAACCGTCGAGCACACCCGTTTTCGTTTGCAGGAGAGAATTCAATGAACGGCCGAATTGGGCGGCTTGTCGTTCTTTTCGTGGTGACTTTCGCCGGCCTCGAATCGCCGGCGGTTCATGCTGAGAAGACGTCCCACTCGGCGATCGAGCCAAAGCCCCTGGGCAGCGTCTCGTGGCACACCGCGCATCACCAGTCCAAGCTGCGCCTCGCGGAAACCGGCGCCGCCGATCTGTTGTTGATTGGCGACGGCAAACTCATCCGAATCGGCAAGCGAGAATTGGTCGAATCGGTATGGGGCGAATCCCTTGCCCGCCGGGGCGTGCTTTCGCTGTGCAACGGGGTCGAACGGACGCAATCACTGCTGTGGCGGCTCGGCGATCTGGACTTTCGCGACCTTGACCCGAAACTGGTGGTTCTCCATGTCGGAGGATCGAATCTGTATGATAATACGGCGGTTCAAATCGTCGAGGGAATCCTCTTGAACGTAGCGGAACTCCGGCATAAGCTGCCGAATTCGACCATTCTCGTGTTGGGGATCATCCCCGAGGGTCGGACCGCCGACGTTCCACCACGCATTAGAGGGAGTCAGACCAATCGGATTCTCGGCGAAGCGATCCGCGAGCTGGACGACGCGAAAGTCGAGTTTCTCGACGTCAATCAGGAGTTTCTCGACGAAGACGGAACCATTCGGGACGGGCTCTTCAAGTCCCCCGATTACCGCCTGCCGACGGTTCAGGGCTACGAAATCTGGGCGAAAGCGATGGAATCGACCGTGAAACGGATTCTGGGCGATTGACCGCTCGGACGCGAAAGTCCGCTTCTTTGGAGCCTCCGCATGGCCGCCGAAATCCAACCCTTCAGCGACCTCTCAACGTCATGACGCGGCAGCGGCCGGTGAGGGGAGGAACGGAAAGCGTTTCGTCACCGACGTGCAGGTCGACGTTCCCGAACGATTCGCCGAAATCCGTCCGGCGGATCAGAACGCGATGGCCCAGACGCAGTCCCGAAACAACCGGCCCGGGCCGGTCGGGCACGTCAAAATTCACCGGAATTCCGTTGTTGAGAAACTCGCCGTACTCCTGCGCGGCCGCCCAGACGGGATGCAGAAGCCGGATTTCCTCCTCCGCTTCGCTCGCGGGGCACCAGAGGAAGAACGTGTCGTGTCCTCGCAGGAGCATGTGCCAGAGCAGTTCCTGGTATTTCTCGCCGCTGAACTGCCGGACCGCCGGGTCGGGGTTCTCCGGCGGAGCCGTCGTGTGCCAGTGGACGAACGTGATGATCGGCACGTCGGCCGGCGCATGTCTTCCGGCGTTACTCGCCACCAGCAGCATATTGTAGAACCAGCGGTAGTCCGGATCGTCGAAGTCATACCATCCGAACGTCGGATACCACGTGTAGACGACCGGCATCGCGAACGTGTATCCGGTTCTCGCGAAGTCCTCGTTCCAACGCCGATACCGGGCCCTCCCGTCGAGCACGTGCGGCTGCCCCTCGACGAAGGCCTCGAAATAGTCGTACCAGTACCGCAGCCCGTTATTCGGGTAGACCGCGTAATTGCCGATTAGCGCCTTCGGAAACCGGTCGAGGATCGGCCGGCTGTAGCATTCCCTCGTCAGGTCGCAGCGCAAATCCCGAAGCGTCTTCTGAAACGTAGCGAAGTCGCCGATGTTTTCGATCTGCGCGCGGCAGCGGACGCACCGCTTCGACGCGGCATGGGCCCGGTTGAACTCCTGCGGTCCATCGATTTCCCAGTCCGCGAAGACGAAGTCCAGCGGAACCCCGGCCTCGTGGTACCCGCGGACGAAGAAGTCCACCTGTTCGCGCATCGGCTGACGGCGGAAATCCAGCGCGAACGGGCAGCCCATCTTGTGCCCTTCGCCGAACGAATCGTCCCAGAACGGCTTCGCCTCCTCGTCGACGTGGGCGGTCCTCTCGTCTCCATTGAAGAACGAATAGTGACAGGCATTCGCGTTGACGTTCACCCGAAGTCCCAACCGGTCCTGCACTTTCGCCACCGTCAGGGCCGCGGCCAGGCTTTTTTCGCGACGGTCTTCTCCGGGATGCCAGGTGGAAATCAGGCCCACCCCGCGCTCGTCGAGCAGCTTGACGATCCGTTCCGCGGTCGCCTCGTCGACGTCGCCGAGCCCCATCGCCGGCCACAGGTACAGCGGCAGACGCCTCCCGCGCGAGAATTCGAGCGGTTTCGTGTTTTCCAGAACGACTTCGATGCCCTGGGGCAACTCCGCGGCGCGGGTGCTTATGTCAAATGTCATGACGAAGCAGGCGGAAAGGATAGTAGTAATGAACAGGTCTTTCATGGGGTTTCTCGTGGGTAGCGAATTCGTTGGTGACGATCCCTATATCCTAACCTTCTTTTCCCTTAAAAACCACCCAAGTTCCTTCGTGTCCATGGGCGTTCGGTCGTGGTTCCGTCACCGGTCCTCGCGTGTCGCTTCTTCATCCACATCCTCGCCCCCCTCCAACAGATGCAGAATCCGATCCAACACGCCTTGCGAATCCTCGTACCAGTCTTTCGCGAGGACGAACGCCGTCTTCCAGCCGAAGTTTCTCAGGAGTTTGGGCCGCATCATGTCGCGCTCCAAAACGTCCGGCTGTTCATAGTAGGCGGCCGTATCCAATTGAATGCCGAGGCGGTAGGTGTCTTCCCCTTCGCGGCGGACGGCCAAGTCGCAGCGGAAATGGGACTGCCCCACCGCGTGGTCGACCAGGAAGCCGTGCGCCGCGAGCGCCTCTTCCAGTTGCGCGGCGACCGGATCGATCGCCGCGGCCTCCTCCGACTCGGCCTCCTGCCAGCGGGAGAGACCCCGCAGAATCCGCCGGGCCGATTCCCCGTCGCCGACGGAGACCGCTTCGGCGTACTGGAGGTAACACTTCAGACAATTCGCGCCCTCGTTGTAGTCGTTCGTGATCGCACCGAATCGAATCGAACTGACCACCGCCATATGGTGTTTCGCCCGCGAGAATGCCACGTTGAGCCGTTTTTCCCCACCACTCTTATTGATCGGGCCGAAGTTCATCAGCATTTTGCCGCTCGAGCCGTAGCCGTAGCAGATGCTCGGAATAATCACGTCCCGCTCATCCCCCTGGATGTTCTCCAGGTTCTTCACCAGGAGTCCGACGAACTGGCCGTCCACCTCGCGCTCCTGCTCGGCCTCAAGCAGGTTGCCGAACTCCGGATCCTCCTGCGCGAGTCGTAACAGGGCCCCCTCGATCTCATCCTGTTGGGCTTCGGAGAAGGCGATCACGCCGATGCTCCGTCCGCTTCCACCGCGGAGGAGTTCGCGGACCAGTCGGGCGATATACTCGGCCTCCACGCGATTGCGGCGTTTTTCGTACACGCCCTTCTCCATGAAATGAAAACTGATGGAACGAGAGAGAAGCGCCGCCGCGGCGGGCTCGGCATCCTCCGGCGCCGCGGCACGGATGGGGGGCCGAGGCCGGGTCGCGATCGATTCCTCCGGGACCGTCAGCAGGCGGCCGTCGTAGAACGCCCAGTTCGAGAAACTGATCAGCGACTCGCTACGGCTGCGGTAATGCCAGCCGAGCATCGTCGACGGCAGGTTCTTCGCCGCGTGATTGAGGAAACTGTCGCTCTCCAGGTCGTACCGGATGAGTTGGCCGTCCTCGTCGACCAAGAGCTCCTCTTCCTCCTCGCCGTCGCGTTTCGCGGAGAAGAAGTCGGTCGGCGGCAATTGCATCTCGTCGCCGACCACGACCGCCTGGGTAGCTCGGAAAATCGAAGGAACCGCCTCCTCGAGCGTGATTTGGCTGGCCTCGTCGAAGAGCACGACGTCGAAGTACGTCGTGTCCAGCGGGAGCGTGTCCGAAACGCTCAGGGGACTCATCAGCCAAACGGGCTTAAGGTCCTTCACCACGTCGCCCGACTCCCCGGAGACCAGGTCGCGTATCGACTTGTACCGCATCGACTTTCCGAACTCGTGCTCCAGTTCCCGGCGGCCGCGGTTGTAACGGCGTTTGAATTCCTTTTCCTCCGGAGTCAACTGGGCGGTGGGAAGACTCGCCTTGCGTACGTTATCCAGGAACCGCCGGTGCGCACGGCGGCGGATTTCCTCGGCGTTGCTCTCCAACCATTCCCGATAGAACCGTTCCAGGCCGCGGACGTGCCGCCGCATCGCCCGGCCGGAAAACCGGCGGATTTCGCGAAGACCGAGATAGACGTTCTCCAGGGTCCGATCCGCGACCGCGGCCTCCAACCGCCGGACACTCAACGGCAGACTGCGCAGCGCATCGCCCAACGGTTCCGGCATCGCGGCGATTTCTCTCAGGCAGTGCAGAAACGCCGGCAGGTCGTCGAGCGCATCGGTCGCTTCGTCCAGCGCCGTCCGCAACCGGTCGAGCGGCCGGTTCGCGAAATCCTCGGCGATCCCGCTGAGTTCGGATTCGAAGCCGCGAAGCGCCCCTTCGGCCGAGGCGATCCTCGCAATCGTTCCGGCGGCATCATCCCCGCGGAGCAATTCCCGGTGCAGCGCAGCGATCCAATCGGGTGTCTCTTGCAGCGCGGACCGCAACCTCGCCATATCCGCCGACAAGCGGTCGACGTCCCCGCGGATTCCAAACTCCGCGGCGATCGCCTTGCTCCGGCGCTCGAGCGATTCGAGCAGGGCGTATTCCTTTTCGAGTGCCGCCAGAACGTGCGTCCAGCTCGGCCGGATCACGTGCGATCCGAAATCGTACGCCCCCCGCAGGACTCCCCGAAGGCGCCACCACGCGGGCCGGAGCCAGGCGAAGGAATTCCCCTCAAACGCCCTGGCCTGCGCCAGGGCTATGGGGACTTCTTCTGGCGGCAATTTCGTCCGCCAGGACTTCGTGGCCGACTGCGCCTCGCTCAGAGCGTCCCGGGCCGCCTCGTACTCCGCCATCGCCGATGCAAACCGCGCCGCCACGGGGTTCTCGGGGTCGACCAACGACACCTGACCCGCTTGAGCAATCGGCAGCACTCCTTTGGCGTATTCGACCAACGCGCCTGCCCGGGCCGGCGTGTTCCACGCTTCACGTGGGAGTCCACCGGCGCCGAGGGTGTTTTCGAGATGCTCGTGATGCCGCTTCGCCGCTTCGGCGGCGGTGGTGATCAACCGCAGAGGGCGTTCGGACGCGGCGACCCGCGGCGAGAGTATCGCCAGCGGGTGGTCGGCGAATATCCCACCGGGCTGAATCTCCTTCAGTGACAGGTCGAAAGAGGCGATCCGTTCGGCGTGCTCCCGCCACGTCGCGTAGTCGCAGAGCCGTTCTTTCTCCAGTGGCGAAAGTTCCGGCAGCCACCTTCGCAGTTCGATGCACCGGCCGAGGAGTTCTCGCAGCGGAATCGCGGCTTGTTCCGGCGCCCGTTCCATTTCTCGGTCGAAGTACTCGAGCGGCTGGAGTTCGCCGGCGAGCTTCTTCAGCAACAGCCCTCGCCTTCGGCTGGCTCTCTTGGGTTTTCCGTTTCCGGAGGCGAGAATCCCTTCGTAGGTTCGCTTTAGCTCCATCACGAAGGCTTTCTTGTCCGTCTGGGAATCGTGGATCAGGCAGCAGAGGTCGTGCAATCCGCGCTGCCGCAACCGCGCGAAGACGACGTCGATGGCCGCTCGCTTCTCGCAGACGAAGAGAACCCGCTTCCCGGCGGCGACATAGGCCGCGACGAGATTCGTGATCGTCTGTGATTTTCCGGTACCGGGAGGTCCTTGGATAATCGTGCTCGTCCCGGCGCCGGTCTCTTCGATGGCCATCGCCTGCGTGGGATCGCACGGCACGACGTCGAAACGCTCATCGAGAGGTCGCACCCGGGGCAACTCGCGATTGGCCGGTCTGAGGACCAGAGAAAAAGTCGCTTCGAACGCCGGGTTCGCCCGCGGCGCCTCCAGCAGCGTCTCATAGTCCCTCACCAGCGACATCTTGCGGTACTTGACATTCCCCAGGGTGACGCCGCAGAGGTCGAAACCCCAAACGTACGGGTTTTCTTCGCCCCCGTCCACGAGGCTGTAGAAGGAGCGTTCCTTCTCGACGGCCGGAACTTCGACCGGTTCCGCGGCGAACGTCCGCGGGCGCGGCCTCTCCTCGATGATTTCGCGGAGGTGGGTGCTCGTGGGGCGGACTCTTGCCGAAAAGAGCTTGATTCCCAGAGGATGGTAGTTGGCCGGATCGTAGCTGTAATCGAGGTCCTGAAAGGTCCGAATGCCCCGCCCGGCGAGCCGTGCACGTCGGCGGTATTGATCCAGCCTGCGCCGCGCTTTTTCGTATACCAACTCGATACGGGGGCGGTCGATCTTCTCGAGCGTGACGGCCGCGTCACTCGCTTCGACTCTCGCCGCGAGAAAGTCGAAGAAACGGTCGAGGTTCGTCGCCGCCAGATCGATTTCCCGGGGAAGCTCGATGCCGTAAAGCTGCTTGAACTGATGCCGCACGACCGGATTGATCTCGGCCTCCGGCGACGGCGTCTCCAGGAAATAGGTATCGCGGATGCCTTTTTTCTTTTTCAACTCCACCGGCAAGAGGATCAGAGGAGACCGGAAATACTCGACCGGATCCGCCTTCAAGTTCGTCCAATTCAGGAAGCACGGCACCAGCCGCAGTTGCGAGAACCCGAATTCAGCCCGATCCCGCCGGGCCTCCGCGAGGATGCGGTCCAAGACGCTCGGAAGGTAAATCGCCTCGGAGAAGTTCAAATACTTGTTCAGCGAGATCGGCCCGCCGCCGCGCACCGTCTCGTGGAACGCATCGTTCCAAACGAGTATCTGATCGGGGCGGATATTCTTGATGTCGAACGACAGGGGAACCGACGCGTGCGTCAGATTGATCGAGTGCATCGTCGGCCGGAAATGCAAGAGCCGATTCCGCCGTGAGATCTCGAACAGCCGGTCCCGCAATTTGCCGAGAACCACGCGCTGCTTGTCGCGGTCGTTCTTCTCGGCGAACCCCTCGACGCCGGCGACGTCGAACTCGAACTCCACTTCCCCCTCCCGGTAGTTTTCCAACGTCCGAAGCAACGCACCGAGGTCTTGGGCGCGCCGGTGGCGGTCCAGTTCCGTCATCCGGAGGATGGCCCTCCCGACAACCGGGTGCATCCCAGGGCCGAGCGAGAAGAGATTACGCCGCCCGGCGACGAACCGTTCGAGATCTCCCGGCTCCGTGAAATCCATTCCCCGGGCGAGGCTGGCAAGGATCATTCCCAGGCTGAAGATATCCGTCAGCGGATCGTGATGCCCCAACCGGTGCTCCCAGGTGACATACCCCGGCAAATAGACGGGCCGCGTGATCGGCGCGTCCAGCCGTCCGATCGCGAGATCCACGACCTCCTCGTCGACGTCGCCCACCGCGGTGAGCACCCGCCGCTCGGTGACGATCTCGAGCGGGGCCCCGCCGGCCGTTTCACACCGGCGCAGCGCCCCGGGATTGCCGCGGAGGTCTTTCCTGTGCGCCTCTTCGAACCATATCTTCGCTCCGTCGACCCGCAGGGCGTCAAGCCCTTCCAGAGGGGCGACCTTGCCCGCCGCGTGTGCCTCCAGGACTTCGCGCACCAGAGGCAGGAAACACGCGAGGGCGTCTTCCGTGGAGAAGCCGCCGATTTCCAGCCGCATGCGGAGGTATTCGTGAAACGTGATCATAATGAAGCATTCATTTCGCCGGCCCCGGACAGCAGGTTCCCTTTCTCCCGGTCGATAGCCTCGAGCCGGCTCTTGCGGAGCCGCAGTTCACGTCGGGCGACCTCCATGAATCGCTCCTTCCAGCCGAATTCCTCCGCCAGCGCCAGCGCGGCCGCCAGAGGATACTCTTCCAACTCCGGATCGCTCGTCACGAAATCGAGCAGAACGTAGCAGTAGTAGTCTTGCATCGTCTCGTCGCCCGTCCGGATATCTCCCGCGAGGGCCGTATCCGCGTGCCGAGCGTCCGCCGCGGCGTAATCGTCGAAAAAGAGCTTCGCGTGGGCCAGTATCGCCCGGCTTTGAATCCATTTCGGTGACAGTAGCACGTCCAGAAGCCGGCGCGTCAATTCGGATACCTTCACCTGAGCCAAGAGGTCGAGTTCGCAAAGCGATGGCGCGCCCTCGATCATCGCGCGAATCTTCGCCTCGGCGTCCCGAACACCGTCGGACCAAAGCTTCAAGGCTCTCGCGCGGATAAAGGTTTCCGGGTGGGTCAACCCCGCCGTTTTCGCCGTCTCTCGGCTGAATACCTCCTCCGCCTGCCGAAGATAGTTTTCCGCGTTGACGTCGGCCAGTCCGGTGGAGAGCTTCACGAGCATGGAAATCACCGGCAAAGGATCGCCGACGACGAACAATGCCCCCCGGTCGCAGAATATCTCCGTGTACAACCCGAAAAGCCGCGCGGTAGCGAAGTGGGAAGTTTCCGCCCGCCGATCGAGCGTTAGGGCGGAGAGAATCTGATCGACGATCAGGTACTCCCCGTCCCATCGCCGCCACAGGTTCAGATGGCTCAACTCGTGGGCCAGAAGGGCGCTGAACTCGGACGGGGTCAACTGCGTGGTGACGGGCCCGTGCAAAACGACGTGCGCCTCGCCCGGCACGTAGGCAAGCGAGGCGTTAAGGTCCTGGGGATTCTGCGCCTGATAGAAGGTGACCGGAACGTCGAGAGAAAGCCGCGCGACGGTCTCTTCGGCCGCGGTGTAGAGTTCCGGCCGTTCCTCGCGCTCCACGCGGTACGTGGACTTCAGCAGATCGAACTTCACCCGCTCCGCGATTTCCTCTCGGACCCGGTTCGAGGCGTACCACCGCCAGATCTCCGGCTCGCGGGTCTTCAAGTACTCCCGGATGGCCTCATGGTAGGGTAGAGGGCCCGTCGGGAGCATTCCGGTCTTTCCGTATGGGAGTCCTACGCCGCTCATATCAGCGCCAAGGGGAGCTTGTTCTCGGTGTTCCTTGCCGGCACCCGGAAAAAAGCCCTCGACCTTCTCCGGAACGATTCTCCTCGCCGATGAATCCATCCGGGCAACCCGGGATTCTGCGCGCAAGGATCATTTCCAGGCACGAATCCCGTCATTTTCCACGATAGAGACGGAGCTGTCAATCGTCGCGAGAATCGCGGTCGGTGACCGGACCGAACCGGCCGCGAGGCTTGACATCGCGCGGCCCGTCGGAAAGACTTAACGGGACGGGGAGCGCGAATCTCCCCTGCCCAGATTACACCGGAAAGAAAGGTTCCGCCAATGAAAGCGTTCCGATTGCTTTGGCTCCTTGGGGCAATGGTCGCCTCCGCGCCGGGCCGGACGATGGAAATCACCGACCTTGCGGTCGACAAAACGGCTTTGCGGCCCGGTGACACGTTCACGGTCTCCGTCGCTGCCGGCGGCGGGGCGAATTTCTGCCTGCGGCATGACCGCTTCGGCCGGCCGGTCCTGCCGGGCTGGAGAGAGCACGGCGCCGACTATGCCTTTCTGCCGAGCACCGATTTTTCCGGCTCGGGGCCGTACAAGAACCCCGAAAACTGCCACAAGGAGAATGGCGCTTGCGATACCGACCCTCGCGACGGCGTGTTTCGCTGGAGAATCGAGACCGCCGGCTGGCCGGAGGGGGTCTACGAGTTCCAGGTAATGGCGACGAATCGCCCCGATACCGGAGAGTACGTCGGCGACGCGAGGACGATCGAAATCACCGTAGGCGACGATCCGCTCGCTTCACGCGAAATCAGCCGGCGGTTTGGAATATCCGTCAACGGACGGCGCGTGCTTGCCGAGGGGCCCGGGCGGCCGATCTATCCCGGGCGGCTGAACCGGCTGACCGTTCGGCCGCGCGGCGACGGGGCGGCGCTACCTAGGGTCGTTACACTCACTCGCATCCAGCCGGACGGCCGGGAGACACGCGCTTCGGCGGCACTCGCGGAGGACGCTCCGGAGGCCGTCGTCGATCTGGGCCTCTTCGCCGTCCCCGCGGCATTTGAGTTCGACTCCGGGGTACTGTATCGCCGCGGCTGCCGGTTCCGGCTCGAAATCGGTCCGGAGAGGGGCGAACCGATCGAGACGGTGCATTTCATGCAGACGATTGACGACGCGACCCAGACGGAAGTCCTTGCGCCAGGCGACGCCTCGCGCGTGCCGCACTTCGGCGGCCGCCCGGGTGGGGCCAAGCCGATGGACCCGCCGATTCTGCTTTGGCTTTCACCGGAGGTCCTCTCCGAACCCGACGACGTCCGCGTCTGCTTCCAACTCCGCGCGGAGGAAAAGGGGATCAATCCGGAACAATCGTTGGCCTCCATCTCCGGCACTCTCCGCGTCACGAAAGTGGACGGTGACGAACTGATTCTTCAGATACCGGTCACGGCCGGTCCGGAGGTCGCGACGCGGCGGCTGGACGTTTCCGGATGGGAGGAAGCCCGGTACCGCATCGAGATCATCCCGGACGTGGAGGGTACCACCGACCGCGAGGGGCCGTTCGTGGTCTACCGCCGGAGACACGCAAAGCCGACGTCGGTCCGGCTCTCGCCATTGGCCCCCTGGGAATTCGAGCGGGACGATTCGCGCGAGGAAATCGTCGTCGAGGATTTCCGCAAGGCGGTAAAGGCGTGGTCCGAGGGACCGCCGGACGACGCGACGTGGGAGTTCCGCGAAACCGCGCCAGGCAAGACGGCGATTGTCACGCCGGCCGGCGACTGGCGGCGTCCCCCGGTGGTCTTGCGTCCCAAACTGCACGGAACATACGCCGTTTTCGCGACGACGCAGAAGGGGAATTGCTATCTCCGCGTCGGCCGCCGGGGAATCGTCCGCGGGATTTCCGCCGAGACGGCTTTCGTCGACGCGGCCGATCTGACGGGTGAAGAAATCGCGATCTACCCGGCTTCGGTACCGGGATGCGGTCTCCGCCGGCTCCGGTTGGTGCCGGTCACCGCGGCGTCCGAACGGCGGGTCCGCGAGAAGGCGGCTCATCCACCGGTGGCGCTTCGCGGCGTGGCCGATTGGTGCGACTACTTCGCCCCCCCGTCCGTTCACCACAGTGCCGGGGCGCGGCTCGATCCGGACCAGTTCGACGCGCTCCTGGCCGGCCACGCCGAGTTGGGAATGCGGAGTATCGCTTGGGCCATCGGCCGCTCTTGGGTCGAATATCACAGCATGCTGCCGGCGACGACCCGGTTCCCCTGCCGCCCCTTGGAGACGATCGATCCGAAATTCCAGCACGCCTACGCCGGCCGAACGGCGATGATCAATAACCAGGATCCGCTGGCGACGGTACTCCAGCTCCGAGAGAGGTACGCATTGGATATTCTTCCCTGGTTGGCCATGCAGCGGCACTACGGCGAGAACGCCTATGGAGGCATCTTCTGTTCCGACTGGTTCCGCGCGCATCCCGAGTGGCGGCGGTGGAACAAGGGCGCCTCGGTACCGTCCGGCAGCACCGTTTCCTATTATTTCCCCGAGGTCCGCAAGGAACGGGTGGACATCTATTGCGAGGTGGCCGAGCGGAGCCCCGACGGACTCGTGATCGGTTGGTGCCGCCAGGTGCCGATGATCCTGTACCATCCCGAAATGGTCGCCGAATACCAGGCCAAGACGGGCATCGATCCGCTGAAGATCGACGCCTCCCACGAGAAGGAATACGGCGAGTGGATTCGCTGGCGGGCCGATTTCGTCACCGAGACGCTCCGCGAGCTGAAGACCCGGTTGGAGCCGATTCGTGAAAAGACGGGGCGGCCGATTCCGGTCGTCGTCCGCATTCCCTCAAAGGGCATTTTCTACAACATGGCCCAGGGGTTGGACGTCGAGACCTGGTGCCGCGAAGGGCTCATCCACGAGATTCAGCTCGATCCGCTTGAAGACTGCGGCTGGCGGGGCGAACCGCATGACGTTCGGCCGTACCTGGAATTGGGCCGCCGGTACGAACTGCCGATTTACGGCGGCATCAACGGCAACACCTTCTGGAACCCGACCGCGATCCTCCGCCGCGCGGCGGGTCTGCTCGACGCCGGCGTGGCCGGAATCGAAATCTACGAGTCGAACAACTTCGCCGCGATCTCTCCCCGTCGTTGGATGCTCCCCTTGCTGGGTAACCGGGAGGAACTCCGCCGGTTCCTCAACGACTCCAACCTCGACGCCGTTCATCCCGTCTGGTCGCGCGACGCGGCATCGGGTTACGACAATCATTCCTTCAGCGGAAACTGGTCCGTTCATGGATTAGGAGGGAATTCGTTGTAGAACGCGTGGTACCCGGACACGGCCCGTGCCTCCGCCTCCCTCCTCTCGGTTGTTCCGTCTCTTCGGTGATGCCCGTTTTCCCAAGCATTTGCGTTCGATCAATCGATAGCGGCCTGCTAGGGCATGATTCCGGAGTCGCGGATTTCATCGACGAGGGAATTCCAGGGAACGGGCGTTTGGGGAACGTCCGGATAGGGCTCCATTCGGCCTTGGGGTATGGGTGCGTGCGAGACGATCCGATCGATCTCGTCTTCGAGCGTTTGAATCCATTCCGGGACGTCGAATCCGACCCCCAGGGACCGATCCAACCAAGAGCGGATATCCTTGTCCAGACGCTCAAACGCCGGGCCGGGACCGTTTTCTTCGATTTCGTCGGCGGCCGGTTTGAGCAGGGAGCGTAATCGCTCGACCGCCATCGGTTCGGTGAACCGTTCGCCGAGACGCGCCTCGATGCTCGACAGCTTGATGCCGTACTTCTTCGAAAGGCGTCGGTAACGGCGTTGCAGGTTACCGGCGACGTCCGCCGTTCGCTTGCCGACTTCCTTCCGCCACGACTCCGCGGCCTCCATTTCCCCCTCGCGGATGAGGACTTCATGAGCCAGGACGATCGGCTGGATGTTCCAGGCCACCCGGTCGTAATCGGAAAGCACGCGGAGGAAATCGAGAAACATGTAGAGGTATTCGCCGCGGTCCGACTGAGTCGTACTGCTGTTGTAATCGACGTACTCGAGGTAGTTGTCGAGGACCGCCTCGAGCGTGATATTCAGCCATTTCGTCGCCCCCTGCATCGAGACGCGGTTTCCCAACTCCTCGATGAGGTGGGGAACCGGTTCCTCGGCCTCATCCGCCAGGTGGGTCAGATAATCGGCGACTCCCTGGTGGAGAATCGCTCGGACGTTTCCAAACGACAGGAACGCCTGCGTGAAGAGGTCCCCCCCGTAATCTTCAATGAACTTGGTGAGGCGTTTCCAATCGTTCTCGGAGCGGATCGCTTCAAGAGGGGAAAGCCGCGTATTACGACCGTGGGTAACCCAACTATAAATGAGCGGTTCGGTAATGCGTTCAAGGCAGCGGATGAGCGTGCTGACGTCCGCCTCGTCCTGCCCGAGCTCGCGGAACGAGGTGACGGCGCAGCGGATGATCGCCTGGTATCCGATCTCGAACATCTCGTGAAACTCGGTGATCGCGCCGGCGCCGGCCGGATGATCGCGTTCCATCACCTGGATCGTCTGCAAGAGCTGGCATGTTTCCCGGAGCAGACCGATCCGCGGCAGGTACGTCAGGAATCGGCAGAGCGTCTGGAGGAGCGTCCTCGCGGAAACGACCTTGGCCGGACTGCCGCCTCGAGACGTTGCCTGGTACAGCAGGGGTTCCTTCCGGACGGACGACAGGAAGTTCCGCCAGTGGCGCCGGACGCCGGACGCATCCGAGACGAAAAGGGCCTGCAAGATGTGTCCGGCCGGTTTCTCCCACGCCTCGGCGGCCGCTTCCTCGACGATTCCGGCGGCCGCGCGGATGACCCGCGCCACGTCCGAGGTGTCGATGCATGCTTGGATGGCGCGATCGAGGAACTGCTCCTTCAAGGCCTGGCGTTTGTCGTACTCGGACATCATCTCATCGGTCGGTACCCGCGGCGCCGAAATCCGATAGCGTCCGATGGTGGCCAGCAGCTTCAGCAGGTTCCGGCGGTTCTCCTCGGCGCGTCTTGCCCAACCCTCAAGGACCTCGCGGCGCTCCTCCGACGCGATCTCCATGGAAGCGGTGGCGGCGAGTCGCCAGAGATAGGCGAGCATCCGCAGGAAGGAAAGCCGCCTGCTTACGCGGTCCGCTTCGGCGGTGAGTTCAAAGTCGTCGAGGCCGGCGCCCCCTTCCACCATTTCCGCGTCGATCCCGTCGTCCGTACTGTCCCGGTAGACGACATCTTCGTATGCCGCGTCGAAGAGAGAGCCTTCATCCTCCTCTTCCTCCGTTTCAGGCTCGCCCTCCGTCGCGCCGACGGCGGCGAGGTCCAACGCCGGCACCTCCCAAAGCTCCTCGCTTCCCGCCTCTAGGTAGTCGAAGAACTTCTTGGTAAGGGCCCACGCCGTTTCGAGCCTTTCGCGCTTTTCCTCCACGGTGTAAGACCGGGTTTCCTTCGGTTCGTGGACCGTCCGCCAGACTTCTTCCATCCAACGCATGGCGGCCTTGTGGAACGAGTTGTATCCCTCCACGAGCGGCACCTCCTCATGCCGGCTGAGCCATTGCATGAGCAGGGCCATCGAGGCGACGGGGTCGTTCTGATCCAAGAGCGCGTCGACGACGACGGCATGCGCTTCGGCCGTCTCGAAGCTATCGACGTAACGGCTCCAAAAGGCGACGTCCCCCGCGCCCACGCCGGCCTGGTACCACTCGCGCATCGCGCCGGTAACATGTTCGGCCGACTCGTAGCTCGCCATTCCCGAGAGCCCTTCAACCTCGGAAACCTCGGTCGTCGCGAAACGATCCCACCACTCGGCAAGCTGCTTGTGGGCGGCGGCGACCCGCTCGCGCAAATCGTCTCGACCCGCCGCGACCGCCTGCTTCTCGATGTCGGTCATCGCCGAGAATATCGCGTCCACCATGTCGATCAGGTCGTCCACGCGTTCGTCGTGGATGCTGTTTTCCGGCGAGGGGAAAAGACTGAAATGCGCGTCGAACCCCAGAATGTTCCAAGGATCGACAATCGCGCCGCATTCGATACCCCTCGTTAGATCATCCCGTATCCGCGGAATCGCGTCGGCGGCTTCATCGAGCCGATCGCGGTCCAGGCACTTCTGAATGCCGCTCAACGCACACATGATCTGACACTCGAACCGCGCGGAGGGGACCGCGACCGATCCGGCCAACTCGGTCGCCGCTTCCGCGTGACCCAGCCTCGCGTAGATCGCGGCGATCCGGACCCGCTGCAATTGCTCCGTCCGCTGCTGGGCCAACTGCTGGTTCAAACTCTGCCGAACCCCTCCAAAGGGCTGATGTAATTGGCTCGCCTCACTGCGAAGACGCTCCCCGTGCTCGCCCGGAATCTCGCGAAGCCAGTGCTCGTACAGCGCATCACGATACGCGGCGATCTCCTGAAGGAGCCCGCCCAAAGACGTTTCCGAGTCGTGGGCCTCCGGTCCGTCGCCGCTGACGCCGGAACCCATGAGCAGCGTACCGACGATGACGGCGGCCGCCTCGAAAAGGGCTTCCTCCCGCCGCATCTTCCCGGAAACCCGCGATTCATACCACTGAACGATCGCGTCCAGCGTCACCTGCTGCAAAATAAAACGGCGGTAGTACCCGCGATTGTCGATGACGGCCGGATCCCAATGGCCGAACATGTAGTTCGGACGGCGGTGGACCGGGTGTTCGAAATCGTAGGCCCTCATATCCAGGGCCAACTCGTCGAGGTTGTCCGGGTCGAACCACGCACTTCCCAGGATTTCGTCCGGAACCTCCGTGAGAAGAGAAATCGCTTTTTCGATGAGGTCGTGATACCGGCCGGCCGAGGCGCCGACGCCTCGAATATAAATCGGGGTCGGCCGGTGCCGTTCATGGGCGTACGGCTTCATCTTCTGGCTGCCGTGCAAAACGGCGATCGGGCGATAGCCGACGTAGTCATTCAGCCGCGCCAGTGCGCCCGACACGACGCGGTCGATCTCGTCAAAAGGCCCCCCCTCGCGAAGGACCGCTTCGAACACGCGACCGATGAAAAACGGTTGAAACAACGCTACGTCGTTTTGGTGGGCCAAGAGGTCGCGATGGAATTTCCGGTAGCCAGGCAAGACGTGTTGGAACACGACATCGAGCGCCGCTCGGGCTTGCTCGGACTTGGCGAATGCGGAGGAAACGTTCGTTTGATAGTCAAGCTCGTCCTTCAGAGCGGCGTACAGGCGTCTCCAAGTCGGTTCTCCGCTCGTTCCCTCCCCGATAACTCCAGTCAGCTCGGCAAACAAAGAATTGAGCGCGGCAAGGAAGTTCAAATCCTCCGAACCGGACGAGAAGTTCAAGTAGCCCAGGACGGTAGCCGCCTCCTCGCGAATCGTTTCTGCATGGGGAAAATCATTTTCCGCCTTCATCGATTACACCAAATCCTTGTAGTTGCCGAGTTCAAAACGTACCCAGGACGACCAATCGAAAACTGCCGTCAATCGAAAACCGCGGTGATGGCAGGGGCGCCGACTATGGAAAACCCCCTGCGGAGCCGATGACTCCGGGATCCGCGAAATACCATCGCGGAGGTATATGAAATCACTGATTTAGGTGGATTCTGGCCGCCAGTTCCTCGCAACACTAAGTATCATGTCGAAAGCGATGCCGTCAATCCCTGCTCAGGAACTATGGAGGGGGAGCGTTTTGCGTTTTTGGGGTGATTTTTCCGCTTTGGGCAACTATGATAAATAGCATACCTCCCGAGGTATCGGTGGCCATGCTCTTTGCCGCCGAAATCTAGTATTGTCCATGATTTGAGTTGGCAGTTCTCTCCGCGAGAGTTTTGATAAAGAGGAAAACTCAATGAAACGTATTCTCGTGCTTTTCGTTTTGGTCGCCGTCTGCTCCTTTGATGCCGCCTGGGCGACCGGGCCGATTCCTCAAGAGGAGTTGGAGCGTCATGGGTTGGAAAGGGCTTGGTTCACGCAAATCACCGCGCATGGTGCGCTTGCGACCGTGGAGCACGTGGCGCTGGACGGGGAGCTGCTGTTGGTCCAGACCCGCAACGGCGTCCTCGACGCGATCGAGGCGGATTCCGGCCGGATTCGTTGGAGCCAACGTCTGGGCGAACCATTGCACCCCAGTCTTGCCCCGAGCGGAAACTCCAACTTTGTTGCTACGATCAATGGTCGGACGGCGTACGTTATGAACCGGTTCACCGGCGACGTCCTATGGTCCCGAAAATTCGACGGGGTCCCCGGTGCCGGCCCCGTCCTGGGGGAGTCGCAGTTATTCATTCCGATGACGAATGGTTCCGTCCTCGCATTCCCCGTGAGTGCGGAGGAAAAACGCGAGGATGATCCGCTTGCGCCAATCATTGAACTCGTGGAAGAGAAAGAGTTGACAGAGACGGAAAAGGTAGAAATTGAACGAAAACGGCAGAACCGCCTTGCCATCGCGAAAGGTTTTGGAGAGCACCTGGTTTGCCAGTCGTTTGGGCGGATTCACGTGCAGCCGGTTAGCACCACCAAGGGGGAAGGTAGGGAGTTGGTCGCGTGGCAAACGGATCGGGGCTCGGTCTATCTCGGTCGCCTGCGGCTGGGGGAGTTGAAAAGGTTCCTCATTGTCGCGCAAATTGCCGTTCGCTCTGAAGTTGCTGCGCGGATGAGCTGGGTTCCAAACGTTCTTGGGGAGGATGGATTAATCCTTTTTGGGACGGCCGATGGCGTTGTGTGGGCCGTTTCGGACCGCACGGGCGAGTCAGTGTGGCACTTCCCGACGAATCAACCGATCTCGGAACAGGTCGTTGCTGTCGGAGATGCCGTGTTTGCACCCACTGATTTGGGGGGAATGGTCTGCCTCGAAGTTTCGACTGGTAAGCAACGATGGTGGACTTCCGGATTGGCTCAGTTTGTCGCGGCTTCAAAGGACCGGGTCTATGCGGTCGACCTCACCCGTCGAGTCGTGGTTCTGGACATCAGTACCGGTAGGCGGATATCCGCTTTTGACGCGAGCCGATTTGACAAAGCGGTCAATCCGCACACCGACCGCATTTTCCTAACCACTTCTGGGGGAATGGTCCAGTGTATTCACGAAATCGGCCTAACGGAACCACTCCGTCACGTTCAGAGACCGGAAGAAAAACCTTCTGAGGAAATGCCGCCGCCGGGAGAGGAACAGCCAGCCGAGACTCCCGATTCGCCCTCCGTTCCAGAAGCAAACCCCTTCCAGACACAGCCACCGGCCGAAGAACCGAATCCGTTTTCCTCGAGTTCGGACTACGACCCATTCGCCGAGATGTGATTGGCGGTTGAGATCGCGTCATCCCCATCCGCTCCCTTCCCGAAAGGGCGCCTTGACGGTATTCCGCCCGCTTTTTACATTGGGCAAATAAACATGTTCCGTTCGCGAGAGCCGTTGCTCGCAAACGGCGCGGTGTGGGAAACGGCACCTTTTCCGGAGGGGAAGACAATGCTTGGAGGGCCCTTCGTGACGCAAGTCCTTTGCTTCACGCGGTACCGAACGTTGCCTGAACCGGAGTAAAGCCGATGTTCTACCGTTTTCTCGCCGATCTGATCGTCGTCATGCATCTCGCGTACGTTCTGTCGGTCATCCTCGGATTGGCGGCCGTGATCCTTGGCTGGTTTCTCAAGTGGCGCTGGATCCGCAATTTTTACTTCCGGATTATCCACTTGCTGATGATCGGAATCGTCGTTTTCGAGGCCCTGTTCGGAATCATGTGTCCTCTGACGACCTGGGAGGACGACTTGCGCAAGGCGGCCGGCGAGGACGTCACCGAGGGTTCTTTCATCGGTCGACTTGCCCACGGCATCCTTTTCGTCGACCTTTCCGAGGAGGCGCTCACGGTGTGCTACTGTATATTCGGTGCCGTGGTACTGCTGACGGTGTTTCTCATTCCACCGCAATGGCCGTGGCGTACCTCGACTCGTGGCCATTGATTGACCGCCGCGACAACGTCGCGCCAAAACGCCTATTTCAACGGCTTGATCGACAGCTCGCGGAGTTGCTTGGGGTCGACCTGGCCCGGGGCGCCGGTCATCAGGTCGGTGGCGCGCTGGGTCTTGGGGAAGGCGATGCAGTCGCGGATGTTGTCCAACCCGGCGAAGAGCATCACCAGCCGGTCCAGTCCCAGAGCGATGCCGCCGTGAGGGGGCGCGCCGAACTGCAACGCGTCCAGAAGGAAGCCGAAACGCTCCCTGGCCGTCTCGTGGTCGATGCCCAGCAGCGTGAAGACGTCGCTTTGAACCTGCCGATCGTGGATACGAATCGTGCCGCCCCCCGCTTCGAAGCCGTTGATTACCAGGTCGTACGCCAACGCGCGGCATCCGCCCGGGTCGCTCTGGAGCCGGCCGCGGTCCTCCGGCCGTACCGCGGTGAACGGGTGGTGCATCGAAGTCCACCCGCCGGTTTCGTCGTCCTTCGCGAAAATGGGGAACTCCACGATCCAAGAGAAGTGCATCGTCTTCGGATCGTACAGCTTCAACTCCGCGCCGAGCCGCTTGCGCAGCCCGTAAAGCGCTTTGCATGTCACCTCGAACTTGTCGGCCACGATGAGCAGCAGGTCGCCCGGCGCCGCGCCGAGCCGCTTACCGATGCGTTCCAGCAGTTCCGGGGTGAAATTCTTCGCGATGGGGGAGGCGAGCGTGCCGTCCTCCTCCACCTTGAACCAAGCCAGCCCCTTGGCGCCGAAATCCTGAGTGATGAAGTCGGTCAGTTCGTCGATCCCCTTGCGCGAGTACTTGGGTCCCGCCCCCTTTGCGTTGATACCGCGGACCCGGCCTCCTTCATCGGCGACGCCGCGGAAGACGCGGAACTCGGCCTCCTTCGCCAGATCGGTCAGGTCGATCAACTCCATGCCGAAACGCAAGTCCGGCGCGTCGTGGCCGAACCGCTCCATCGCCTCGTCGTAGGTCATCCGCGGCAGAGGCGCGCTAAGCTCGATCCCGAGAACCTCCTTCGCCATGCGGACCATCAGCCCGTCGATCGCGCCGATGATGTCGTCGACCCCGATGAACGACATCTCCAGGTCGATCTGCGTGAACTCCGGCTGCCGGTCGGCCCGGAGATCCTCGTCGCGGAAACACCGCGCGATCTGGAAGTAGCGGTCGTACCCGGCGACCATCATGATCTGCTTATACAGTTGCGGCGACTGGGGAAGCGCGTAGAACGTCCCCGGCTGGATTCGGCTGGGGACGAGATAGTCCCTCGCCCCTTCCGGCGTGCTGCGTCCCAGAATCGGAGTCTCGACGTCTAGAAAACCGAGTTCGTCGAAGTAGTCGCGCGCAATCTTGGTAATCCGGTGCCGCAGTTCGAGCGTTCTCTGCATGACCGGCCTCCGCAAATCGAGGAACCGGTACTTCAGCCGCAGGTCCTCGCCCGGCAGGTCTTGGCCGGTCGGTTGAAACGGCGGCGTCTTCGAACGGTTCAGAACGGTCGCCTCGGTTGCGCGGACTTCGATCTCCCCGGTGTCGAGCTTCGGATTTGCGGTTCCCTCCGGACGCGGGGCGACCTTGCCGGTGACCTGAAGGACGTCTTCGCTACGAAACGTCTTCGCCAGTTTCAATAATTCGAGACCCGCCTCCGGGGCAAAGACGACTTGCGTCCGGCCGTACCGGTCGCGCAGGTCGACAAACAAGACGCCGCTATGGTCGCGGTACGTGTCCACCCAGCCGCTGAGGGTGACGGTCTGACCAACGTGTTCACGGCGTAACCGGCCGCAGGTGTGAGTGCGTAGCAACGTTCGATTCCTTCGTATTCAGTCTCGGGAGGAAACGCGAAATTTCCAAATAAACACATAAGTGTAGCCCATGCCCGTGACCTTGCAATGGGGGAGTTTTCGCCAATCCAGATGCTCAAGCGGGTCGATTCATTCCTGCTTGTCTACCCGAAAAAACATCATAAACGGCGGTATTTATGCAACTCATTAGTGTTGTAGCGCATACCGGTAGGGCTCTTCCAATGAAGCCGGTCACCGTGAAGAGTCCCGCTCTCAACTAAACCGGGCCTCTGAGTTGGGTCTGCACCCTCTGCCTTGTCGATAAGGGAAGCTGGGCGATGGGCGGCTTCGGAGGGGGCACCATCTTGACACTCTCTCTCAGTCGGTTATGACTGTGAAAAAAGTCAACGAATCACTCGCTCGACTGCCAGTAATACCCCAACTTGGAAAAAGGAAGTATTTAGATGAAAGTCCTTGTCGTCATTGGCCACCAGAACCAAGGCAGCTTCTGCCACGCGATCGCCCAGACCGCGGTGGAGACGCTTACTGCGGCGGGGCACGAGGTGGTCTATCACGATCTGTACGCGGAAGGTTTCGACCCGATTCTCCCGCACGAGGAAATCCCGAGGGACGCCGAACTACCCGAAG
>CAZFQG010000090.1:0-24692 GCA_964520785.1 uncultured Planctomycetaceae bacterium | reverse complement strand
CC
The DNA here is from genome assembly GCA_964520785.1 of uncultured Planctomycetaceae bacterium. Lineage (GTDB taxonomy): Bacteria > Planctomycetota > Planctomycetia > Pirellulales > Thermoguttaceae > CAZFQG01. The sequence continues at coordinate 24,690 of CAZFQG010000090.1, read as the reverse complement.
ATGCAATTGGATCCGAGGAAACGCTACCAGGCGCCCGGGGAGATGCTAGCCGATTTGCGGATGGTCGCTAAACGGCTCCGCGAGAAAGGGGAGACGCACTCGGGTGAGTCGGGTCTCGGCAGCGGGCTATTGGCCCCCGGCGAACGGCGCTCCGTCATGGTGGTCGAATCGAACCAGGTGATGCAGGGGGTCTTCCGCGATGGATTTAAGAAGGCGGGTTACCGCGTACTCATCAGCAGCGATCCGGATCGCGCGTTACTGCGCCTGCGAGAGAACCCGGAGGCCGCCGAACTGGTGATTTTCAACGCGCAGGAATTCGGGAAGAGCGCGCTTTCGGTGTTCAACCGCTTCGGCGAAGATAATCGGACGGCGACGATTCCGGTCATCTTGCTTCTGGACGCCGGGCAAGAGGAATGGAAGCACAACGCGCATCTGGCCAAGCACCGCGTCGCCGTGACCATGCCGATCACGATGAAACAGTTGCGGGGAGTGGTCAATCAGATGCTCACTTCGGAGCCGACCCCGAGCCGGTGAAGCTCGCCGAACGAGGGATTTTCTGGGCTCTTTCCCTTCAGGGTCGAGTGGTTGCGGAACCCGCCGCCAAACGCCGTTCCCAAGGGCCGTCAGCCGCCTTGTTCGTTGTTCTCGTCCGAAAGCCCAAGAGCGGACATCCATTTCTTTCGGGACGTCTCCGATCCCTTTCCTTCCCCGTGGCCGTGCGACTTGACTTCCGGATGCTTGGCGACCGCCTCGGCGAGTATCTGCTTTTCCCTGGCTAGGGCGGCCCGTTCGAGGGAGATTTCTACTTCCGCCTGCCTCAGTTTGGCCTCCCACTCCTTCTTCAGCTCCTCGAGCCGCGATCGTTCCTGCACGATAATCTCGTCCTTGTCCAGCAGGTCCCCGACCGCGGCGGCTCCGACGGCGACCGTCCCCATGTTCTCGGTCCGCTCTTGGAGAAGCGCGGTGAGTTCCCGGATTTCGCGGTCCTTCTCGGCGATCACCGCGTCGGTCCGTCCGAGCACCTCCGATATCTTGACGCGGTCCTCGGTCCGCGGCGAAGTGACGTCTTCCCCCTCCTTTTCCAATGCGGCCAGGATTTGCGCCTTCTGCGATTCCCAGTCCGTGGCCGCGACCACCGCGGCGCCGTGAACCGTCCCACCCCCCGGTTCGGCCGGACGAGACTTGAACGATTCGACCTCGCGCCGGAGTTCTTCATTTTCTCCTTGAAGCCTTTCGATTTCTCCGCGCAGTTCGTCTCGTTCCGCCTCGAAGTCCCCTTCTCCACCGCCGCCTTCGCCGGCGTATTTTTCGGCCGCGTCGAGCCGCTGAATCAGTTCGATCTTCTCGCGGACGAGATCGTCCAGTTCTTCGGATTGCCGCGACAGCTCCCCTTTTACCTCCCCAAGTTCCTCCTCGAGCCGGCGTCGCCGCGACTCCAGCTCGAAATACGCCTCCTCGCTCACGCCGGAGTGCTCTTCTTCGGAGAGTGAAGAAGCCCCGGATGCGTCCAAACCGCCTTTTCTTGCCTTGACCACGGCGTCCAATTCGCGGCGCCTTTCGTCCAGCTTCTTTTGTGCGACCGCGAGTTCCTCGCGTTCCACCTCGAGTTCGGCCAGGCGATCATTCAACCGAATCCGCTTTTCTTCGAGGTATTGTTGCTGCGCGTCGAAATCCTGTCGGGCCAGCGACGTCTCCCGCTGGACGCGGCGCAACTCTTCCTCGCGCTTATCCAGCTCTGCCTGGAATTCCTTCAATCCGGCGAGTTTCTCGTCCAGAATCCCCTGTTGTTTCTCGATCCGCTCGCAAAACGCCGTTTGCTGTTCGAGCGATCTGCGGCAAACGGCTTCGCGCTGTTCCTGCCACCGCGCGAAATCGTCGCGGAACCGGCCCACGATCTCCATCTGGCGCCGCAGTTCCTCCGTCTTTTCCAGCAACTCCTGTTTCGTCTTGCGGCAGTCCGCCTTCTCCGACTCGATCGACTCGAGAATCCGTTCCAATTGCGCCAGCAATCCCGCCCGGGCGGCATTCGTCCGAGATCGAATCTCTCCCAAAAACTCCTTGGCCCGACGCTGGCGCTGCGTCAGAGTCTCCGCGAGACCGCGTTCGGTGGGTGGTTCTTTGATGGAGGGCCGCATACTACAAGCATAGCTTTTCTGCCACGCCTCCAAAGGGTCAAACCCAGCCGTATCATTCCCAAGACCCGCGAAATCCGACCACGCAACGAGGGGGTAGACTTGAAGGGCCGCGACCTATCCGCTAGGATATTTTTCAAAGAAAAGAGTTTTTCGCGATGACGCATGAGAACCCATACCATCCATTCTTTCGCCCCCCGGATTTCGCTATGCTCCGCCCACTATCGTCCGTGCTTGTTTCGTTCTTGCTTGCCACCTTCGCGCTTTCCGTGGAACCCCTGCCCGATTTCGGCGTCATGCTCAACGACGATGCGGATCTGGTCTTCACCAGCATGGACCCGGACGAGTCGGTGCGGAACCTCCTGGCGCAGGTCGATTCGCTTGCCGGTACGCCGGTGAAGACGCTCATGTGGAGCGTCGGGGCCGGTTCGGACATCCTCTACTACCCGACCAAGGTGGCCAGCGTGTGGGGGTGGCGGCCCATCCCGGAAAAATACGAAAAGGACTTCGGAGCCCGTGTTCAGAAGATTCAGGCGGGCATGGCGGCCGGGATCGATCCGACGCGGCTCGCCGGGGAACGGGCCAAGGGGCTGGGGATGTTCTTCGTCCCCTCCTACCGGATGAACGACGACCACTTCATTTTCGATCCTTTCGACTATCCCCTCACCGGCAAGTTCTGGATGGACAACCACGAGAAGCTGAAGATCGGCGAGTCGCCTCAACCGGCGGATGCGCATTACGGAAATCTGTTCGACTTCTCCCACGAGGAAGTCCGCCGGTTCCGCCTCGACGTGATCTTCGAAGTCATCGACCGCTATGAGGATATCCTCGATGGAATCGAACTCGACTTCAACCGCTTCCAGATGATCTTCCCGAAGGACAAGGGGCCGGAGCGGGCCCACCTCGTGACGGAGATGCTCGCTCAAGTCCGCGAGCGGCTCGACGAGGCGGAGAAACGCCAGGGCCGCGAGATGTATGTCTTCGTCCGCGTGCCGCCGAGTCTGGCCGACTGCCACCGCATGGGGTATCGCATCGAGGACTGGATGGAGCCGCGCGTCGCGGACGTCATCCTCCCCTCCCAGCTCATGACCCTCTCCCACGACATGCCGATCGGGGAGTTCGTGAAGATATGCGGCCCGGCCGGGGCGAAGGTCTATCCGAGCCTGTATCCGCGGACCTCCTATATGTGGCCCTTTCTCCGCGACCCCAAGGCCCGCGATTATCCCCAGCGACCTTCGCGCCGGGTGACGCCGGCACTGGCCCGCGGCGCCATGGCCAATGACCGGTACGAGGGGGCCTCCGGCTTCCAACTCTACAACTTCAACCTTCCGGCCGACGACTGGACCTACGAGATCCTCCGGGATGCGGCCGCCCCCTTCCCCTTGCACCACGCGCGCCGCGCCGACAAAATCTTCGCCGTGACGCCGGGTTACTATCTGGACTACACGGACACATACCAGTACAAGAAACAACTTCCGGCGACGGTCGAAGAGGGGACCGCGAAGGTCCTGACGATTCCCGTCGGGGAGGACTATTCCAACCCCGCCCGGAAGGCGGCGGTGGAATACTGCGCCGTGCGGCTTGGTTTCAAGAAGGAATTCGCGGAAGGGGATTGGGAAATGGAACTCCAGGCCAACGGCATGGTGTTGCACAAGGGGCCGGTCGCGGAGAAGCTCGTAAAGACCGAAGGGGCCCTGGTTTACTTCCAGACCCCGATTCGCGACATGGCCGTCTTGAAGCAGGGCAAGAACACCTTGCGGATCGTGATTTCCGGCATCCCCCGGGTCGAACTGGCGGAGGTGCTCATCGGCGTCTTCTTCCGTGAACACGACTTGAGCCTTTGAGGATCGAACGTGGTTGGCGGAAAGGACGAAGGGAAATTCAATCCAAGTTCTCCTCTTTGGGCGACGGAACGTCTTGTCTTCGCGGACCGGCCGAAGACCTTTTCGTTCATCAGACCACTTCCCCGATTTGAACCTCTCCCCTTGGGAACCCCAACCCCAACACGCAAATGGCGGCGACGTCACCGGACCAGGCGGCGACCTTCTCCCGCGAAATCGCCTCGGCTTCCCCGCCAAGGGAATGAAAGAGGGCTTCGCCGATTTCACCGTCGGACCGCGGGCGGCCCCGGAGAGGGCGGCGGTACCGGGCGAGGATGGCTTCGAGGGAGGGATCGTAATGGCGCTTGCCGTTCGCGTCGTACCGGTAGACCCCGGCGCCGGTTTTCGTTCCCAGGCGTCTTGCCTTGACGAGGGCGATCGGCACCGCCGAGCCTATGAAGCGATCGGGGTAGGCTTCGCGGAGGACGAGAGCGCCGTGGAGGAGGACGTCGAGACCGATTTCGTCCGCCAACGCCAGAGGCCCCCGGTCGACGCCGTGGGCAAGAGCAACTCCGTCGATTCGTTTCGGGCCGATGCCGTCAAGCAGGAGTTCGAACGCGGCGGAGAGATACGGCGAGAGCATCCGATTCACGACGAAGCCGGCCGCGTCGCCGACGACGACGGGAAACCGCCCCAGTCGCAGCGCTAAGCCCACCGCGGTCGTGACGGTTTCGCGGGACGTGGTCTCGGCCGCGATAATCTCCACGAGTTCCCGCCGCGCCACCGGGTGGCAGAAGTGGATTCCGCAGAATCGCCCATGATTCGGGACGCTCTCGAGCACATTCCGAAGCGGAAGCGTCGAAGTATTCGTGGCGAGGACCACTTCCGGTGATACGTGATGAGCCAGAGCCGAAAAGAGGGTCTTCTTGGCCGCGAGGCTCTCCGGGATGGATTCGAGGATCAGATCGCACTCGCCGAGCGATTCGAGAGAGTCTCTAATATCCAGCCGGTCATCGGCGATTTTCGCCGCCGGCGCCGAGGCATGGCAGTAACCGGCGGCAAGTTCTCCGACGATTTTGGCGGCGGCGTTTTCGCGCGCGTGCTCGTCGGAGTCGACCAGAATGACGTCCATTCCGGCGTCGACGGCGGCGGCGGCGATCGATCGACCCATCAAACCCGCCCCGACTATCCCCAGACGGCACGGGGCGTCGACCGGCGCGGCCAAGCCCCAGCGTTCCTCGCGGCGGCGTGCCGATTCGGCGAGCACTCGCCGAAACGGGTCTCGCGGATCGATCGTCGTTGAGCGAAACGGCATGACTCGACTACTCCCGCGCCGGCGGCCCGGAGCGTTCCACCGTCCGGATTCCGCCGTCTTGTTCGTACCACATCTTCCACCGGGTGACTTTCTCGGTGACCGTCGACGAGTCGGTAATTCCGGCCGTCTCGTCACCGAACGTCTTGGAGAGCGCTCCCAGGGCGGCCACGCGAACATGCTGCCGGTCGTCGAGCAGGCGGATCAAGTGCGGCAGGAACACGGGGTCGGCCGTCAGTCCCATCGCCTCGGCCGCCTTTTGCCGGACGGAGGGCGCCTCGCTCAGGGCTGCGCGCTCGAGGCCGCGAATCCCACCGGGAACGTCCCAGGAGGCGAGAACGGCGGCGGCCGCCGCGCGGAGCATTTCGTCGGAACCGCCGAGAAGCGATTCCAAAGCCGCGAGGACGGCCGGGTCGGAAACCGGTCCGCGCGCGCCGACCGCGCCCACCGCCGCCATGGCGACGGGGATGCTCTCATCCCGCAGCGGTTCGACAAGGTGCCGCGTTTCCACCGCGTCCGGGTGTGTCGTCAGGTAGAGGCACGCGCGGCGACGGACTTCCGCCTTGGGATGTCCCAGAGCGGCCGTCGCCAGTCGCGCGGCGCCGGCGGAACCGTCCTTGGAGACCGCCTCGAGCACGGATTGCCACAAGAGCGGATCATCCTCGCCAACTGTAATCTCCACCAGTCTCGTGATACTCGCGGGGTGTAGCGGATTCTCCACCGCCAGCGCCGCCAATGTCCGCGCCGCTCTCCGGCGGATGTCGCCGTCGGCCGAAGCCAACTCGGCCACCGCCGCCGTCTCTCGCTCGCTTGGCGCTCCCGACGCCTGCTCACGGACAGTCAGCGATTCTTCCGGAAATCCCACCTCCTTCGCGTAACGTGCCCTCAATAAGGCCAGCGCCGCGGCGCGTTCGTTGGCGTCGGCGTCGACGGGAAACTCCAACGCCGCCGGCCATTCGTCGGCCAGACGGGAGGCCGCCAAGTGCCTCGCTTCGGTCGTCCGCAGGGCCATTGCATCGAGCAGGATCGGCCCGGAACGGCGCAGGGGCCAATCGGCGACCGCCGCGACCGCCGCGGCTCGGACCTGTCCGGAAGGATCGGACAGCAGCCGCCTCGCGACCGACTCCGCCTCCGGCCCCGGGAAACCGGCTAAGCCCCTCGCGACGGCCAATCGCACCCTGGCGGACTGGTCTTTCGACGCGGAGAAAAGGCTGCCCTTTGCGCCTCGCGAGGCAAACGCGGCCACCGTCGCGACACGGTCGAGTTCTCCCCCTTCGGTCATGACCTTCTCCAGAAGCGAAAGGGATTCGGAGTCGGCCAGATTCCCGAGTGCCTCGATCGCCGCCTCTCGCGGCCCGCGAGCCGTGTCTTTGAGCGCTCTGCCGGCGTATTCAAGCATCTTGGGGTGCCCGTGCCGGACAATGGCCCGGATCGCCGCGGCACGGACCTCCGCCTGGCCATCGAGCCGAGCGTCGACGACCGCTCTGGGGAGCGGGCCAGGTTCGCTCGCCGCGGCGGCCGAAACCGCTTCGAGACGAACTTCCGGCCGCGGAGATCTCATCGCGGCGAGAACCATTTCATCCCGGCACGGATCGACCCTTTCCGCGAGGCCGCGGACCAATTCCGCGTGGAGTTCGCCGAGATAGCCCGAGCGGCCTTTCGGTGTGTAATCACCGTAGCGGCCGATTAGTTCCCGGATGGCGTCCGTCGCCTCCGGAGTCCGGATGACGCCGAGCGATTCGGCCGCCGCGCAACGCATCTCGAACGGAAGGGTCGGATCGGCGACCGCGGCGATCAACCCAGCGGACGGGGCGTCGCGCCCCAGCCGCACCATCGCCATGGCCGCGTTCGCGGCGACGACGGGATGGGGGTCTTCCGCCAGTGCCTCCCAATCCGGCGCGGCGTCTTCGGGCGTTCCGAGCAGCGAGTCCAAAGACGGGTATCGCCAGCGGAATTCGGATGGGGCCTCTTTGTCACCGGCCAGACGGCGAGTCCAGACGCTCGCGCCGAGTCCCGTCGCCGATGGCACCCGCGCCGCCGCGAGGACCTCGCGGATTTGGGCGTCGGCCGGAGACGGCGCGGAATCGGGAAGGAGGAGATTCTCCGCCGAGACGACCGGTGCGCGGCGTTCGGAAAAAAAAGAGGGTGGGGTGCCGTCCTGCCACGACCGGCATCCGGCGCACCAAAACAGCGCCCCGGGGAGGGCAATCCGTTTCAAACCGGTTAAAAGGCCGCGAGGCAATTCCATTTGCCGAGGGACTCAATTAGGTTGCGGTTATCGGTTCTTCGCAAGGCTACCCCTTTTCGACGAAGGGGCTCACGCCTCGGGACCCTGCGCCGGTTCGACGCCGCCGGGGCGCGTGGCGGTCTCGGCTTCGGCCGGTTCCGCCTCGGGAGTTGCCGGCGCGGCTGGGGGGGGAGCGGTCGGCGCAGCTTCCCTCAAGAGATTCCGGTAGGTGTTCAGGGACCTCTCGAGCGCGGCGACGAGCTTCTCGTCTTCCAGGTCGCGCTCCTCCAACATGCCCAGCCAATTTTGGATGGGTCCGAGAATGGACGAGACCAGTTTCTTCGCGTCGTCCTCTTTGGCCATCCGCGTCAGACCTCGAGGATTCTCCCCGCCCGGTCCGGCCAGGCCGGTCTGAATGTCCAGCAAATGGGCCTTCAAACGCCGACGGATTCCGCCGTCATCCTGCTCCGCGCGAGGTCGCTGTCCCGCTTGGCCCATTCCCCCCGGTCCCATGCCACCGGGGCCCATGGCTCCGGGTCCCATCATTTCCATCGGGCCGCCTTCCATGCCGGGTCCCATCGCACCGAGTCCCATCGCACCGGGTCCCATGCCGGGCATTCCGGCTCCCATCGCCCCGCCGCCACCGGGAAAACCCATCATGCGCTCGCGCCGGCGGCGGTCGATTTCCGCCTGCATTTCGTCGGAGAAGTCCTTGCAGACCTGAAGCGCGAGCTTTCCGAGGCTGACCGCGGTCGAGTTCGTGTCGATGCTGGTTTCGTCGGTCGCCCTAAGCCGCCCCAAGGCATCCGCCGCCGCCAGTCGAACCGAGAGAGGATTGGACTCCTGCGAAATGATCTCCGCAAGGAGCCTGGCCGTCTCGCTGTCTTCGCCGGGAACCCCCAATGTACCCAGAATCTCGATCGCGCGGCGACGCATCCACGCGTGGCCCGCCGCCGTGCGCCCCGGGGCGCTCCTCGCGGCGGCCAGTTGACCGGTCAGGGCAATCACGTTGTCGCGGTTCTGTTCGTTGGGGATACCCAGAGCCGCATGTCGCCAAATCCCCCGGAGGGCCGCCACCTTCACGGCATCGATCTGGTTTTCGTCCTGCATTGCCTTCAGCAGTACCGGCAATGCCGCCTCCAATGGAACGGCGTCGTCGCGGAAGTCCGGGTCCTTCGCATTCAGATTCGCGATTACCAGCATCGCGTTGTACCGGGCCGCCGGGTGTACGTCCACGCCGGCCATCTTGTCGAAGAAATCGAGGCAGAATGCGTTCAGGTACTCTCGCGCTTCGTCCTTCGCCGTTCGGAATTCGGTCACTAACAACTCCTTGCGGAGAGACGGCAGCTTGGAGAAGTTCTCCGGCAAAGACCAACGGGCAAAGCCGTATTTGTTGTAGTAGTTGTCGAGTATGTCCTTATCGGCACCGACGACTTTGCCGTTGCGTAGGATGTTCCGCACCCGCGAACTTTCCGTCCGGAGTGAGTCGTCCACCGGCAACTGCCGATACTCCCCGGCGTTTTGCGCGATCGCCGACACGGCCGACCAGCCAGGAAACACCGCGACGGCCAACAGAACAAGCGGTTGAAAGGATGATCTCTTTCGCGGAAAAAAATGCATTCTAGAGGACTCCGCCACAAAAAAGCTAATCGGACGCGGCGCAAAAAGGGCGCCAACATAAGCGATTACACAAGCTATATATAGGCTACCAATCAGACGGGGCGAATGTCAAGCTGAAACGTCGTCCGGAGCACGAATCGGAGGCTCGATGGTAAACTGGGGAAACCTCGACATTAAAAAAACTCTCTAGGGGGTCGGGGTCTTCCTTGGAGGCCGTGCCCGCCGCGTTTATCGCCCGCAGCTTCCTTTAATCGTCGGCGACCGGTTTTGCACCCCTCCGGCGAAGTATTTCCCACAACAACGGGCCTCGGAGCACCCCACCGCTATTGAGAGAACTTCTCAAAAGGTCAATACTGTACTACTTCACTAGCACTGAGCCTGTCTTATGTTCATCAATATCGTCCCTACCGGGGGGATTCCGATCTACGAGCAGATCGTCCGGCAGATTAAGTTTGCCGCTGCCGGGGGGGTGGTCCGACCCGGTGAGTTGATCCCATCGGTTCGGGAGGTCGCCTCCGAACTGGCCGTCAATCCGAATACGGTGGCCAAGGCGTACCGGCAGTTGCAGATCGAGGGGGTGGTCGAAAGCGTTCGAGGCCGAGGACTGCAATTGACCGGAGAGAGCGCCCAGCGGTGTCGCGAGGAGCGCAAGCGGCTGGTTCGGCTCAGGCTGAGGGAGGCGATCGGGGAGGCGCGGCAGAACCGGCTTCCGGACCAGGAAATACGGCAAATCATCGAACAGGAACTCGGTTCCACCCAGAAGGAGGCGTCGGTATGAAATCGGTTATTGAATTCGAAAATCTGGTGAAAACGTTCGATCGCGTTCCCGCCCTGTCGGACGTTTCATTCGAGGTCCAGCCGGGGACCATGTTCGCCCTCTTGGGAGAAAACGGTGCCGGAAAGACCACCGCCATCAAGATCATGCTCGGTCTGGCGGACGCCGACGCAGGGGGGCCGAAGGCCTTGGATGTCCCACTTCTTCCTCCGGTTCGAGGCGATCCTTGAAGAACCGGAGAACATTGAGGAATCTGCCCGACTGGCGGGCGGGCGAGTGATTCACGCGGAACTCCCGTTGAAAGAAATAATACCTACCCGTCGCACGTGGGGTGCTTGTGCCGGTTTAATCACCACGAACGACGCGTTCCGTGCGTTTTTCAGAGGGGTGATTGTGTAATCGCTTTGGGGAGCACCATGATGTTCCCATTCGTATTCTTCGTTTCCGTCGTCCTCGGCGCTTGAGTTCCCCGGTCCAATCCGTTAGAATAAACCGTTATATGCGATTACGGACTCCGTGCGAATGTCCAGGATCACGATGGAGGTCGGAGGATGAATCATTTTCGAAAGGGTTTTACGCTGGTGGAGCTGCTGGTGGTCATCGCGATCATCGGCATTCTCATCGCCCTGTTGCTGCCGGCCGTGCAGGCGGCCCGAGAGGCGGCCCGGCGGATGCAATGCACGAACCACCTGAAGCAACTCGCCCTCGCCATGCTCAACGCGGAAGACGCCCATGGGAGTCTTCCCGGCGCCGGCTGGGGCTGGCGCTGGGTCGGCGAGCCCGAAGCCGGCGTAGGCAAGGACCAGCCCGGCGGCTGGGGGTTCTGCGTACTGCCCTACATGGAACAGACCGATCTATACCGCATGGGTGACGGTATGAGGGGTCCGGAGAGGGGAAGAGCGATCGAAGCGCGCCTCGGAACGCCGTTGACGACCATGGCCTGCCCCAGCCGCCGCGCGGCGGTGGCCTATCCGGACAAGCGGATCAGCAATCGGTATAAGACGTTGGACAACTACGACATCTACGCGACCGAGGCCGGCCGGAGTTGCTACGCGGCATGTCTGGGTGACACGATTCCTACGTACTGGAACGGTCCTGAAACGTTCATGGAAGTGTGGAACCCCAACTACAAGTGGAGGGACTTGGGCGAGTATACGGGTATCTCATACTATCGGAGCGAGGTATCGATTGACGAGATTACCGACGGGACCAGCCATACACTGATGCTGGGGGAGAAGAACATCAACCCGGACGGCTACTTCGTCCAGGAACACGACGGCGCCGATAACGAGAACCTCTATGTCGGATGGGACAACGACAACTGGCGCACGACGGCGGTACGTCCCTATCCCGATACGCCCGGCAGCCCGCAGACGATCAACTTCGGAAGCGCACATCCGAGCGGCTTCAATGCGGCCCTGTGCGACGGCTCGGTCCGGATGCTGAGTTTCGACATCGAGCCGCGCGTCTTCACCTACTACGGAAACCGGATGGACGGCCAGACGATCCCTGGAGGCGAGTAGGACGGACTTCGGCGCCGGCTTTCGCCGGACACGACGACTCCGCGCATGGACGATCGCGGGAAATCGACGAACACGGAAGCCTTTATAGCATTTTTCAACTTTTTCGTGAAGGAGGAAGACCCGATGAGAACCCCAATGTTTTTTCTTTGCGGAATGGCCGCTTGCCTTACCCTGATGTGGGCCGCGGCCGCCGCGGCCGTTCCCACGCTGACCCACGAGTACACGTTCGACACCGACTTGTCGGACTCCGTAGGCGGCCTACCCGCCAACCCGCTTTGGTCGGCCGTCATGGTTGACGGGAGTGCCGGGATTTCCGGTGGCGCCGTCCGCTTCCAAACCGTCGGGGACATGCTCATTCTGGAAGACCAGAATGTCCTCTCCCCGTCCGCCTGGACCGTCTCCTTTTGGGAGAAGGGAGAACTCGGGGCGGGGCTGACCTACAACGATGGGTATTTCTTTAGCGACGCGGGGGCGAGTACATCCAATGTCACGAACTTGTTTTTGCGACGATTTCGTTATACCGTGCCGGGCGATCCGGACCCGACGTACCGGATCGGCGCCAACGGCATGGCCGGCGGTTCCAACGGTCAATATACGAAATACGATCCCAGGGAACTCCCATTGGACGTATGGCACCACCACGTGGTCACCATGGAGGATGGAGGCGTCAGCAAGTGGTACATCAATGGGGATTTAGCGGCCCAGACGATCGTACCCGGTCTGTGGAACGGATTGGTCAACGGCCTGGATGAAGGAAACAGCGGCTATAACGGTCTATGCATCGGAAACCGCGCCGTCGACGGAGCCCGAACCTTCTACGGCTATATCGATGAGTTCCAGATCTACGAAGGGACCGCGCACGAAGGGATGGCGGAATACCTCTACGATAATCCCGGCGCGAACCTCTCGACCTACGACGCGGTGAACTATCCCGATCCCAACCCCGGTAATGGAGGGAGCCGGATTCCGGACGGCGCTAAGCTATACCGGTGGCGATTCGACGGCGATTTGAACGAGGAGGGGGGAGTCTACAACGGGACGGCGATCAATGACGCGACGGTGGGAACCAGCGACGGGTTGGTCGGCGGGGCGGTCTACTTTGACGGAGTCGACGACGCGGTGTCCATTTCCAAGGACGTCGTCTCGGACGGATCGACGACGTTCACGTTCTGGTCCAAGGCCCACGCCGACGGGACGACCGGATATCTGATCAGCGATTCGGCGGACGTGGAGAATCTTCTCTACCGCCGGTTCAGAAGTTCCGATTCGACGAGCCGTTTCGCCGGGTGGATCAACGGAAGAAGCTATGCCGAGTATCCGAACCCCGACGGGGAAAGCTGGCCCAACGAAACTTGGATCCACCATGCCATCGTAATCAGCGAGGACGATCAGTATACGGCCTTCTACATCAACGGAGCGCTTCAGGAAATCCGCCTGTTCGACATCGCCGCTCTCTTCGATTGGGAAGGCCTGACGACCGACCTCTACCTCGGCAATCGCGCCGACCTGAACCGTGACTACAAGGGTTGGCTGGATGATCTCCAGATATACGATTTCGCCCTCGCCGGTGATCAGATCGCGTACCTCTTCAACAATCCCGGCGAAACGCTCGATCTCGGCACCGCGGTCCTCGAAGGGGACCTCAACGGTGACGGCCTCGTCGGCAGCGCCGATCTGGACATCGTCCGCGGCAATTGGGGGCAGAGCGTCTCGGGCCCCGAGCAAGGAGACGCCAACGGCGACGGCGTCGTCGGGAGCGCCGATTTGGACATCGTCCGCGCCAACTGGGGCGCTACCGCCGCGGCGGCCGTGCCGGAACCGGCGATGCTCTCGCTGTTGCTCCTCGTCGGTGCGGTGGTGATCGGTCGCCGGGGCCGGATTGGACAATAGTAGAATGCTCCAGGCGGCGGAATTCAGGCGCGCGCCGGCAGACTCCTTTTTCGAATTCTCGTGGTTTCGGCGATCGTGCTGGTCTTTTGCGGTTGCGGACCGTCCGGACCGCGGGTGGTCCGGACGACCGGTCGAGTCACCCTCCAGGGAAAGACGAAAACGGCCGCAATTCAATGAGCGCCTTCTCCGATCGCCAGGGTGTCCTACCGGGCCGCTATGCGGTCTCGATCGACATCCACGACGGGTCGCACTTGCGGGGAGACGTCCGTTACCTGACCGACCCGAGCCCGAGATCCGCAAAGGTCTCGACGAGCGGGTTGGAAGCGGTGGTTCCGGACGACGAGTCTTCGGTGGAGATTGATTTTGACTTGAAATGACCAGAGAACTGGCCACGCGAATCCCAACGCAACCGCGTTCGATAAGAAGTATCCATGAAAACACGACGAATTTCGATTGTCCTTCTTCTCGCGATTCTCGCGGCGCCTTCGGCCGGCGCCGGTGAATTCGACATCCTCGGCGGTTCGTCCCACGATCTGTTTTGGGGACAACTCGAAAGCGATCTCCACGCCCTGGGAGACGCCAGAGAGGCCGACCTGAATGCGTCCCTCCAGTCGGTCGAGGCATTTCAGGCCCGGCGGACCCGAATGCGGGAGCAGTACGAAGAGATGCTCGGCTGGATGCCGGAAAAGACGCCTCTGAATCCAGAGGTAACGGGAACGATTACCGTTCCCGGCGAGAACTATATCATTGAAAAGGTCATCTACGAAGCGCGGCCCTCGCACCGGGTGACGGCGAACCTCTATTTGCCGACCGGCATGGCCGACCCCGTTCCCGGTGTTTTGATCGCGTGCGGACACTCCAACGAGGGAAAGGCGTATGACGCCTACCAGCGCGCGGCCATCCTTACCGCGAAGAACGGCATGGCGGCGCTGATCTTCGACCCGATCTGCCAGGGCGAGCGCCAGCAGGGCGCGAGTTTTCCCGGCACGACGACGGGCCATACGCTGGTCGGGATCGGTGCGCGAACGCTGGGGATGTCCGCCGCGACATACGAGGTGTGGGACTGCGTGCGGAGCATGGACTATCTGGCGAGCCGCCCCGAGGTCGATTCGAGCCGGCTCGGGATGATGGGAAACTCCGGCGGAGGAACGCAAACCGCCTGGGCCATGGCATACGACGACCGGATCGTCGCGGCCGCTCCCTCCTGCTTCATTACGAACGCCGAGCTTTACTACTCCCAGAGTAAGAGCCTCCCCGACGACGAGCAGTGGTTCTACAAACAGGGCCTGTACGGGATCGAGCAGGGGGATTTCATCGCGATGCGGGCTCCCCAACCGACGCGCGTGCTGGCGGCGGATCAGGATTATTTCCCACTCGCCGGAGCGCAGCAGGCGGTGGCCGAGGCGAAGCAGGGATACGCGTTGCTCGGCGCCGAGGAGAAATGCGACCTTTTCCACTACAACGATCCTCACGGATTCTCCCGGCCGCGGCGCGAGGCGGGCGTGCAATGGATGAAAACTTGGCTGTTCGGTGACGACTCCCCGGTCGTCGAACCGGCCCTGACGGTCCAATCGGTCGACGCCTTGCGTTGTACCCCCACCGGTCAGCTCCACGACAGTTACGCCGACGAACGTACCGTGCCGGAGCTGACCCTGGAACGTGCCCAGGGGTTGCGGTCCGCCCGGGATGCCTTTTGGGCGACGACGGACGACGCGACGGCGAGGGGGGTTCTCCGCGATCTCCTAATGCTGCCGGCCGATCCGGGAACCGTCGCGGTGACCCATTATGGAATCCTCGACCGGGACGGGTATATCATCAGGAGGATGAAACTCTCCCGTGATGGAGAAGTTCCGGTTCCGGCGCTCCTGTTCGTGCCGGATAATCTCACTTCCGACACGGCCGCGACCCTTTATCTCGATGGAAGCGGAAAGGCGGCCCAAGCCGCGCCCGGGGGAGACGTGGAGAGCCTGGTCCTGTCCGGAGAGATCGTCATGAGTATCGACGCGCGGGGATTCGGCGAAACTTCCGATTCGCGGGGCTCGACCTATCGCAACGAGAACTACCGGGTAAGCGCCCTGTCACTGTACAACGGCCAACCGATACTGGGCGGACGCGTCGAAGACGCTCTTTCCGCGCTGGACGTCCTGCTGGCTCAACCTAAGGTCGACGCGAATCGAATCAGCATCATTGGGGTGGGTGACGCCGGCCCGGTCGCCGCCCACGCCGCCGCGGTCGATACGCGGTTCTCACGAATCGCGCTACGGAATCAAAACGTCGAAAGCTGGATTGACGATGTCATCCGTGCTCCGCTCGCCTCCAACCGCTTGCAGCACGTGGTTCCGGGGGCACTGGAGAAGTATGACCTGCCGGACTTGAACCGGCTGCTTCCCAACGAGGTCTATTTCGAACCGGAACCGCTCGAGCCGCGCGTGCTACACTGGCGATTCGACGGGGACTTCAACGCCGAAGGCGGACAGTTCAACGGCACGGCCGTCGGAAATGCCGTCGCCGGTATCGACAACGGCGCCTTCGAAGGGAGCGGTGCCGTCTATTTCGACGGAAACGACGACGCCGTTTCCATTCCCAAGGACGTCCTCGGCGCCGCGCCGGCAACGATTGCCTTTTGGTCGAAAACCGCCAAGGCGAACGGAACCGGCTATTTCATTTCGGACTCCGGCAACGTCGAGAACTTCTTCCTCCGCCGCTACGATTCCGGAAACGGAAACTATACCTATACCGGCTGGGTGGACCGCATTCTCTTTGGCGAGGCCGGTCCGGACGGTACGAAAAAGAGTACCTGGGCGATCAACGAATGGCACCACCAGGTCCTCGTGCTCGACGAACACGGCACCGTTACCTGGTACATCGACGGCAAGAGGTTTCAGACGATCATGGGAACCGATTTCCAGGGCTTGACGACCGACCTCTACCTCGGCAACCGGGCCGGCTTGAACCGGGATCTGACCGGTTGGATCGATGACCTCCAGATATACAACTGGGCCCTCGCCCCCGAGCAAGTCGTTGAACTCTTCGAAAACCCCGGGGAGACCATCGACCCTTTTGTCGCGCTGGAAGGGGACCTCAACGGCGACGGTCTGGTCGGTAGCGCCGACCTGGATATCGTCCGCGGCAACTGGGGGCAGTCGGTCCCGCCGGGTGATCTCGGCCGGGGCGACGCCAACGGTGACGGTTTGGTCAACAGTACCGATCTGGACGTCATTCGGGCGAACTGGGGAGCCACGGCCGCTTTCAGCATTCCCGAGCCGGCCGGAGGTCTACTCGTTATGATCGTCGCCGGGTTCGGATGCCTCCGCCGAAAGAGGAGCTGAACCCTCGAAAGAGAGCGGGCCGCGTATTCTGCACCCAAGTCGGGCGGCAACGACCGTGAGCCCCCGCGCTTTTCGGAAGGTCGGAGTCCGGGTTTTTCCACTAATTCGGCCGTCAACTCTCATTCGAGACTTTTTTGCCAATGAATCCCCGATTTTTCGGTCGCTCCGCGACGGCGCATGCTCGCGAAGCCCGCCTCGCGGCAGGAGCGTGGGCTCCGCCGCACCCCCCGATCCGGCTCCCAAGGCCCCCTTCTTGACCCCGCCGGCTCAAAAGGCGATAACAGAGGGCCCTGTGGCTTGCCCCACAATACCCAGTTGCGCGGACAGCGTAATCCCGCAGGGGACGCAGGTTGTTCATGCCATCAATTGGCTAAGAACGGGGTTTTTGTAGGGATAGGTAAAATAGGTCGAGTTTTAGAAATCAAGGAGAGTTATTCATGGCGGAAAGACTGGCGATTGATGGTGGACCAAAGGCAGTGACGCAGTGCCTTACTCCATGGCCCCAGATGAGTGAAGAGGCGATTCAGGCGGTCGAGGCGGTCCTCCGTAGCGGCAAGGTGAATTACTGGACGGGGCCGAATGGACAGAAATTCGAACTGGAATTCGCGAGATGGCAGGGGAGTACGTTCGCGATCAGTGTCAACAGCGGGACCTCGGCGCTGCATGTGGCCTTGGCCGCCGCCGGGATTGGCCCCGGTGACGAAGTAATCGTGCCGAGCTACACGTTCATCGCCACGAGCTTCTCCGTCGTCCAGGCCGGAGCGATTCCCCGGTTCGCCGACGTCAACATTGACGACCACTGCATCAGCGTTGAATCGATCAAGCGGCTGATTACACCGCGGACGAAGGCGATTGTTCCGGTCCACCTCTACGGGAACGTCTGCGACATGGACCCGATCATGGCGCTGGCGAAGGAGCACGACCTGATCGTCATCGAGGACAACGCCGAGGCGTTCGGCGGTTCGTACAAGGGCCGCAAGACGGGGACGATCGGCCACCTGGCGGCGTGCAGCTTCTGCCAGAACAAGACGTTCACGACCGGTGGCGAGGGGGGCATGGTGACCACCGACAACGAAGACTACGCTTGGGAGGCGCGGAGCTTCCGCGACCACGGCTACGACGTGAAGGAACGGCTGAATCTGCTTGAACTGGAGCAGAAGCTCCCCTACATCCACAACCGCGTGGGGTGGAACTACCGCATGACCGAGATGCAATCGGCGATCGGCCTGGCGGAACTGAAGAGGATGGACGACTGGAACATGCCGACGCGGAAGCGCAACGCCCACATTCTAATGGATGCGTTGAGCGGGTTGCCTCAGGTCAAGTACATGCCTATCGACACGGAAGAACGCCAGAATGGCTGGTTCGTCTGTGCGTTCTCGCTCGACGTCGAGAACATGAACTGCGATATCGCGCAGTTCGTCAACGCCGCCGGCGCCGAGGGGGCCCCCTGCTGGAAGGTCTTCTGGCCACAGTGCCACGTCGAAAAGGCGTTTACCCAACAAAACGGTTTCGGCCGCACCGGATTCCCCTTCAATTCCAAGGAATACGCCGACCCGGCGAGCGTCGACTACTCCAAGGTCGAAGTCCCCAACGCCCTCTGGCACGAGAGCCACACGTTCACCTGCTTCGCGTTCCCCACGTTCACGGAAGAGAACATGGAGCAAATCGCCGCGGCTTTGGTGAAGGTCATTAAGGCGTATAGCTAACAGGCTGCTAAACGCGAAGGGGGGGACGGCTGTCCTTGCCCGTCATTCCGGCGAATCCCCGTCGAGCGGCTCGATGAAAACCGGGTACTCGCTCAGCTTTAGCGAGAGAAACCCGCCGCGGACGTCGAGCCGCTCGGTCCGCGGTTCCCTCGCGCCGATTTCGGTGATGACGCGGGTCAGCACGGCGCGGTCGGCGCGGAGGGGAATTCGTGCCTGGATTTCCGCCAGAGGTTCGTCGTGGTTCTGGCCCACGTGGTCGTCGCAAAAGGCCACCAGTACTTCCCTGCCGTTGCTCAGCTCACACTGGTAGACGTACACGTCCCGGGGCATTCGCAGCCGCTTTATCCGCCGCAACCCATCCAGTTTTCGGATAGTCAGCCCGTACGTGTAGGCCGCCGGCCAGAGGCGCTTGAACGTGATACTGTAGAGACCGTGGTGCGAGAAGGTGGAAACGGCAAGTGCGTGCTGCGCGTCGACCGCCCAGCCCATCATGAGTTTTTGGGAGCCGGCGTCCAGGGCCACCATGCACAGCTTCACCACGTGCGCCGCGTGCATCCCCCGGTACCAGCGGTTGATCTCGTCGAACCGCGGGTCCGACGGCCTCCTGAGCACTTGCAGATATTCGCCGCTGCGCGAAGGGGTCGGCCAGGCGTGCAGCGTCCAGTTCGGCAACACCAGTTGTTCCGACAGGGGAAAGCCGCTGTAGATTTCCGCGCTCCATACCGGCTTCCTCGCGCAGCCCACCTCCGCGAGCAACTCCTTGCTCTTGGCCACGATTCCATAGTTGGGCCACCGCGCGTCGAGGATGTCATAGTGGTCGCCCAAGGCGGCCGTCGTCCGGCTGAAGGCCTCGGCTCGCTCCACGAACCGCCTCATCTCGGGCCCCACCTTGGGCAACCGGCTACGGACGAAGTCCTCCGTCCGCGGGTCCATGCCGGCCTCATAGAACCCCGGTACGTCGCGGAAACCGATCCCCGAGAGAATGAGCTTCACTTCGGGGCACGCCGCCCGGGCGGCACCGGCTACTGCGCCCAAAAGCCGGCCGTATTCTTCTGCGGTACCCGTCCAGAACAACTCGTTGTAGTACTCGTTCCCCACCTGGTAATGCAACACCGGGAAGAGCAGACCCGGCATGTCATCTACCCCGTCGCCGTCGTAGCGCTCCACCAGAGCGCGAACGTAAGCGCGCAGGTCGGCCATGTGCCGGGGTTTGGGCAGATAATCCGCGCCGGCGAGAGCCACGTACTTCGCCGGCCCCCGAAGGTAGACGAAATCCTTGTCATTCTGCGGGGCGGTCGCCCAGGGGGACTCGAATCGGAGCGACACCATGATATGCACGCCGTTGCGCTGCCAGGCACGGACGGCCCCGTCAAGGTCCGACCAGTTGTACGCATGGAGGCCGCCGATTGGGGGCTTCGGCTCCACGAGCTTCCATTCCAGCCGGGTCAAGTTGACCCAGCGGATACCGACTTCAGCGCAGAACTGCTCGACCAACTCGCGGTCGCGGGCGGCACGATTGTGAATGAACACATAATCTAGCCCGAAGGGGGATGACTCCCCCTCGTGGACGAACGCCTCGAATTCGAACCGACCGGCGAACCGCGCGGCCAGGTGGTCCGAGGCGAACATCAACCCTTGACCGGACCAAAGCAGCCACATGCACGGCAACAGGAACGCCGCGATGGGGCGAGAGGCAGGCAAATCCCCCGGCGAATGGAGTCTCATGGCCGGTCTCCGATCATTTCCGGTCCGCGGCGTTCCCCCTTCAGGGAGTCGCCGAAACGGATAATCCTGGAGATTATTCGCCCGAGGCGGTGCGGATATTGGGACTTGTCTGGAGGATTCGTGGAGGATTCTGGAGAACATCGAGGCCCGCTTCCACGGCACGACGACGGTCATGATCGCGGACCATCCTCATTCGCATCACTCGGCTTGTACAGTTTCCCGCGGCAACAACAGTTCCCCCGCGCTCCTCGCGAAATACGGCGGTACCGTCAGTAACCGGATCGCCCCGCGGCCGAAGCGGACGCGCCAGAGTTTGCCGTCCTGGCCGTCGGGGACTTCCACGCCGTAGTAATTCGGCTCGCGACCGTTGAGCCAGAAGACGGTCCGCTGGGCGGAGTCCTGAATTTCGCCGTGCCCTCCTCCGTGCAGACCGATGACCTTGGTACCCTGCGGAACATAGAAATAGGCCATCCAATAGCCGTAGGCGGCGTTCATGGGTGTTTCTGCACTGGAGAGGACCGTCATCGACCGCCCTTCCGGCCACTCGACCAACGTCCGGTCGCTCCCGTCGTTGATCACGATCTTGTAGAGGCCCGCTTCCTTCGCGGTAAGAGTCACCGTCCGCTCGACGCCGTCCGGAGGAACGCTCCGATCGGTCGCGACGAGCGTCTCCCTTTCGCCCTCCTCGCTGGCACCGCCGATCTTCCACAGCTTGACCCGGACGTTGCCGCGGTCGCGGTAGTGTTCGATCAGCCCGCCGGTGATCTGGAGTTTTATATCGGCCGGCGTCTTCTCGACGTATGTGAAGAACACCTGTTCCCCCCGGCCGGGGCCGAACTCGCCGCGGGGCGCGTCGCCGGCGTCCAACCCGGCCGCCGGGACGAGATCGTCCCCGTACTTCATCGGCTCAAACGCGAGTTCCGCAAGCGGATACCGTTCGGTTCCCGCCTTCACAAACGCCGCCAACTCCGATTTCTCGAACGGCTCGCTCGATTTCCACGGGTTCTTCTCCTCCGGCACGTTCCACTCGGCTCCCTCCGGAATGCGCACGCTCTTGTCGCGACGGACCAGGTCTCGGTAGAGGGCCTTGGCGTGGACGAGCATCGTCCCTCGCATCCGGTAGGCGTGGCGGATCAGCCGTTCGAAGGCTTCCTGCCGCGCGGCATCTTTGGCCTTGGCATAACGGTGGTACAGATCGACGTAGCGCGCGTAAAGGATCAAGTCGTCAATCCGCGCGGCGACTTCCGGCGAGTCGGCCGTGTCTTTCGCGTCGGCCAGCGCGCGGAACATCCGGCCGAGCTGGTCGGAGAAGACGAGATGCGGCTTCGAACCGTCGATCCGGCGGTAGAACTCGGCCATCGGTTCCTTGGCGGCGCCGAATGCCTTCGTGAGGAAGTCGTCGACGAGTTCACCGGTCCGCTTCGCTTCGTCGACGTCCCAGAGCATCCGAGCGGCCAGGTAGTAGCCCAACCCGTTGGGGCCCCAGTTGTCGCTCGATTCGGCCGACATGAACCGCGCCCCCCTTGCGTGAAAGGAGGGGATCGTCTTTTTCAGGTACTCGAGATTCGAGCCCCGCGGGTCGCCCGGCATGTCGCGGTCCCAGGGGTTGACGCTGTAATACTCGCGGATGCCGAGCGTGGTCCCTTTTTCGGACCAGCCGTCCAATATCTCATCGAGCGACAGGCCGCCCTTGAGGAACGCCGTGGCGACGCTGACGACCACGCGCGGGTGGGGTTTGATGCTCGGCGGCGGCGAGTGGTAGTTGTAGGCGTACATGCCGACCAGCTTGCCGGGGTACTTTTCATTCACCGCCGCGGCCACTTCATTCGCCAGCAGCAGCGCCCGGTCGGTAACGCTCCCCAACGCCTCGCACGCCTCGCACTCGCACCAGCCGCCGCCGTCGCTGGGGTCCATCGAGATGCTGTCCATTTCGCGGTTCTTATCGAACCGGGCCAGCGCGTACGCGACGACCAGCCTCCGCAAGTCCGCGTTGCCGATGCACAGCTTGGCTTGACCACGGATGTCTCGTTGTCCGCCGACCAAGGCGTAATACTCGGGGTGCTCCTCGAACGCCTCCCTGCATCCACCGATGATCCCGCCGTATGCGTGGCCGGTGCTCAGTTCGATTCCCGAGGTTGCCCGGTTCTTCGCGCACCAGTCCTTATACGGCTCGGCGTTGTAGTCCCAGGTGCCGTAACCGTACCAAATCCGCCTGGCATGGTAGTCGGGCGACTCCTCGATGTCGAGGGCGATCTTCGGTTCGGCCGTGCTCGGGACGACCTCCCACCGCCTTCCGGGAAAAAACTGCCGATAGCCGAGCCGGTAGAGAAAATCCCACACCGCGTGTTCCACCGCAAGGTCGGTCGCGCCGATAAGATAGACACCCTTCGTATGGGTGCGAAGCAGATAGTCTTCGCGCTTCGGCGGCGCCGGGTGGCTCCAGTGATCGGCGAAGGGGCTTTTCCGAAAATCACCCGGCAGCCCCACGGCGATTCCGGTAGTGCCGTCCCCCTCCTCCACGCCGAAATCGGCCCCGGTGATCCGAGAAAGCATTTCCGCGAGGGTTTCGGCGGCCGCTTTCACGCGCTCGGAGGACTCGGACGCGATCACGACCGGATGGAGTGGTTCTCCGTCGACGGCGAGGGTGAGTTCGGGGGCGGCGCCGGCGGCGGTGCAAAGATAGAAAACCAGCAAGGTCGTGAGGACGGTCGTGAGGATTCGCATGGGGAAATCCTTGGGGGAGGAACGGTTGATAGGGGATCCTCTCCATAGTCTCCCGAACCGGTGTGCGCGTGTCAAGCGCCCGACAAGGGGTCCTCGATTTCCTTGCGTCCGACCGACCGGCCGTATAGAATCGATGAAAATGGGAAGAACCCGTCCGTCCGCTGATCTATCGAGGAGACCCGTCATGAAACACATTCTCCCCCGCATTCTCGCCGTCTGCGCGTGTGCTCTTGTCATTTCGGCCGTTTCGACCTCGCGGGCGCAACGGCCGGGGCCGAATATCATCGTCGTCTTCTGCGACAACCTGGGCTACGGCGACGTCGGCTGTTTCGGTTCCACGCTGCACCGCACGCCCAACATCGACCGCCTCGCCGAGGAAGGCCGGAAGTTCATCGACTTCTACGCGGTAAGCGGTGTATGCACGCCTTCCCGGGCCGGACTGATGACCGGCTGCTATCCTCGGCGCGTGAATCTCCACGTCGACAAACAAGGAGGAGCGGTTCTCAGGCCGGTCAGCCCGAAGGGCTTGCATCCGGACGAAATCACCATCGCCGAAGTTCTCAAAAAAGCCGGTTACGCGACCGCGATCATCGGGAAGTGGCACCTGGGAGACCAGCTCTGCTTCCTGCCCACGCGGCAGGGATTCGACTACTGGCTCGGCATCCCGTACAGCGACGACATGACCCCCAGGGCGAGTCACCCGCTTTGGCCCCCCTTGCCCCTGATGGAGAACGAGACGGTCATCGACGCCCCGGTCGACTGTTCCACCCTGACGGAGCGCTACACGGAAAAAGCAATCGAATGGATTGAAGCGCACCGGGACGGGCCCTTCTTCCTCTATCTGCCCCACGCTACTCCCGGTAGCACCCGGGCCCCTGAGGTCGCCGAGCGGTTCCGGGGCCGTTCCAACAACGGGCCCTGGGGCGATTCGGTCGAAGAACTGGATTGGTCGACCGGGCGGATCATGGAAGCCCTCGAACGGCTGGGATTGGAACAAAACACGCTCATCGTTTGGACTTCCGACAACGGCGCCCCGCGCCGCGAACCCCCGCAGGGGCGGAACGGACCGCTGTCCGGCTGGGGCTACAGCACGGCGGAGGGGGGCATGCGCGTCCCCTGCGTCGTCCGCTGGCCGGGACGTGTTCCGGCAGGGACCGTCTGCCGGGAACCGTGCCTGACGATTGACCTGCTTCCCACGTTCGCCGCGATCGCCGGCACCCATCCTCCCGCGGACCGCGTCATCGACGGCCGCGACATCCGCCCGCTTTTGTTTGGGGCACCCGGCGCGACATCCCCCCACGAGGCGATCTATTACTATCACCAGGAGCAACTCCAGGCCATTCGTAGCGGACCGTGGAAGCTCTATCTGCCGCTGGAAGAAAAGCAGGAACTCGGGAGGACGGCCAAGACGCCGACCCCGGCCCGCCTGTTCCACCTGATCGACGATCTCGGCGAGACGAAGGACCTCGCATCCGAACGGCCGGACGTCGTCCGTCGCCTCACCGCTTTCGCCGACGCCGCGCGGGAAGACCTCGGTGATGCCGGAAAGCCCGGCAAGAATCAACGCGCCGCCGGCTGGGTGGAGAATCCCACGCCGAGAGTCCTGCCGCGGCGATGAGGAAGAAGATTGCCTTTTCGCTCCGTCGGACCCCGTTGGGCGAGCGGCAAAAAGTGCAATTTGCCCAAGAATCGTCGACGCAGTCGGCCCCGAACCGGGGCGGATGGCCCGAAATCCGCTCCCCGGCGAAAGTTTTTTCCGCCCGCACGGCTGCGCGCAACCCCTTTCCCCAAAGAAACTTAAATGCCCCCCCCGAGTTATCACCCAGGCTCGGCGAGTGGAAAAATCCGTGTAACCGTTCACGGCCTTCAGAAACAATCTGAGGCATTTTCCACAGCCATGACGG
>CAZFQG010000089.1:0-24725 GCA_964520785.1 uncultured Planctomycetaceae bacterium | reverse complement strand
GTAATGAACGCCGACGGATCGGACGTCCATCCCATCTCCGTCAACAACGTCAACGAGTTCGACCCTTCCATTCTTCCGGACGGGCGGATTCTCTTCGGACGCTGGGAGTATATCGACAAGACGGCCCTCACCCAGCAGAGCCTTTGGGCGGTCCTTCCGGACGGCACGCTCGAAGCGGCGGTCTACGCGAATAACATGGTCAAGCCGGAGGCGATTCTCGACGCGCGTCCCGTCCCGGGCGAAGAGCATCTGATATGCGGTTCATTCACGCCGCACAACAGCGGGCCCAGGGGCTGCATTGGCATGGTAGACCCTCGTCTGGGAAAGAACGACCCCGGAGCCATTTTCAATTTCGACGTGCCCGACAACCCGACGCTCGACCAGGGGTTCTCGTGCGATCCCTGGCCCCTCTCTCGCGACGTCGTCCTCTACAGCGGCCGTCCGGAGGGCGCGCCCCTGAACGTGTTGATGCTGGCGCACCGCGACGGACGAAAGGTAGTCGTGGCGGCCGATCCGAATATCGATCTGCACTCGCCGATCGTCATTGCCCCTAGAGATGTTCCTCCGGTCGCCGGCGCAACCCGCAAGGACGACTCGGTTCGGACCGGCCGGTTCTTCGTCCAAGACATCTATCAGGGAATGCCGGAGGTTCGCAGAGGCACAATCAAGTCGCTTCGCGTCGTCGAGGAGACTTCGAGGATCAGCCCCGCGCCGAAGGGAAGCCACTCGCTGAACCAGACTTTTCTGGTCAGCGCCGCTCTCGCGTTCAGCGCCAAGAACTACCTGGGAGTGGTGCCGATCGAACCGGACGGCTCGGCGTACTTCGAGGTTCCCGCCGGCAAGGCGATCTACTTCCAGGCCCTCGACGAAGAGGGGCGACTCGTCCGCGGCATGAGGACGTTCCTCCAGGCGGCACCGGGAAAGACCCGCTCCTGCATTGGCTGCCACGAGCAGAAGTACTCGGCCGCCCCGTCGGCGCGGCGCGAGCAGGCGGCGCTCGTTCGCGAACCGAGCCGGTTGGAACCCGAATCCTGGGGAACCGGCCCGATCGACTACCCCACGATGATTCAGCCGATTCTGGATAGACACTGCGTCTCGTGCCACGGCGGCGAGGAAGGTTTCGCTGGAAGTCTGGACCTCTCCGGCGGATGGACTCGGCTGTTCAACATCAGCTACGAAAACCTCGCCAATCGCCGCCAGACCCAGTTGATCGCTTCCTATATCTCCGCCATCGACTGCATGAACGGCACGGCGAACTTTTCGGCGCAGATACTGCCCGCCTACAGCCACGGGTCCGGAAACGCGCCCCTGGCCGATGTCGTCCTTTCCGGCCACGAGGCGCGCATCCCCAATTTTACCGAGGCGGAACGCGACCTCCTCTTGGCTTGGATCGACACCAACGGCCTTTACTACGGAACCTGGAACTACTCCGAGGCCGGCTGCGCGCTCGATTCCTGGACGCGGACCCGCGACGAGCTGATGAACCTCATGGGGGAGGCCGGATGCGCCGACTGCCACGGCGACGGCACGCGGATCACGCGGTTTGAAAACGACTGGTTCAATCTCAAACAGCCCGAAATGAGCCGGGTTCTCCGCGCGCCGTTGGCGGCGGAAGGAGAGGGGAACGGTCTGGCCTGGTGCCGGGACCGAAAAGTCGACTCCGAGCCGCGGCTCCGAATCATGACGATGGGAGACTACGTTCATCACGTTCTGCCTCTGGACCAGTTTCCGACGCGAAATCCCGTAATCCGAGATGACTCCGGCGAACCGGTTGTCCCGTTCGCGTCGACGGAGGATCCCATATACCAGAAGATGCTGGCCATTATTCGCTCCGGCCGCTCGTTGGCGCTTTCCGCGCCGCGGGTCGACATGCCGGGGGCGAAGGTCATTGCCGGCGAGTCGCGGCATATTCTCCCACCTGAAGTCCCCACCCTGGCGCCGCCAATCCAGGCAACGGTCGACGCGGACGGCGTCGTGCGGATTTCGTGGACCCCAGCCGCCGAACTCGACGGCCTGACGGCGGAAATCCATCGCGGGTCCGCGGAGGGCTTTCCGCCTTCGGAGGAGAGCCGGCTCGGAGAGACTCGACTGTTCCATCTCGACGATGCCGAAGCGCCCACCGGGACGGTCCATTATGGGCTGGTCCTCCGCCACGGCGAGCATCGCTCCGCGCCGCGCTATCTTGGCGTGAACGTTCCCGCTCCCACGGCGCCGGAAATACCCCAAGGGTTCTCCGCGCGTCCCGGTGTGGGTGGGGTCCTGCTCTGCTGGGATGCGGTCCCCCGACGCCGTTATATCGTCTACCGCAGGACCGCCTCGGACGGCGATTTCGTGAGAATCGTGGAAGAACCGGTTGCAGGTGGATCATACGCGGACACCGCGGCGCCCCTTGAAGGTCCTTCCGAATACGCCATCGCTGCGCTCGGTCCTCGCGGCCTGGAGGGACCGCGGACGTCGGCGGTGTCGGCCGCCCCGATTCCCGTCCCTCAAGACGCGGTACTGGACCTTTCATTTGACGCGAAGCCGGCTGGAGTGGAGTTCATGGGGGCGGCCTCCGTAGCGGATGGATGCCTCGACCTGCGCGCAGGCGGGCACGCCGAGCTTTCGCCGGCTCCCGAATACACACCATTGCGAGGGATTACCGTGCAGTGTTCCGTCTGTCTCGACGAGCCGACGCGGATGCCGGTGGTAATCAGTCACGGGGCGTGGCGCCAAAGCGGCTGGTTCCTCCAGAGCCTTGGCGGCCGGTGGCGATGGCACGTCGCCGGCGTGGATTGCGATGGAGGGGAGGTCAAGGTGGGCCAATGGCACTCAATCACGGCCGTTTATGATGGGGAGTACGCCAGATTGTATGACCAAGGGCGGCTTATCGCGACGCAGAAGACGTCCACGCATACCCCCTGGAATGGCAGGCTGTTTCTCGGCCAGTACTCCTCTTCGCCCAGCGATCCCTACCAGGTCAAGGGGCGGATCAAGGATGTCCGGATTTACCGCCGGGCACTCAGCGAGGAGGAAATCGCCGGCACCGACCGCTGATTTGGCGAGCATCGCGGGATGGGGGGGAAGGCGCAGCTTGCTCCGAGAACCCAATATGACCGGCACTTCATATTACCTATATTGCGCGTTTTTCTCAAAGTAACCACTATTGGCAGCCACCGAATCCTTCATAACCGTTTCTTTCGGCAAAAACGGCTCCCTTTTTGCATGCTCCTTGTTTTGTGAGCTACGCTTGGTATGCTGGGAAGAGTCACCCTGGGAGGCCCAGGCGATTTGGACGTCCCGGTAAGATTCGTGTGGAACCGCGAACATCGTTTCGTACGATTCGTGCGAGACGGGTTCCGGCGCACGCATCTTTCGACAACCGAGCCCGGATTTGCGACGCGTCCCGAACCAAGGGTCCGAGACGCGGTTTACTCAACGAAGTGTTCCAAGTAGTTCAATGAAGAGGAGCGGAACGAAATGGTGAAACGACAAGTTCTTCTGATTGTTGCCGTCCTGGCGGCCACTTTCGCCTTCGGCGTTTCCAGCGCCGAGGCGACCTGGGGTTGGGGTTGTGGTTGGGGAAGCTGTTACACCCCTTGTTGCACGAGCTGCTACAGCTATTGTGATCCCTGTTGCGGTAGTTGGTACGTCGGCGTACGTCCCGGCCCGATCCGCCGCGCGCTTTTCGGCCCGTATCGTTGGTATTATGCGCCGACTTGCTACACCAGTTGGTGCAGCCCCTGCATCGTGACGAGCGCCTGCTGCGACACGGTGGTTGATTGTTGTGCGCCGGTCACCGGCGCCTGCGACGCGGTCGCGCCCATGGAATCGACACCCATCGAGGCGACGACTCCCGCTCCGACTCCCGCTCCCGGCGCGGTCGAAGAACCGAGCACGTTCCTCGAACCGACCGCGGAGGACAGCGGGCTGTTGACGGTCCACGTTCCCTACAAGGCGAAGGTATTCATCAACGGGAATCTCACCACGACCAAAGGCAGCACCCGCCGTTATGTCTCGTTCGGACTCGAGCCGGGACTGGTCTACAAGTACGAGATTCAGTCGGAGCTGGAGCGCGACGGCACGGTGTTTGAGCAGACAAAGACGGTCTATCTGAGGGCCGGCGCCCGCGAAGCCGTGGCCTTTGGCTACAACGTTGCTCCCGTAACCGAAGTCGCCGCCGCTCGGTGAAGCGAAACGGTTCGATCCTCCGTGCGAATCATCCCACCCCCCGCGACCGCCGATGTGGTCGCGGGGCGTCATCTTCGTGCCATCGGAACGGCCGGATTGCTCCGCCTAACGGTCTGTCAGGACGCGGCCAACTCGGTCCGGTTTTCGTAGACCTTCATGATGGCGTCCACGACGTCCTTCATGTCGTCTTTCGTGGCCAACAACGGCCCTGAAGCCCACAGCATGGCCATTTCCTCGCAGACCCGGTCACAATTGGGGCAGGCCGTATTCTCGCGGTAGGCTTGCAGGTGTTCCTCGGGGAACATTTCCCTGTAGACGCGCTGTTGGAGAATGTGCTCTATCCACGGCTCCCGGTGCAGGCCGTTGCCGATGTAGGGGCTCAGACCGACCCCTTCGGCGGACAATGCCTTGAGGAACGTTGCCCGGTCAGCGCCGTCGAAATGCTCCTTGTGGTACGACATGGGGAAGAGGTACCACGCTCCGCTCGTCGTTCCTTCATAAAGTTTCTGCGGAACGAGCCCTGCGAAGCCTTTCAACTGCTCGCGCAGATAATTGGCATTCTCGTTGCGGCGATGGAACCGTTCGTGTACCGTCGGAAGCTGACCCAACAGAACCGCTCCCTCGAACTCGTTCATGCGGTACTTCGGGCCGGCCACTTCAGTCCGCCCTCGGCGGCTCGTTCCGTGGTTGTGGACCGTGTAGCACTTGTCCAGCAGTTCCTCGTCGTCGCCGACGATTGCGCCTCCTTCGCCGCAGGAGATCGTCTTGCTCGTCTGGAAGCTGAAGCAACCCAAGTCACCGATCGTGCCGAGCTTTTTCCCCTGATACTCGGAAAGATGGCCCTGGCAGGCATCCTCGATGACCTTCAGGCCATGCTTCTTGGCCATTTCCATGAATCGTTCCATGTGGGCCGGTTGGCCCATCATATGGACCGGCATGATCGCCTTCGAATACTTGGTAATCCGCCGTTCCACGTCGTCCGGATCCATTTGGTAAGACTCCGGATCGAGGTCGGCCAAGACCGGAAGCGCCCTCGCCGCGAGGATGGACGCGATCGTCCCGGGGTCGGTGTAGGGAGAAGTAATAACCTCGTCCCCGGGACCGATGCCCAGCGCCTCGACGGCCGTATGGAGGGCTTGGGTTCCGGAACCAGTCGCGACACAGCCCCTCGCGCCGATGAGCTTCGCGAATTCTTTCTCCCACGTGGGAACGGTGCCGGTGGCCGATTGAATACGGCACCAAATTCCGCTTTTCGTCGTCTTCACGACCGACTCAACGACGGCGTCGTCGATGTGGGGCCATCCCGGCCAGCCCTTGTTCTTCCGTACCGGCTCTCCACCGTGGATGGCGAGTTTGCCCGGCTTGGCGCCGGTATCAGCGCGGGAAATAGCACCCACCATGCTAGTGGATGCCATAACCCCCGCCGAGGCCGCCAGGAATTGCCTTCTCGCTACGAATCCCTTGTTCATGTTTCTCTCCTTTGAGAATCAGGTTGAAAGGTGTGCGACGGCAAAGCGGGCACGGGCGCATCGCCGACGGTTCAGGCCCATGTATCTATTCTAACATAAACAGCCGGTTCCCTTCAAGCGGCGATTACTTGTTTAATCGGTAAAATATGAGGGGCATTTGAACTACCCGAAATATGTATCCCTTCTCATTCGACTTATTGACACGCCGACCGCTATTCGGGTAGACTAAAGGTCGGTTCGGCTTTTCCCCTTTTTTCGTCGCGCCCAATCGTGGGTTCGTTGGCGATGTCGCCACTCAGAAATCCGCGTGCGGCGTACAGGAGGACATTCGATGCGACGCTTCGGACACAACCGGGTTTTGGGCTTCACGTTGGTGGAGCTTTTGGTGGTCATCGCTATCATCGGCATTCTCATCGCCCTGCTGCTTCCGGCGGTGCAGTCCGCGCGCGAGGCGGCCAGGCGGATCCAGTGCGCGAATAATCTTAAGCAGATTGGCTTGGCGATGCATTCCTACACGGACGCCGAGCGAATACTGCCACCGGGAGGATTGAACAACCACCAGCAGACCTGGTATCACGCCATTCTGCATTTCATCGAACAGCAGGCACTCGGCGACAACTGGGAACCCACGGCGGCTACTCCGGGTTATCATCAAGGTCAGAATCGGGTCATTCCCACCACGCCTGTCGCGGGGGTACAATGCCCCAGTGATCAGGTAGTTCCGTTCGATCCGACCGGGTCGAACGCCTGGTATGTCTTCTTTCGAGGCAACTATGTATGCAACGCGGGCAACGTTGGCGTATCGGGTACTACATCATGGAATCTGACAACTCTCAATTCGAGGCAACTGGGGTCGACGACTATCAAGAATGGCGGCCAGCCGTTCGTCATCTCCATTCCTGACGGGTTCAAGCAAATCAAACTCTCCGAAGTCACCGACGGTCTGAGCCACACGTTGGCCTTCGCGGAGTGCATTCAAGGGGCGCGAGGGACCTCGAATACCGGTCGAACGGACGTCCATTGCCTGCGCGGAGCCGTCTTTCACGCGGCGTTTTGTTGGTTCTGCACGTGGGAATTGCCGAATTCGCGGACCCCGGACCGCAATCCGGACAGCGACGGCTGCTGCGTGCCGACCAGCGACGCTCCCTGCCTTTCGGCGACGGTGGTGGGCGGCCCGGCGACGCTGGCGGCACGAAGCAAGCACCCGGGAGGTGTGAATATCTCCTTCCTGGATGGTTCGGTCCAGTTCATCCAGAACGAGATCGACTGGAATATCTGGCAGGCGATGGGAACGATGGCCGGGGGAGAGACATACGCCAAACCGTAAGGCGGCGAGACTTCTACTCTCCAACCGCATTGCGAAACGTCAAGGAAGCGAGCGAATCATGGCGAAATTTCCGTGTATTGTGTTCCGCGTGTCAACTTCAGTCGCCTGCTTGGTTCTGGCGTCTGTTTCGGGTTGTGGCGACCGGAATGTCAGCCGGGTCTCCGGAGAGGTCTCCTTCGACGGCCGGCCGGTCCAGCTCGGCATGGTCGTCTTCGAACCCACCGGTGGCGGTGCCCCCCCCGGCAGTGTCACGCTCAAAGACGGCAAATACGAAGCCGGTGCGGAGATGCGGCTGGTACCAGGGGAGTACCTGGTCCGCATCACGGCCCCCGACCTTTCGAAATCCGACCCGAACGCGAACCCGGGCCCCAACGACCCGGCCCCGGTCGTCGTCCCACTCCTTCCCGTGGAGTGGAATCTCCGGAGCCGCCTTACCGTCGAGCTGCAGCCCGGCAATAACTTGGTGCATTTTCGGGGGGGTCGTTCTGAACCTCCTAGAGTGGAAAAGGGGACATGATGGGGCAATCCATTTTTTCCGACTGACTGGTAGAATCTCTTCAACTCACCCGCCACTCTCGGACGAACCTATAGCATAGGATCACAACGGGAGGGTCTCCCATTGCGCCTTTGTGCGCCGTATTCCGAGCCGAGTGTCTCCGCTCCAGGGGGGAATCCTGGTAGGGCGGCTCGAATTCCTCGAAATTCAGGAGAAGGATTTCCATGAAGACATTCGTCACCGCATTGGCCGCGTGCGGCCTCGTTTTGGTCGCGCAATCGTTTGCCCAGGACACCACGAAGAAAGAATCAGCGGCGGCGAATCCGGCGCCGGCGACCGTTACTTTTGACGCTCCCGGTCCGGGTTCCGACCCCCTGGTTCCGCACCTGAGTACCGGCATCGTAACTCCGACGCCGGAAATGTGGTTTTATCAGGAGGAAATGCGGCAGTACCTCGATTCGCGACTCGCAGTACGCAGAAACGCCGAAACGCGCGACGCCCAACGCCGCGAGCGATTGGCCGCCATGAAGTGGTACGGCATGTCCAACGCGCGGCCGTACTGCTCCGCCGATCCGTTCAACGGACCCAGCTATTCACCGCAATGGTCGAGCGGATCGCCCAATTACCCGATGCGATGGAGCGTAACCCCGCGACCCTGGGTGGTTGTCGGCACAGGGTACGGATGGGGGCGGTCGGTCTCGGCCGAACGTCCCCGTGCCGCCGGCGTCTTGGGCGGGGATTCTGCCAACCGGCGGATCCGCCGAAACGAACGGCCGCGCGGCCGAGGCGAAGAGAACAGGATATCGCGAGAGGGAGCGGTTTGGAAGAAACCGCTCTCTCACATTTCTTGGTGCCGGTCGTCGCGCGATGAACACTTCCAACAAAACGCGCCTCGGTTATAATAGTCGCCTTCTACTCGCCAGCGGTAATGACTTCGGACTGATTCGGCAATTAGCTATACACATCACAACTTTTTAGTAGACATGCGGTCTAGTAGATACAACGTCTAGTAGATTCATGGTCACGAGACCTTCCATGGCAGAGAACGAACAAGCAGTCGGCGGCGCAGCACTCGAAGCAGCGCGAAGGGAAAAGCTGGAAAAGATTCGGTCGATGGGAATTGATCCTTGGGGCGGCCGGTTTGACGGCCATGTCGCCATCGCCGCGATTCGTGCCAGAGAGGGAGAAATCGAAGTCCTCCCGTCAAACGAAGAAGGGGGGAGACCGCGGCAATCCGGCCCCAAGGTCCGTGCGGCCGGCCGGATCATGCTCCAGCGGAAGACGGGAAAGCTGGTCTTCGCCAACATCCAAGACTGGACCGGCGTCATCCAGCTCTTCATCGGAAAGAAACAGATCGGCGACGGGAACTGGGAGTTGGTCCAGCAGTTGGACCTGGGAGATATCATCGGGGTCGACGGGGAACTGGGCCGTACCAATACGGGCGAATTGACGATCTTCGTCTCGGAAGTCCATTTTCTGACCAAGTCGATCGAAACGCCTCCCGCCAAGTTCAAGGGCCTGCAAGACCCGGAACTCCGTCAGCGGATGCGGTACCTGGACCTTATCCATAACGAAGGCGTTCTCGAACGGTTCGTGCGCCGCACGAAGATCGTCCATTCCATCCGCACGACACTGGCCGGGGAGGGCTTCGTCGAGGTGGAAGGTCCGACGCTCCACGCCATCGCCGGCGGGGCCGCCGCGCGGCCGTTCATCACGCACCACAACGCGCTCGATATCGACCTCTACATGCGGATCGCGCTGGAACTCCACCTGAAGCGGCTCCTGGTGGGAGGCATCGAACGGGTGTACGAACTCGGCCGGGTTTACCGGAACGAAGGGATCAGCCCCCGGCATAATCCCGAGTTCACGATGCTGGAAGCCTATCAGGCATACGGCGATTACCGTTCGATGATGGACCTGACCGAGAAGATCATCGTCGAGGCGGTGAAGGCGACGGGGCAGGACATGAAGCTCCACTGGGGCGAGAAGGAAATCGACTTCACGCCCCCGTTTAAGCGAAAAACATACGACGAACTCTTCGCGGAGCATACCGGGGTCGAACCAAGCGACGTCGAGGGCATGAAGAAGCTGGCGGAGTCTCTCGGAATGGACACCCAGGGGAAGCATCCGGACGTCGTCAAGAACGAGCTGTTCGAGGAAAAAGTGGAAGACGCTCTGGTCGGACCGGTTTTCGTCACCGACTACCCGGCGACGATCTGTCCGCTGACGAAGCGGAAGTTGGGCCACTCGGACATCGCCGAGCGTTTCGAACTGTTCGTCCAGGGGATGGAAGTGGCGAATGCCTACACTGAGCTGAACGATCCGGATCTGCAAGAGGAGCTTTTCAGCCGCCAGTTGGCCGGCCAGGCGGAGGAGGATTCGATGGCGAAGATGGACCGCGATTTCATCCGCGCACTCCGTCACGGCATGCCCCCCGCCGGCGGATTGGGTATCGGGATCGACCGGTTGGTAATGTTGTTGACGGACAGCCAGACGATTCGCGAGATCATCCTCTTTCCGCTGTTGCGGCCGGAGGCGGAGTGTTAGCGAGGCGCACGATTTCAAGCCGGACTCTCTTCTCGGGGTTCTCGTCGGGGTTTTTCGACACGCCGGTTTCGGTTTCTTTCGGGCTTGGTTCTTCCGGGCTTGAGGCGCCCGCGGCTTTCGTTACCGGACCAGCGGCACGCTCACCGACTCTTCAGGGCGATTTTAGCTCTTTCAGGGGGACTGGCCAGCGTCTTGCTCAACGATTGATCGCGGATCGGAACGCGGTTATAATAAGAATTCGGTAGTGCCTCCCTTCGGCAAGTGGCATTCAAGCAATTGTCAGTAATAAGTGCTAATTTTGCCGCGCCTTCCCCCACCGCGACGAGCGACTGCTTTGCTGTCCAACCCTCCCACCCCCACCGCTTCGCCCGCGAATGATATCAAGGTCGTGCCCCCCACGCGCACTCTCCGAGAAGCGATTCGCCAGCGGGTGTTCTCCGCCGCCGCCGGACTGAGCCGCGAGTGGCCGTTGTTGGAGTCGGACATCCGTCGCGAAGGATCGAAGGTCATCTCTGCGCTGGGCATGCCGGAGGCGTATTTGGGGTGGACCATGGTCACGCTGGGCTCCGCTTATTGGCGCGAGCAAATAATCGCCACGCCGTACGAACGGCGGCTGCTGCTGCTTCCCCACTGTCTGCGTAATCCGGATGAGTGCCCCGCCGAGTTCGATGAAACGCAGTTGCGGTGCCTGCGGTGTGGGCGCTGCCGTCTTGGCTCGTTGGTGGCGAGGGCGGAGACCCTGGGTTATCAGATACTCGTCGCGGAGGGGTCTCCCGTCGTAATGCAGGCGATTCTCGAGGGCAAGGCGGACGCGATCCTCGGCGTTTCGTGCCTGGACGTATTGGAGCGGTCCCTCGACCGGGTCCTGGCGGCGGGTATCCCCAGCATGGCGGTGCCGCTTCACAAGAACGCGTGCCGCGAGACGACGACCGACGCCGACTGGGTCGTCGAGATGATCGAGACCCCTTATCGCCCCGCGAAGGCTCCGGGACGAACCTACATGCACTTGATGCGCGCGGCGGCGGGGATATTCCGAACCGGTGTTTTCAGCGCGCTGATCCCGCCCAGGCGGGCGCCGGAGCAACCCGCCGCGGCGAACGCGACGCAGGCCGCGAGGCTTGATCCAATGGCCGTCGCCGAGGCGATTGCCAGGGAGTTTCTTTTGGCGGGTGGAAAACGGGCCCGTCCCTTCGTGACGCTGGCGGCCTATGACGCGGTAACCGGCGGCAAGGGTACCGGTTCCGACGGGGCGGCGGCGATTGACGCGTGGCCTGAGGACGTGTTTCGCGTGGCGGCGGCGATGGAGGTATTCCACAAGGCGTCGCTCGTGCATGATGACATTGAAGACGGCGACGCCTACCGTTACGGGCGTCCTACGGTTCATGCGGCCCATGACGTCCCGACCGCGGTGAACGTGGGTGATTATCTGATTGGACTGGGGTACCGGCTGGTGGCTGAATCGCGGCGGACTATCGAGCCCGGCGCGGCGGCCGATATTCTGGGGATGCTGGCGACGGCCCACACGCGCCTGAGCGAGGGGCAGGGGGCGGAGCTCGCCTGGCAACGACGAGAAGACAAGAGACTGACGCCGCTGGACGCGGTGAAAATCTATGCCCTGAAGACCGCGCCGGCGTTCGAGGCGGCCCTCTTGTCCGGAATCCGCCTCGCCGGCGAACCTGCCGACGCGGGCGATTCGCTGGCCCGGTTCTCTCGCTATCTCGGCACGGCATTCCAAATTCGCAACGACCTGGACGATTGGAAACAAGACGATTCGAACAAGCGTTCCGCGGCCGGCGACGTCCTTTCCCATCGGGCGACGCTTCTCTGGGCGTTTGCCATGGAAAGCCTGGGCGAGAGTGATCGCGCCGTTCTGGTCTCGGCGGGCGAATCCGGCGAACCGGCCGAGGCTCGCGTCGCCACGGTCCGCACCCTTTATCGCCAAGCCGGTGTCTTCGAAAGAGCGGCGGCCCTCATCGCGAAGCAGGCGAAACGAGCCATCGAGGTCGCCGAAACGGTCCAGCCCCGCGAACTTCGGAACCTGCTCGTCCACCTCGTCGAAACCATCCTGGGAGTGGTTTCGGATCATTCGAAGTGACGTCTCGGGGTGTTTCTTCGTGTCCGCTGCTCGAAGCCGCCGGGTCAAATGGCGCGCAGGGAGGAGCGAAGCTAACCTCCAGCGAGCAGAAGTGATTACCCCCTATGAGGTAATGCCGCACCAAACCGTTTCGAAGATGCACCGGATCTACCGATTCCATCGATAAAAGCGGCAACGCCTCCGGTATCGGCTTCGTATGCTATCTATTTAGTAAGAACACCGAATCGAACACCACCCGGGATCCTGTCATGTGTTCGGGTAGCCTTTCGCGCGAGGGAAACAACACAGATACCATGGACACGGAGACTGTGCAAACGGAAAAACGCAAAGCGTTTCGTATCCCGGCTCAGGGGGAATGCGCCGAGGTCGAGCTGGTCGTCGGTGACCTCGAAATCCCTGCTCGGCTCCTGAACGAGTCCGGCGGCGGTTTCGGCCTTTACGTCGAGAGTTCACCCCCCTTCAAACGGGACGATATCATCGAGGTACGCGTGAATCGCGGACGATATCGCGCGCGAGTGGCCTACGTGCGGCCCTGTGACGAGGACTCCCGGATTCAGGTTGTCGAACAAGATGAATCCGGAACGATTCAAACGGTAGTGAATCCGGGTGACCGGTACTGCGTCGGGTTGGAGCGGATCGAGGACTTGTCTTTTTACCGATCGAAGTCAAAGGGTGGATGGCTTCGACGTCTCCTGAGGGGCCGTCCCCGATTCACCGCTGGGCTCGGTAATCCGGTAACGCTTCTTAGCCTGATCGGCTGCTTTGTGTTTCCCGTCGTCGTATTCATCGCTTTCGCCATCGCGATTCAACTCCACACGAACGATTCAGGGTCTTCCATATCGGTACGGACACGCGGCGGTTCTGATGTTACCCGCAATACTCCGGATAGACTCTCGCGGCGCCCGAAATACGGAAACCAAACGACCGGAAGCTCGGGCCATTCCACGGAATCGACGGCCACGCGCAAGACGAAACCTCGCCTCTCCATCGAGGATGTTTACAGGAACAGTCGGGTCCCAATAACTGAAGAGGTGAAGTCACTCTTTCGCGAACTGTTCGAGGAAGCCGAAGACCATCCAGCGCAACCGGTGCCCATGCTCCCCGGAAACGCGGAATCCGAGAACGGGGCACCGGTCTCGCGACCGCCGGCCGCTGAAAGCGATCTCAGTACGTCTCAGCTCCAAGCGCTGGAAAAGCTCGCGGCCGAGGCTCAACGCAGAATAGAGAACGGAGCGAACCCGAGCGAACTGAAACAGGAGCTTCGCGGAGCGATCCGCGGCGTGCTCTTTGAGGGCGCTGCCGAGCGTTCAACCGAAGGCTCGAATCAACGTTAGTCCAAACAGCCGGCGGAATGGACCGGCGGGACGGAACCACCAATCGGCGTCGACCGGTCTTTGAAGTCCCCCTTCACTTTCCGTCCGTTTCGACGTGCGCGAAGGTCGGGTCTGACGTTGCGGAAGGCTCCCAGACTTTTGCCGTATAATCCCCTGATCCGCTGACGATGCGACGTCCGTCCGGCTCCCAATCGACGCTATTGACTGGACCGGCATGACCCCGGTGCTGTCGCAGCTCCTTCCCGCTCTCGGTATCCCACTCACGCACGGTGCAATCGGCGCCCGCGCTTACGAGCCGCCGGCCGTCCCGAGAATATCGTGCGGCGAGAACCGGCCCCACGTGTCCCGTCATCGTACCGATCGGTTCTCCAACGTCCACGTTCCACTGGACGAGAGTTCCGTCGTCCGACGCGGTGACCAGCCTTCTTCCTCCGGGATGAACGGCCAACGACTGAACGGCCGCGTCATGAGCCGGCAAGGCGAGAAGGACGGACCCACTTTCGGCGTCTCGAATCGTAACGGTTCCCTTTCGCGTGCCGACGATAATCATTCCTCCCTTCACGTCGAAAGCGGCGCACGACACGTCGGGGATGCGAAACGACGCCAGCTCCCTCCGCGTTTCGAAATCCCAGATTCTCACGGTGGAATCCCGAGAAACGCTCAGCAGCCGCTTTCCATCGGAGTCAAAGGCCAAGCCGGTAACCTCTCCCTGATGGCCTTCGAGCACGTCGCCGGACTCCCCGGTAATCGGATCGTGGATTCGAATAGTCCGATCCGCGGAGCCACTGACGAGATGCCGGGAATCGGGAGTAAACGCGACACAGGTAACCTCCCCGCGATGGTTGTTGAACACTTGCGACTCTCGGCCGGTCGTCGCGTCCCACGACACGACCGCGCCGTCGCGCGAAGCGGTTCCGATCCACTTCCCGTCAAAACTGAACGCCACGCCCAAGACGTCGGCGGTATGCCGGATGAACGTTTTGGTCCGCTGGCGGAGACTTCCGTCCCAAATCTTGACCGTCTGATCGTACGCGCCACTGGCGACGAACCGGCCGTCCGGGCTACAGGCGACCGCCAAGACCGGGCCGACGTGGCCACGAAGCGTCAGCGTGATGCGTCCGGTCAAGGCGTTCCACACCTTGACCGCGCTATCTTGGGAGCTGGAGATGATTCGCCGGCCGTCCGGGGTGAAGCAGACATCCAATATGTAAGCGGTATGCCCGTTAAGAGTCCAAACTTCCTCGCCGGTGCTCGCGTTCCAAACCTTTACCGCGCAATCTTGACCACCGCTGACGACCCAGTCACCGTCCGGACTGAAGGCCAAGGCGATCAACTTCTTGGTGTGCCGGCCGTGAAAAACGACGACCTCTCGTCCCGAGTCGACGTCCCATATCTTCATCGGTTCATCCTTAAAGCCGCCGCAGAGCAGTTTTCCCTCGGGACTGAAGGCCACGGACACGCCACCGCTGTCCGCCTTGCCGCGGAGTTGGAGGAGTACTTCCTTGGTCTCGATATCCCAGACTTTGGCGCTCTGGTCGTCAAATCCCGCGGCAATCCGCGACCCGTCCGGACTTACGCAAACGCTACTAACGGTCTCCGTCCGAGTCCGTCCCGCTTCTATTACGTCCACCTGCTTGCCGGAGAATACGTCCCATATCCGGATCGTGCGGTCAAGGGACCCACTGACGATATACCTCCCGTCGGGACTGAATACCACCGACGTGACGGCGGACGCATGGCCGCCGATCGCCATGATCTCGCGCCAGGTCGCCGTGTCCCACACCTTGATATGGCAGTCACGCGACGCCGTCGCGAGTCGGCTCCCGTCCGGGCTAAAAACAACATCTGTAACGGAGAACAGGTGCCCCACGAGAGTTCGTATCCGCGGCACGTCCCAGTCTTTCCATACGACGACCGAGTTGTCCAACGACGCGCTGGCGATCCGGTTTCCCTCCGGCTCGATCGCGATGTCGTATACAATTCCTCCATGGCCGACCAAAACGCGAATCTCCTCCCCCGTTTCGGAGTCCCAGATTCTCACGGTCCCGTCCATTCCTCCGGAGACGATCCGGCTTCCGTCGCGCAGATAGCCGACTCCGTATACGATAAACTGATGCCCCACGCATTCAAACGCCTCCTCCCCCGTATCCGCGTCGTGAACACGGAGCAACCCGTTGGTACCGCCAAAAACGACTCGGCGGCCGTCCGGACTGAACGCGATGCAAAACAGTATTTCCGGTAACTCGCGAATCGCGTAGATCTCGCGCCCGTCTTCCGCGTCGAGCATCTTCAGTGCCTTGCGAGTGACTGCCACGATCCGGCTTCCGTCCGGAGAATAGGCGGCTCCTGAACAACCGGCGGGCTCCCCGGCACACGTAAAAAGACTCTCGCCAGTCGCCGCGTCCCAGCATTTGAGTGATCCATCCACGGACCCGCTGATGATCCGCTTGCCGTCCGGGCTGAAAGCGACCAAGAGTATCCTTCCCTCATGCCCTTCGCAAAGGTGAATGAGTTCCCCGGTTTCGGCGTCCCAGATTTTCACGGCGCGGTCCGCCGCGCCACTGACCAATCGCCGACCTTCCGGCCCGAAAGCGACACAAAGGACCTCTCGCTGATGAGCGGCGATCGTGAGGACCTCGCGCTCGGTGAGCGTATCCCAAACCTTTATCATGCCGTCCTGCGCCCCACTGGCGATCCATCGGCCGTCGGGGCTGAAATCAACCCCGCGAACGCGGTCCAGGTGGCCGGTGAACCTTCGGAACCCCTTGTTCAGCGAGGTAAACAAGTAATCGTGCTCCCAACCGCGCACGTCCCAACGACACGCGTCGAGATGATTCCAGGCGGACGTCAGGTTCCCCAGCTCCCACTCTCGTTGCGCAAGGGCGATTTGATTCGAATAAAGGGCGCGCTCCGCGTCGTCCCTTGCCGTCTTCGCGGCGGCCGCCTCGCGCGACGCGGCTCGGGCGTTCCCGGCGGAAACTCGCCTTTGCTCCAAAAGTCTCGTGGCGAGTTGCCCGGCCGCGGCCGCCTGAAAATTCGCCTCCAAGGCAAAAAAGGTCGAAATCGCGATTGCCCCGGCCGCCGCGAAAAGCAAAGCGGCGACCAACGCTACGAGGACCGGCCGCCGTTTGCACCAGCGCCAGAAACGGCCCATCGGACCGACGGGTCGCGACAATACGGGCTCTCCCCCAAGGAATCGACGCAACTCGTCGGCGGCGGCCAGCGCGGTTGGGAAGCGCCGGGACGGTTCCTTTTCCAGACAGCGCAAACAGACGGTTTCCAGGTCTCGCGGAATGTGGCCGTCCAGCTTACGCGGCGCGGGCGGTTCATCCTCGATCACCTGTTTCAGAAGCATGCGGATATTGCCGCGAAACGGCTGTTCCCCGGTAAGTGCTTCGAAAAGCAGCACTCCCAGGGAGTAAACGTCGCAGCGCCGATCGGCCCGGTGGCCACCCCCCTTCGCCTGTTCGGGTGACATATAGGCGGGAGTGCCGATGATTTGCCCATCAAGCGTCATGGTCACCTCGCCCGCCTCCCGCTTGGCCAGGCCGAAATCCAGCAGATGCGGTTGACCCGCGAGGTCGAGGATGACGTTGCTGGGCTTCAAATCGCGATGAACGACACCCTTTTCGTGCGCGTAATGGAGTGCCTCCGCCACTTTCGTGCAAATCGAGGCCGCCTCCCGGCAGCCGAAGCGGCGCCGCGCCATCACTTCATTCAGAGAGGTACCCTCGATGAAATCGCTGACGATGTACGAGGTCTCGCCCTCAATTCCGACTTCACGGATGTGAACGATGTTCGGATGCGTTAGTTGCGCCGCGGCTCGCGCCTCCTTCATAAATCGCTCCGTATCCTCGTCTTGCAGTTGCGAACGACGAGGAAGCTTGATCGCTACGAGGCAGTCGAGCCGGGTGTCGCGCGCCTTCCACACCGTGCCGAACGAACCCTCGCCGATCTTCTCGACCAGCTCGTAGTGCGCCACCCTCCGACCATCGCATCGACGCATCCCGTCCGCCTCGCCGGCCGCGGAATCGCCCAGAACCGAAAAACGGCTTTGACAACACGGACAGGCCACGTCATGCAGCGGGCCGTCGGAGGTAATGCGGACCGGGCGGTGGCAATGGGGACAGCGCACATGCAAGTCGACATGCCCCGGAGGCGACGTTGGCTCGCGTGACCGCGCAATCGCGTCAAAATCCATGCGTTCGGAAAACGCCGCGAATCGCCGCCGTAGTT
The DNA here is from genome assembly GCA_964520785.1 of uncultured Planctomycetaceae bacterium. Taxonomy (GTDB): domain Bacteria; phylum Planctomycetota; class Planctomycetia; order Pirellulales; family Thermoguttaceae; genus CAZFQG01. Next base: position 7,051 of record CAZFQG010000089.1, on the reverse strand, counting down.
CGTCGGCGGACACGCTATCTCCCAGATAAGCCCTGGTTTCACACTCCGCTCCGATTAACTCTTCGACCGATTCCGGAACGTCAAGGAGTTCCGGCCACTCTTTGAAATAGTCTTCGAGCATCTTCCGGCGACCCGATTCCCAGCGGTACTCCTGATCGACTTTGATCAATTCGACGAGGAGCCTCCGCCGGAGGGGGTGGTCGAGCGGACCAAGGAACTCCGAAAGAGCGGCGTCGTCACGAAGGCGCCATGATTCCTCCAGACGAAAAACGGCTTCTTCGAGGAAATCGTATTGTTCCTCCTCGCTGAAGTGGTAGTTGGCGCCCATGACCCATTGATACGATGAAGGGTAAGGAATCCGGTGCAACCGCACCTATTCTCTTAGCCGGAAACCATCCGGAAATGGTGTGTTATTCTACCTCTATTCACGGAAAATCTCGTCGTCGGCAACACCAAAATCCGGCGATTCGTCGGATTGCCGTCCGAGAATCTCCCGCAGGCGACCCTCGATGTGCCGCAATCGTATTGAAACCGTCTGACGCGCAAACCCCAGTTCTCGCGCGATTTCGGGAATCGAATAGCCCTCCAGCTTCATCGCGATGATCGCGAAACTGTCCGGTTTGAGCCGCTGACGAATCAGGCTCAGCGCGTCAAACCAGCTCATCGCCTCATCCGGCCCGGGCACCGGAGCCACCAATTCCGGCTGTTCGTCGCCCTCGGGAAGCTGGGATTGTAGACCTTGTTCGCGACGGACATCCCTTCGTGGCGCCGAATGATAAGCCGCCTGCTGTAAGACCTTGTTCCGCGCAATACTCGCCACCAGGCCCCAAAGAGAACCATTCCGGTCAAGTTCGCACGAATTCTCCGAGGTCAGCCGTAGTACCGATTTCAGCGCCATCAGCATGATGTCGTCCGGGTCAACGCGGTGCCACAGATACCGCCCCAGTTTTCTTTCCGCCAATTCCTGAACACGCGATTCGTAGCGCCGGTATATCTCCGTCGCGGCGTCTTGATCCCCCGTCCTCCACCGACGGAGTAGGTCCCGAAGGATTTCCTCGTTGGACATGACGGAGTTTTGCCTTTCCCGATGGCCTGCAAAATATCGACTGGACAAAACTCAGTATAACTCCACAGATGGACGAGGGAAAGAGCCGCCCCCCACCGGAAGTAAAAACCGCATATCCACAATATTTTCCTGCCGCTCTTCTGTGAAGGAAAGTGTCCCGTTTGCTGCTGGAACGAGGACGCCTATATCGGGGGTGCGGAAGGTAAGGAGTAGCAAATCAGTAGCTGTCGTACTCATCGGGGGACGGGGCCCGATAAACACCACAGTTGTTGATTTCCCGGTCCCAAGCGGCGTCCTCCGCGGAAGCCGCCGCCTACTCCCCGAGATCGAACTCGCTGGTGGCCCGCCCCCCCTTGATAGACTCGACGCTGATCGTCCCTCTCCCGGAACCGGAGACTAACCAGCGGCAGTACCGTGGCGATCCTCGGCGAATCGGGGCCAAGCGCAGCCGGGCCGGTTCATAGGTCTGTTCCTCCGGTTTCCGAAAGAACGGTTCGTCGGCGGTCAGCGCTGAAAGGACCTTGAGTTTCTTACCCCGGAGCGACGCGATATCCGGGGGAGTCAGATTGTGTTTGGCGTCCCAGGCCGTTCGCGTGGGCGTCACTTTTGGATTGAGCAGAACGGCCGTCACCTCATGGAGGTCGCCACCAAGTGAGCGCGTCGTGATTTCTCCCACTTCGACGGAGGGAAGCTCGCTCGCATGGTACAGTACGAAAGCCATGTTGCGGTGGCATTCCTCCTCCAGTAGAAATGACGGAGGTTGCCGAGTCCATTCCTTCCTGAATCCCCCCACCTCCACCTTTCCGTACTGCGGATGGTCGACCTCGCGCCACGGTACGATACCCTGGCCGAGGAGCAAATACTTGTCGAAGGCGTGCTTGTCCTCGGGATTGCCGAAGAATCCGGCCGATTCTCTCTGGAAATAGTTGGCCGGGCTGAACATCTCGTTCGTAAATCCTATGATTCCACGGCAAAAATACAGCCAGTCCAGTTCATTCCCGTAAGTCGTATAAAGGTCCGTCACGATCGTCTTATATCCGTAGTTGGGGAGAATCTTCTCGCCCTTCTTTCCAAGTACGTCGAATACTCCGACATCGGCGCGCTCGTAGGCGTCCTCCTTGACCCCGGGACCGCGGAGGATCATCCCTCCGCAATTATGAAATGACTGAGCCCCGGCGATATTGGGGCGCTCCATGATAAAATCGGCCGCCGCGCGGTTCTCCAGTACGGAGAACGGGTATTCCGCGGCCCCGCGCTGCACGTAAGACGGTTGCCAGTTCCACGCCCAGTCCCGATTCGGGTCGTAGTAACCGTCCGAATCCTCGTTGATCAGTCCGTCACCGTCGTTATCGAACCCCTCGACGCCCAATAGCCGGTATTCGCCCTGCTCCCCTTCTTCCACCGGAATCATCAAGTTCGGGTATTTCGGATGCGGCTTGAACTGACCATGGGGGTCGCGAACCCGCATCTGCGTGATGTACCCGTCGCCGTCCAAGTCATCTGGACCGTCCTCGTCGACCAATCCGTCCCGGTCATCGTCCCGGGGACGCTGTCCCGAGCGCGGGGTGTGGGTGCTGTTGGGCCGATGCATGTGCGCATCGCGTGAATCCGGGCTCATCATCGGCATGATGTAGAATGCCGTCGAATCGACCAGATCCGTCACGAACGCGTTCCGGCCATGACTTTCCAGAAGAAACCAAGCGGTATACAAGCAGGCCTGCGTGCCCTGGACTTCATTCGCGTGAATTCCGCCATCCAACCAGAAGCCCGGTTTTTTCGCATCCGGGCCCTTTTCGAAGTCGGTGATTATCAGCAGCCATAGCTCCCGATTGCCGTACGAGCGCCCCAAGGTGATCAATTTGGCTCGCTCGGGGTGTGTTTCAGCCAATTCCTTGAGAATTGCCGTCGTCTCCGCGTAATCGTAGTAGCGGTTCCATGCGACCGATACCTTCGGCTCGGCAGGCGCACCCATGGCCTCGTACGCAACGGTATCGCCGTCGTGGGCCGGCGCCGCCGAGACGGCGAATCCCACCACGAACAAGGCACGGGCAAACAAGCGATGATATCTCATGAAGTTCATTTCGTGATCCGAATCGTGGTTTCCACCATGCCTACCGAAGGCGCCCACGTCCGCACGCGCAGATCGAATGGCGGGTCCTTCGCGAGGCGCAAAAGCCAGGCAATTTCCCGTTCGGCCCCCGCCGCGAGACGCCCCAGGCGGCGTCTGGCCGGGCCATCGAGAAACTCCGCCTCGCCCGGCTCGACGATCACCGCCGCTTGTACGCCGATCGGCTGTCCGTTGATCTCGCCCATCCGCGTCGACGTCGCCAAGGCTCCCTCATTTCTCACGCGAACCGTAACGCGGTACAACCCCTGGCCGAGCCGCCGCGTCCGCACGGTCTCCACGGCAAGCCGGGGAAACAGCGCCGGAAGCTCGCGGACGAAGGCGTACATCTCGCCGGTCACCTCATCCAGTTTTTCGATCGGCGGGTTCTCGCGCAAGAACGGTCGAAATCCGCCGATCTCGACCTTCCGGCCTGGAAAATCGGGATGTTCGAATTCCTTCCAATCGACGAAACCGTCAATGCCGCGCCGCTCGAACCAGGAAAGCGCGGCCTGCTCGGCGGTCCGTTTGTCCGCCGGTTTCTCCGACCGTTCCGGGGCCGCGGAAGCCGCGTCTTCCGACTGCTCGCCTTCCCCTTCGCCGTCCTCTTCGGAATCCTCATCCGCGGTCGCTTCCACCTCGGGATATTCGGGTTTCGAATCGGAATTCACGTCCTCGGATTCCCCTTCGGCCTCGAAAACGGGCCACCAGGTCCGGGTCGCGACGCTGTGGCGCCCGAAATGGAAATAGGCCCATTTCTCGAACGAACCCCTTCCATCGGATCCTTCCGGTGGATTCCTTCTTGGGCGGCACGCCTTGAACGTATCCGCCAGAACCCGGTAGTCCGGCGAGTCGGCCTCCTGCAGAGTCGTCTTGATCTTCCGGTTCTCCAGATTCGAGTCCGACTTCCAGAGCTTCAGCAGGTTTTCATTCTCCGTAAAGGCCCAAACCAGGAAGATATTGTCTCGAGCAAAGGCGAAATCGGCGACCGCCCGAGTCTCCACCTCGGAAACCTGATGCGGCCCGGCTCCTTCCGCGAAAAACGCATACGCGAACGTAAAGTTCCGGTTAAAGGCCGTTCCACCGGGCGGATCTTCGTTGACCTTCGTATCGCCATCATTGTCCTTTCCTTCCGCCAGGAGCCGATAACGCAGCGGATGGTTCTTGCCGGGATCCGCCTTGAAGAGGAGCCTCGAATCATCGGGGTTCGGGATGTACTCCCCCGAAGGATCGGCGATCCGCATCCACGTAATCCAACCGTCACCGTCGAGATCGTCCGGTCCGTCTTCATCGCAGTTTCCGTCACCGTCGTCGTCCGAAGGACGTTCGTTCGTATCCCGCCCTTCAAACGGACGGCGGAAAAACGCCTCGCACGCGTCCGGCGAGACCCGGGGGATGAAATAGAAAGTGAGTTGCTCGAGCAGCTCCTTCACTTCCGGTATCTCGGCGGCGTCTTTGGTAAGCCTCGCGGCGAGGTCGGTCACGACGACCGAGCCCGCAAGTTGCGTGGCGCCGACCCCTCCGACCACCAGTACGGCCGGTTTCTCATCGACCTCGCCGGTGCCAATCCGCAACAGGTAAACATCGCGTTTCCCGAGGGTTTGTCCCAACGACTCCAAGGTCGCGAACTCGGACTGGGCGATCGATTCCATCTTGAGGCGGAATGCGTCATAGTTCGGATAACCGCCAACGGCGGCATCACCGGCACGCCCGACGGAACCGATGAGTACCGAGATCGCGGCGACGCAAAGGCAAGAGTATTTCATATTTGACGGGGATAGAGAGAAAAAAGGGGCGCTTCAATTGTTTCCAAGTATACGTTGCCGGCGACAAAGCGTTTCTTGCCGCGCGGCCCTACCTCTTCGGACGAAATGGTTGGCCGGATGCTCACGGCGCCGCCAGTTCGCGGATAACGTCTTTTAGGGTGTGGTCCAGGTGGAAGTCGGGAAGCGTCTCGCGGAGTCGACTCAAATCAGGGACGCGGCGCCGGCAGTCCTCGAAGTCCGCCGAATAGGCGTCCGCGTAGCTGATGAAATCCATGCCGGCCGCCGGATTCACCAGCTCGATGACCTTCCGGGCCAGGTCGCGGATACGCACTGGGCGGTCGCTGCCGATATTGAACACCCGCCCCTGGGCCTCCTTCACCTGCATCAACCGCACGACCGCGCGGATTACGTCGGCGACGTGGGCGAAGCAACGTTCCTGCAACCCGTCATCGTGGACCGTCAACGTCCGGCCGGCTTTGGCCGCTTCGACGAAACGGGGCAACACCATTCCGTAAGCACCGCTTTGCCGCGGACCGACGACGTTGAAAAACCGGCCAATCACGACCGGTAGCCGTTCTTCTCGCCAATACGCCAGGGCCAAGAACTCGTCGATCGCCTTCGAGGTGCCGTACGACCATCGCGAGCGGGTCGTCGGCCCGAAGACGAGGTCGTCCTCTTCGCTCCAGCGTTCCTTGGGGTTCTTGCCGTAGACCTCGCTGCTGCTGGCCAGAAAAAAACGCACCTTCCGCCCGCCTCTCCAGATCCGGTCGAGTTCCTTAAGGATGATTTCCGTCGGCTGGATGTTGGTTTCGATGGCGTGAATGGGAGACTTCGCGATGAGTTCGACTCCCACGGCCGCCGCCAAATGGTAAACCTCGTCCACTCCCACCAGAAGTCGTCTCACCAGATCGACGTCGGCGACGCTCCCTTTCGTCGCCCGGAGATTGGGATGATCCTTTACCGTGGCAAGGTTCTCGAAGGTTCCCGTCGATTCATCGTCGACGACCAAGACGCGGTTGTTGCGCGCCAGGAGCAACTCCACGAGATGGCTTCCGATGAAGCCCGCACCGCCGGTAACCAGACAAGTCGGCATCGTTCGCTTCGGCCGCCACCGAGCATCCAGCGGGGCGGCGGGCTCGCTCCCTTACGAAGAAAGGCGAGCGGCCGACTCCAGGGTGCGGCCGCTCGCGTCGTTATCCATTCCCGGTTCTACAGCGACAAGACGAACTCGATCAGATCGTTCAATTCCTGCTCGCTCAACTCGTCCAACTTGCCGTGGATGTTGCCGTGCTTTCCCTCGACGAACAGATCTCGCAAGGTGGTGTAATGTCCGTCATGCATGTAGGGCGCCGTCCGCCAGCATTCAATCAGCGTCGGCGTGTCAAACGCGTTGGCCCGATCGTACTTTCCCTTGCTTCCGACGTTGTGCATCTTCAGGTCGGTATAAAGGGGCGCAGGATGGCATTCCGCGCAACCGGTCTTCTCGTTATCGAAGAAAAGCACCTTACCGCGCTCGGCCGACTCGCTCAACTTGCCATCCACCAGATAGGGACTGGGTACCGGTTCCAGCGATTTCAGGTATTCGTCGATCGCCTGAGCATCCTCGTCGGGCCGCACCGCGAACTGGATGTGCGTGATGCCCGCACGGACCGCCTCCTCCGCCGTTGCGCGGACACCAAGCGACATCGACGGAGGCGTTTTATGCGCCAGCAGCATCGACTTGTTGTTCTTCGGATTTCCCAAACCGTCGTTCATCAGGTCCCAATTGAGCCCGTCCACCCTCGCGTCCGGATGGCAGCTAGAACAACTCTGCCAGTGCTGAAAACAGAGCCCCGCGTCGGAAAAATACAGTTGCCCCAGCCTTACCTGGGTGAACTGGACTTCCGGACCGAGAAGAAACTGCGTTGCCGCGCGCCGGGGGTTGGCCGTCAGGTCGACAACCGCCAGCGCATCGCTGAAGTATTCGCCGATGAACACGTTCGTACCGACGACCGCCAGACCCCGAGGTCCTTTGCCCGGCAGCTTGATCCGCTGGCGAAATCGGACCAGAAAAGCCAGATCGTTCGGGACGTCCTCGGCCAGAAACGATGAGTACTTCATCCGGTCTTCCGGCTT
>CAZFQG010000088.1:0-24739 GCA_964520785.1 uncultured Planctomycetaceae bacterium | reverse complement strand
CCTTTCATTAGATCGACGCCAACGACCCGGCAATCGAAACCAGAGCGAACGACCTATACAAATTGCCTATCTTGCCACCGGCGAAGCGGAATGAGCGGTACCCGGACGGGGTGGCCGTCAAAGGGTCCATCCGTCCCGGTATTCGCGTTTGACGTACTGGTTCGCCTCGGGGCAATTGAGGACGCGCATTTCGGCCGCGTTCCATTCAATCTTCCGTTCCACTTTCAGAGCGATATCGCCCAAGAGGTACGCCTCGGTCATGGGGCCCGAGTATTCGAACGGGCAACCGGTGTCGTCGCCGTTCTTTATGGCCTGTAACCAGGCCTGGTGGATTTCTCCGCGACGGCGGAACGTCTTCGCCGGCGGTTCATAATCGGCGAAATCCTTTTCCGGGTAGGGCTTGGCCGCCCCGACCATGAGCAGCCCCTTCGTGCCCACGAAGAGCGTACCGTTGTCGCCCACCTCCCTGCCCCCGGTGATTTCCAAAGATGGTCTTTTTCCGCCGTCATACCAGACGATGTCCATCGCCTTGCGTTTCCCTTCCGCCGGAAAATGGTAGGTAATAACGCTCCAGTCGGGGAAGGATTCGGCTTTCATGCCGGAACATTGCGCTTCCACCGTCGCCGGAGCCCCCAATTCAAGCGCCCAGAAGACGACGTTCATGCTGTGCGGCGCAATATCCCCGCACGCCCCGGTGCCAAAGTCCCACCAGCCGCGCCAAACGAACGGGTGGTAGACGCGCTGGTCCTTGAATCGGCCTTCCGCATACCTGCCCTTGAAAGGTCGCATCGGGGCGGGGCCAATCCACAAGTCCCAATTCAGGCCCTTCGGAACCGGATCTTCGCCCGCCGGCCGATCCATTCCCTGCGGCCAAATGGGACGGTTCGTCCAAACGTGGGCGGCGGTGACGTCGCCGATTGCGCCGTCACGGATCATCTCCACCGTTCGGATGTGGCCCTCGCTGCTTTGGGCTCCCGTTCCCATGTGGGTGACGACCTTGTTCCTCTTCGCGGTCTCGGCCATAAGCCGGGCTTCCCAGACGGAGTGGGTCAGAGGCTTCTCGCAGTAGCAGTGGAGACCTCTGCGCATCGCCGGAACGCTCGCGAAGGCGTGGCAGTGGTCCGGCGTGCTGACGACGACCGCGTCCAGTTCCTTCTCCTTGTCGAGCAGTTCACGGAAGTCGACGTATTTCCGCGCCGAGGGGAACTCCTCGGCCGCGCGGTTCAGGCAACCTTCGTCGACGTCGCAAAGCGCGACGAGGTTCTCGCCGGCCATCGCGCGCGTATTCGCGTGGCCGCGCCCCCCAACACCGATGGAGGCGACGTTCAGCTTCGCGCTGGGAGGCGTCGCCGGCGCGGCGAAGACGATTGGCGCCGCGCCGACGGCGAGGGAAGCCACGGCCGTCTCACGGAGAAAACGGCGACGAGTGCGTTTGAAAGGCATGGCGGACTCCAAAAAAAAGGAAGGAGGACAACGGAGGATTTGAAGGCGGGAAACGCGGGAAAAACGCTCATCGTAGAAATTCATCTTACAAAACCTGATCGCCTTCCGCAATCCGCGAGAGAATCGTGAAGTCAAAAGAGAGGGAGGCGGGCCCGTGTTTCCGGCCGGCGTCTAGGTGTCATGTATTCTTGGGGGATGCGGACTGGCCGAAAAACGAGCCGGGCTCCCGGTCTTTGCATTTCTCCTGCCCATCCACGCCGGTGACGAAGAAACCATCTGACGCAACCCGCGAAACAAGACCGAAAGCGAATTCCCCTGTGCGGCGGCGCGGGAATTTTTTTTCGGGTTTGGTTGTTGACTTTTCGGAAAAACCGGTTAAACTGAGCCCTAGTTGATACGTTGTTTCTCCCCCTGGCAGTAGTTATACGTATAACTCAATGAAGACGCCCTGCGTGCGACAAGTCGACATTGCCCGGAAAATCGGCGTCTCCCAGGCCACCGTTTCCCTCGTCCTTAATGGACACCCCACGACCCGCGTCAGCCCGGACGTCCGGACACGGATCGAAACCCTTGCACGCAGAATGGGCTACACCCCCAATCTGGCGGCCCGCCAACTGAAGGGGGTCAAAAGCCGCCTCATCGGTGTCTTGATCGGCTCGGGCGCCGCCCCGGTTCTGTTTGAACGGGTCACCGCCTTGGAGCGCGCGGCCCTGGGCCGCGGGTACCGGGTCCTTGTCGGACAGATCGGCAGGCGATTCGAGCAGCTCGAGGCCTATGTCGACGACCTCGTCGGCCGGGGGATCGACGGCGTCGTCTGCATGTCGCACGAGAATCGTGACGATCCGACCGCCGTCCCCAAGATGCTCTCGCGCCTGAATAACGTCGTCTATTTGCGAAAGCCGGCGATCCTCAACGGACGGTATGTTCACATCGACGCGGCGGATTGTATTCACCAAGCGGTCGACTATCTCATGTCTCGCGGGCGCAGGCGAATCGCGACGGTCGTGTTGGACCGGTTTCACCAGGCGAATTTGGATCGATATCGGGCCTATTTCGAGGCCATGGATCGCCATGGGCATGGTGCCGGCGAGGATTTGGTATGGATTGGCGGAGACGATCTTGGTCCGAACCCCCATGAGGTCTCGAACGAAAAGGCGGACGAGGTAGTCGAATGCCTCGTAGGCAAGGCGAGGGCCGATTCGATTATCGCGATCAACGACGACTGGGCGGCACAGTTGATCAAGGCGATAAAACGCCGAGGGCTGCGCGTTCCGGAGGATGTGGGAATAGTCGGACAGGGGAATTTCAAGATTGCCGGGTTTTTCGATCCGGAGATTACCACTCTGGACCCAAGAAACGACCTGTTCGCGGACGCGGCAATCGACCTGATCGTCGAAATGATCGATGGGAGAACCGGCCGCGAGGAGATGCCGCGGACGATTAAACCGACGTTGATCGTCAGGAGGTCGGCATAGTGTCTTGGTGGCGAGCGGGAGCAACCTTCCGCGAAGCGAGGCTCTCCGGAGGAATCGCCTTTCGGGGGGAGACGTCACGGACTGGGGGTGTTGGTTATAGGAGGTTATACGTAAAACTAACGAGATGCATGCCGTTCGATAACAGTGCGATAACACGGTGCCGGGATAATTCGGTCCGTCGAGTTATTCCTACTTACTTCTTTTCCTGTTTTGGAGGACTTACTGATGAAAAGACGATTGCCCTTGACCCTCGCGGCCTGCTTCTGCGCCGCGGCACTTGCCGCCGGGACGACGTTTGGCGGTTATGTCGATGAACTCATGTCGCTCTCCGGACTTGTCTCCTATTGGGGACTCAATGAAACCAGCGGCTATACGGCCGCCGACGCGGTGACTACCGACGCGATCGACGGCGACAACTCCGGAGCCTATCTCGGTTCCGGTATCACGCTCGGCGACCCCGGGCCCCGGCCGAGCGACGGATGGACCGGCTTCGCGGACGACAACTACGCGCCGACGTTTACCGGTTCGCCGGACCAGAAGCTCGAGATGTTCAATTCGTTCGGGTACGCCGGGCTGACCGATGCGACCCTCCTGGGGTGGTTTCGGATCACCGATCCGAATAGCAACGCTCGGACGAACATGATCGGTGGAATCCAGGACGTCGGCGGCAGCCGCTACGTGTTCGCCGGCTGCCACTACGCGACGGGGCTGACCGCGTTTACACGGCGCCGCGACGGTGATACGATCTCGCAGATTTCCGCTGGAGGCGCCTTCGTGAACGACCCGGCCGAGTGGCACTTCATGGCCGTCACCTATTCGGAGGGCAATACGACTCGGCTCTACATCGACGGGGTAATGAGGGCGGAAGCGACGAATCCCCTGGTCCTGCCTATCGACGCATCGGCGACGATCGCGTTCGCGACCGACATCGACGACCCGGCTCGCGTCCTCCACGGCCAGGTGGACGAATTGGCCATGTTCAACCGCGCCCTCTCGAAGGAAGAGGTGGAAAACCTGTTCGTCGCCGCCGGTGGCAAACTCCCCGATCCGCCGCCGACTCCCGGTGAAACGGCGACCGCCGCGTACATCCCCACCATGCAGAAGTTCGGCGCGGTCAACCATTGGCGGCTGAACGAGACCGAGGGCACGACGGCGGCCGACATGATCGGCGGCGACAGCATCACCTACGGCAACGTTAGTGGTGATCCGATGATTTTGGGCGCTCCGGGGCCCGTCCCCGCCGACGGCTTCGTCGGCTTCGAAGAGACGAATACCTCGGCCCAGTTCGTCTGGAACGCCGGCGCCAATCAGGGTGAGACGGCCGCGACGGCGATCGATTTCGGAGCCGGAGTCAGTGAGCTGACCATGTCGGTCTGGTTCAAGAACAACTACGCCGGCCAAGGTTACGTCGCCGGATTCGCGGAGGCCGCCACCGACGGCCGGTACGTCTTCAGTATTTACAGCCCCGACGCCAACAACCTGGCCGTCTACACGAAGACCGACATGGGTGACGGTACCAGTCGCCAAATCAACCTGTCGGGAATTCAACTCGACCAGACGACCGACTGGGCCTGGCACCACCTGGTACAGGTCTGGAACGGCGAGGAAAAACGGGTCGACTTCTACATCGACGGTCAACTGGCCGCGACCAGGACCGACGCGGCGGCCGGCTCGACGATCGTCGTTCCGGATGGGTTCTACCTCGGCCGGGACGTTCCCGGAAATACGCGAAACCTGGGGGGTTTCGTCGACGAGGTCTCGCTATTCGACCGCGCCCTCACGGCGGACGAGGTCTTCGAGTTGTACGACTCGGCATTCTTCGCCGGCTCGGCCGCCCTGACGGGAGACCTCAACGGCGATGGACTGGTCGGCAGCGCCGACCTGGACATCGTCCGCGCCAACTGGGGACAAACCGTCGATCCGGGTTGCCTTTCCTGCGGTGATCCGTCCGGCGACGGAACGGTTGGCAGCGCGGACTTAGACATCGTCCGCGCCAACTGGGGCGCGACCGCGGCCGCGGCCGTCCCCGAGCCAAGCGCCATCTTCCTCCTGGCCGGGGCCTTCCTGAGCCTGGCCTGGCGGCGAAAGTAAAAGGCGTTCCTCCGATGGCGCGCCCGAGGCACGGCGATTGACACGGCGAGCCTTACGCCGCGTTCAGCCCGCGTTCCTCGGGGCGTGCCACCTTCGGTCTGGTTACGACGTATCGATCCTCGAAGGAGAGTCCCGCTTGGAAGGCGGGGCCTGGTACCATGAAACGCAAAGCTTTTACGCTGGTAGAACTGCTGGTCGTCATCGCGATTATCGGAATTCTGATCGCGCTGCTTCTCCCGGCCGTCCAGGCGGCCCGCGAGGCGGCGCGTCGGATGCAGTGTTCCAACCATCTGAAGCAGTTGGGTATCGCGATGCAGGTCCACCACGATGCGCATGGGTTCTATCCCAGCGGCGGGTGGGGCTGGTTCTGGGTCGGCGATCCGGACATGGGTTCCGGCGCGGGACAGCCGGGAACTTGGACGTTCTCGGTGCTCCCCTACATGGAGCTGGACCAGCTCCATTCGATGGGTTCCGGCTCCAATCCGAACGACCCGGTCAAACGCGAGGCCCTCCGCACGATGTGCGAGATGCCGGTGAGCACGTTCAACTGCCCGTCGCGCCGCGCGGCGAAGGCCTATCCCACGAACGTCTGGGGCTATGCCCTGGTCACGCGGAACGCGGCCTACCCGATCGAGACCGGCGGAAAGACCGATTATTCGGCGAACACGGGGGACCTTGAGTCGGTCCAGTTCGACCGCGGACCCTACAACCACGCGCAGGCCGCGACCTACTGGGCGGGCAAGGGCGTCCCCGACTACACCGGAATCGTCTTTCTCCGGAGTGAAATAGCCGTCCGAGATGTCTCCGACGGCACGAGCCAGACGATCATGCTCGGAGAGAAATACCTCCGCCCCGACGACTACGAAACCGGAAAGGCGCCGGGTGACAACTGGCACCTGTTCCATGGTTTCGATGGAGACAGCCAATGCGCCGGGTACGCCCCGTGGGGCGGCCCGGCAATGGACACCCCCGGCTGGGAGGCCCAATTGGGTCGCTGGGGAAGCGCTCACCCGGGCGGAGCAAACATGGTATATTGCGACGGTTCCGTCCGCGGGCTGAGCTATGACACGCCCGGGCGGGTGTTGCGACAACTGTGCAACCGCGCCGACGGAGAGGTCCAGTAGGGGCAGGCCTTGGGCCTGCCCGGAACAATAGGGCCTTGGGCCTGCCCTGAACCAGGGCAACCACAAGGGTTGCCCGTACGAGGAAAGGAGATAACGATGCGATGCTTTTTAGGTTGTGTTCTGGCGGGGTGTTTTTGTGCAACCACGGCGGCCGAGGAGATCGTCATGCCTCAGCGGGGCATTTGTGCCCATCGCGGGGCCAGTTCGACGCATCCGGAGAATACCATCCCCGCGTTTCTGGAGGCGATCCGGCTGGGCGCGGCCCAGGTCGAGCTGGACGTCCAGTTTTCGAAAGATGGCGAACTGGCGATCATGCACGACTCGACCGTCGACCGCACGACCGATGGAAAGGGACCGGTTTCCTCCTTCACCATGGCCGAGCTGAAGCGGCTGGATGCCGGATCGTGGAAGGGGGAGCAATTCAAGGGGGAACGCATCCCGACGCTCGCCGAATCGCTGGAAATCATGCCGCGAGACATCTGGATTAACGTTCACCTCAAGGGTGGAAAGGAGCTGGGACGCAAAGTCGCCGAGGAGATTATCCGCCAGGGGCGAACCCACCAGGCGTTTCTGGCGTGTAGCCGCGAGGCGGCCGAGGGCGCGCGGGAGGTCCGCCCCGATATCCTGATCTGTAACATGGAACGTCAGGGGAACAGCACGGCGTATGTCGACGATACGATCGCGCGGGGGTGCCAATTCATCCAGCTCATCGGTCTCTGCTCGCCGGAGGACATGAAGAGACTCAAGGACGCCCAGGTCCGGATAAACTACTTTGGCACGAACGACGAAGAAATGCTCAAGAAGCTTTTCGCCGCCGGCGTGGAGTTTCCACTCGTGGACAAGGTGCCGGAAATGATGGAAGTGGCCCGCGATGCGGGGATAGTGAAGTGAAGCGAGAAAGGAGGATCACGGATTGGAACGAGACCGAAGCGCGACCCAAAGGCCCATGACGAGAGATTCCCTCCGATCGCGGCCGTCCGCGGCGCCGGCATTGATTTTTCTCGCCGTTTTTCTGATTGGCCATCACCCCGTACGGTGGCGGCCGCGTTTTCAACAGCAAAGAAAGCAAAGAACTTTTTTCGATCGATGGGTTCCGTTACCATAGCGACTATTCAACCTCCCTCGCCCGCCTCGGACGTGCCCGTCGAGGAGACGGCCGAGGCGGCACTACGCCTGTTGGACGAGGCGATCAAGCGGCATCCCGACGTGGTCTGCCTGCCGGAGTACCTCAACTGCATGCGTTTCTCGGAAACACCGGATCCGCGTTGGTTCGACGAGGGAGCTTCGCGGTTGCTCTCGGCCGTAGGCCGCCGCGCGGCCGCCGCCGGGTGCAACGCCGTCGTGCCGCTCGTCGTCCAGGAAGGAACCCGGAGGTACAATAGGGCGTATGTGCTCGATCGTGCCGGGAAGGTCGTGGGCACGTTCGATAAGGTTCACCCGACCCGCGTCGAACGCGAGGTTTTCCGAGTCACTCCCGGCGCGGAGTGGCCCGTCTTCGACTTGGACTTCGGCCGCGCCGGCGTCATGATCTGTTACGACGGCTGTTTCTCGGAAAGCTCCCGGATATTGGCCTTGGGGGGGGCCGACATCCTCTTCTGGCCGTCGCTCCAAAGGTCTTACACCGAGGAGCAATTGACGCTGCAAATGCGTTCCCACGCCTATTTCAACTACGTTCCGGTGGTCCGCAGCAGCTATGGCGGGCGGGACGACGCGACGAAGCGGACCGCGGAAATGGTCGGGCTCACCGGGATTTGTGCCGCGGACGGAACCCTGATGGAGACGCTGAGTTACGAATCGGGCTTCGTGATCGGCGAAGTCGATCTCAAAAACGGTCCGCGGGGTTCCAGGAGCTTCGGAGGCGACATCGGGCCGCTGCGGCAGATGCGGTTCGAGGACCGGCGTCCCGGCATGTACCGGAACATCTCCGGTCCGCCGGCCGCACCGTTGTCGGCACCCCACTACCAAGAAGGCCCCCGCGCGGCCGCGATGCCGGATGAGGTAATCGAGTGATGAACGGCTTCTCCTCGAAAATGACCTTCTGGAAATGGCGAATCCTCTTGGCCACGATGGCCTGCTATCTGTTCTACTACTGCGGGCGGTTCAACCTGGCGATCTGCATGAAGCCGATCGCCGACGAGTTCGGTTGGGACAAGGCCCAAATGGGTTTTCTGACGACGGTCTTCATCTGGTCGTACGGCATCGGTCAATTCCTCAACGGGAACATGGCGGACCGGTTCGGCCGGATTCTCATGCCGATCGGGGCGATTGTCTCTTGCGCGGCGAACTGGGCGTTCAGTCTTGCGCCGAGCGCCGCGGAGGGAATCTCGACGGTCCTCGGCCTGGCCGAGATCACCGGGCTCATCTTCGTTCTGATGGGAGTCGTCTGGTCCGTCAATGCCTATTTTCAGGCGATGGGGATGGGGCCGGGCGGAAGACTGATCTCCAACTGGTGGGTCCATGAAGAACGGGGCATGGCGATGGGGTTCTACACGTTTTCCGCCGCGATGGCGAACGTCACCGTCTTCATCCTGGCTTCCGCCGCCGCGAGCGCCTGGGGATGGCGCGCCGCGTTCCGCTATCCGGTCTTGTTGATGGCCTTCGTGGCGGTCGCCTTCTATTTCGTCACGAAAGACCACCCCGAGGACGTCGGGTTCAAAAGCCCGCATGAAAACGCGCCCGGGTCGCGGAGACCGAATACGAGCCTGGCGCGCTATAAGGCGGCGTTCGTGAACCTGAATTTCTTGCTGGCCTGCGTGTCGATCGCCCTGCATCACGTGGCGCGGTGGGGACTTCTGAGCTTCATTCCGATCTTCTTCATGGAGAGCTACGGCTGGCAGATCAAGTCCGCCGGCCTGGTCTCCTCCGCGCTCCCCCTGGGAATGGCGGTCGGAGCGCTCAGCGGCGGATTCATCAGCGACTGGGTCTTCGGCGGCCGCCGCAAGGTGGTCATCGCCGTTTCACTCCTTCTGTGCGCCCTGTGCGTGGTCGTTCTGCCGATGCTCGCCGGTGGATCCGGAAACAGCGAAGCGGACCTCTCCGCGGCAACGAAGATCAACGTGTCCGCCATGCTGATCGTGTCCGGATTCATGCTCTACCTGTGCATCGGGCCGTACTTCTCGCTTCCCGCCGACCTGCTTGGCCCCGAGACGGCCGGAACGGGAATCGGAATGCTCAACGCCTGCGCCTATGGCGGAGCCGGCGCCGGAACGGCGATCGCCGGGATTCTCATCGAACGCCACGGATACCCGGTAGGGTTCTGTTTCATGGCCGCCTGCGCCGTTCTGGGCGCGGTGACGATCCTGCTCATTCGAGAGTCGCGGGGAAGATCGCCGTCACCGTAGGTCCATTCGCCTACGAGAAGATAGTTCGGTACCGAACGATAGACAACCGGCCGCGTCGTCACGCGCTCGCGCGTCCGGCGAAGGCGTTCAATAACGCCGCGTAGTCGCCGGTTACCGTGAAACGCCTCCGCGCGACCGTTGTCGCCGTTGAGCACTTGGCAACGCGAACCGAACCGGCGGAGGCTCCGGCGACGCTGGATGCGGCGCGGTTTTTCCCGCGACGGTGTCGCGCGATGGGTGAAAGGGTACGACTGCCCCCTCTTCCCTATATTCTCCAAAACTGGATTCAAGGGCCGAAAGCCTCGCGGCTCGGCGGATCACCACCACCCTCTTGAACTGGGGAACGGTACTCCTGTAAAATGGAGTGCTCACCACCATTTCCACTGAAGACCCCCCCGCCCGTCGGGCGTCGCCCGACGGGCATAGGCCTCTTACCATGCCGACCGTCAAACGCTATTTGGTTCCCTTTCACCCCAAGCGGGTTCCCCATTTTTTCACGGACGTCCTCATCGTGGGAAGTGGCTTGGCCGGACTCAGGGCCGCCATGGCCGTCTCGCCGGAGTTGTCGGCCCTGGTCGTTACGAAGGACGAGTAGACCGAATCGAACAGCGCCTACGCCCAGGGAGGTATCGCCGCGGTACTCTCGCCGGAGGATTCCGTCATCGAACACGTCGAGGACACGCTTACCGCCGGAGGCGTCCTGTGTAATCGCGCCGTCGTCGAACAGGTCGTCCGCGAATCGACGCAGCGCGTCGAAGAACTCGTAGCCATGGGCACCCGGTTCGACCGGACCGGGCTGCGGCTTGCGCTGGGGCGCGAGGGCGGGCACGGACGGCATCGAATCGCCCACGCGCAGGGAGACGCGACGGGCCGCGAGATCATCCGCGCGGTCATTCACTGCGTGCTCCAGTCACCCAATATCAATACGTGGGAACATACGTTCACGCTCGATTTACTTACCCACGACGGGGAGTGCCGTGGGGCGCTTGTGTGGAATCCGAGGCATGGAAAGACGTTCATTTGGGCGAAACAGACGATCCTCTGCACCGGTGGCGTTGGACAGGTCTACCGGGAAACGACCAATCCGCTCGTCGCCACCGGTGACGGCATGGCCCTGGCGTATCGGGCCGGGGCGGAGCTTCGTGGCATGGAATTCATGCAGTTCCATCCCACGGTCCTCTATATTGCCGGAAGTAGCCGTAGCCTCCTGACCGAGGCCTTGCGCGGGGAGGGGGCATACTTGGTCGACCGGCAGGGTCACCGGTTCATGCCCGACTATGACGAGCGGGCCGAACTCGCCCCGAGGGACGTTGTCGCCAGGGCGATCGTCGCCCAGATGGAGGCGACCCGGCACACGAACGTGTACCTGGATATGTCGCATCTTCCCGGCGAGCGGATCCGTGAGCGGTTTCCCGGAATCGCTTCAATTTGCGGCGAATTCGGACTGGATATCACCAAAGACCGTATTCCGGTTCGCCCCGGAGCGCACTACATGGTCGGCGGGCTATCGACGGATTGGGACGGCCGGACCACGGTACCCCACTTGTGGGCTGCCGGAGAAGTCGCCTCTACCGGGTTGCACGGAGCGAACCGGCTCGCCTCGAATAGTCTCCTGGAGTCGATTGTCTTCGGTGCCCGCGCCGGAGAAGGGGCTGCCCGCGAGGCGGCGGGGTTCAGCGACAGTTTCCACGCCCTCCATTTGGCCAATCCGGCGGTGGAGCCGGGAAGTGAACCGCTGAATTTGGCCGACATCCGCAATTCACTTCAAAGCCTCATGTGGCGTAACGTAGGCGTCTGCCGCGACGCGGAAGGACTTCAGGAGGCGGAAGAGACCATCAATCAGTGGTGCCGCTACGTTTTGGCTCGGCAGTTTTCAGACCCCACCGGCTGGGAGCTCCAAAACATGCTTTGTACCGCCAGACTCATGATTCAAGCGGCGCGGATCCGGAAGGAAACACGGGGTTGCCACGTCCGCGTCGACCATCCCGAGACCGACAACGAAAAGTGGCTTCGCAATATCGTTTTCAAAATCATCGCGGACGAGGAGCAAGTCCGTTTCGAAGACATCGGCCCAGCCTTAGGAGGTTGACCGGCGCGACCGCCGCCACGTCCCGAATCGCAAGAAACGAACCGCGCCGCCGCGTCGACTGACGGATGGTCGGCTGTTTGGAGGTGTCGTCGTTCCTGCCGGGAAGAATACGGTCCCGTTCATAAGCGATGCACTCGAGTCCCCCATTCCCGATCCCCCTGTCCCACCGGAGCCCACCATGATTCACCCTCTTGCCTGCGTTCTTTGCCTCGCCGCGATTGCCTCCGGCGCCTTCGCCCAGACTCGGCTCTACGTGTCGCCCGGCGGAAACGACGCTTTCTCCGGAACTCGCGCCGAAGTGAACGCCGAGAAGACCGACGGTCCCTTCGCCACGCTCGCCGCGGCGCGGGACGCCATCCGCGGGATGAAGGACGCCGGCGGACTGCCGGATGGGGGCGTCGTCGTCGAGGTTCGCGGGGGGAACTACCGCCTCGCGGAGCCGCTGGTGCTCGAAAAGCGGGATTCCGGCACCGAGGAAGCCCCGGTCGTCTATCGCGGCGCCGCCGGCGAGACGGCGCGGCTCATTGGGGGACGGTTCGTCGAGGCATTCGCCCCGGTCACCGATCCGGCCGTTCTGGAACGGCTCGACGAGAACGCGAAGGAGAACGTCGTTTGCGCCAATCTCAAGGAACTCGGGATTACCAACTTCGGCGAGCCCGGCGGTGGACTGGAGGTCTTCTTCAAGGGCCGGCCGATGGTCCTGTGCCGCTGGCCGAACGAGGGGTTCGCGCGGATTGTCGATATCGTGGTGGACGACGGACACAAGATCCACGGTGCCAAGGGAAGTAAGGTCGGCAAGTTCGTTTACGACGGCGACCGGCCGAAGCGGTGGGTCGGGGAGAAGGACGCGCGGCTGCACGGATACTGGTTCTGGGACTGGTCCGACGAGCGGAAACCGATCGCGTCGATCGATACCGAAAAGCGGATCATTACTCTTGCCGAACCGGCCCACGGATACGGCTACCGCAAGGGGCAATGGTACTACGCCTTCAACGTACTCTCCGAACTGGACACCGCCGGCGAATGGTATCTCGACCGAGACGAGGGGGTCCTCTACTTCTGGCCGCCCGAGGAGATTCAATCGGGCGACGTCGTCGTCTCCACGATCGGTTCGCTCGTCTCGGCGAAGGACATTTCCCATGTCACGTTCGAGAAACTCACGTTCGACGTCTGCCAGGCGACCGCGATCACCGTCGCGAACGGGACGCGCGTTACGGTCGCCGATTGCGTGATCAAGAACACCGGAGCCAGCGCTGTCTCCTTCGCCGGCGGAAAGGAAGACACCGTCCGTGGATGCATCATTTTCAACGTCGGCTCCGGAGGAGTGAGCATCGCCGGCGGCGATCGGGCCACGCTTACTCCGGCGGGGCACCGGGTCGTCGACAACGAAATCTACCACTACGGCCGCATCCGGCGAATGTATTCGGCCGGCGTCCACGTCAGTGGGGTCGGGAATTATGTAGGGAACAATCTGATCCACTCCGCGCCGCATATCGCGATCATGTTCGGCGGCAACGACCATCTCTTCGAGCTGAACGAGATTCACCACGTCTGCATGGAATCGAACGACGCCGGGGCGATTTACGCCGGCCGCGATTGGACGATGCGCGGTACCGTCATCCGCAACAACTTCCTGCACCATATTACCGGTTTCGAAAACCGCGGCTGCGTGGGCGTCTATCTGGACGACATGTATTGCGGCACGCGGATCGAGGGGAACGTCTTCTACAAGGTCACCCGTGCCGCCTTCATCGGCGGCGGCCGCGATTGCACCGTCGAGGGAAATCTCTTTATCGACTGTAATCCCGCGCTGCACGTCGACGCCAGGGCCCTCGGTTGGGCGGCCTACAGCGTACCGACGACGATGATGGAACGCCTAAACGCGATGCCCTACAAGAACGCCCTCTGGGCGGGCCGCTATCCCGAACTCGTCGGCATTACCGACGACGAACCGGCCGCGCCGAAGGGGAATCGCGTCGTCGGCAACGTCTCCACCGGCGGAAAATGGGACGGCGTCCACGGCGACGCCCGGAAGTACGTCCACTTCGAGAACAACTGGACGGACATCGAACTCGATCTGGGCGATCGCGAGAGGATGCGATTCACCCTGCCGGACGACTCGCCAGTGTATGAACAAATTTCCGGTTTCAAGAATATCCCCTTCGAGAAGATCGGCCCGCGGACGCGGGAGAGTAGCCGCAAGTAATCGCGAAGGGCGAGAGAGGAGAGGAAAGACGGCCCGCGGCGCTGAATCACTGCGGGAGTAGCCTGCCGTAAACGGTGAATTCCCCCGCCATCTCCCCTATTTCCAAGAAATACGACTCTCTGGCCTTGCAATCCGGCTCGAATCGGGTATAGTTAGTCTTAAAGGATGCAGGGAAGTTCCGGCCAAGGCCGAAAAACCCTGTGTGGATTGGCCGTCTCGGCGGCCCGTCTCTTGCCTATCTTCTTTTCGACCGCCGCTATTGAACTCCTCAATCACGTTGTTTGGCGAGAATGTAGCGTTTCTGCCGTTTTTCTAGCCCCCCAATTGGGTAGATTTCAGTGCCGATGTGTTGTCGGCCTCTGGGCTCACAGGGTTGGATTTGGCAGTCCTCCCTTTTTTAGGTTTTTTTCTAAATGAAGTTCGAAGATCTCGGCTTAGCCGAAGCGTTGTTGCGTTCCGTGAAGGGACGCGGCTACTCCATCACCACCAAAATTCAATCCGACGCCATCCCTCCGGTGCTCGAAGGCCGGGACGTCCTCGGTTGTGCTCAGACCGGTACCGGCAAGACGGCGGCGTTCGCCCTGCCGACGCTGCACCGGCTTGCTTCCAAGCCGTGCCGTGTCAACGGCCGCGGAAGGAAAATCCGGGCGCTCGTCCTGGCCCCCACCCGGGAGTTGGCGATTCAAATCCACGAGAGCTTCGCCGCGTATGGAAAGCACACGCCGATCCGCCAGACGGTCGTCTTCGGCGGTGTCAGCCAGAACCGCCAGGTCAGCGATTTGAACCGAGGCGTCGACGTACTCGTCGCCACGCCGGGCCGCCTCCTCGACCTGATGCAACAGGGCCACATCGACCTGGGCCATGTGGAGACGTTGATTCTCGACGAAGCCGACCGGATGCTCGACATGGGCTTCCTCCCCGACCTCAAACGGATCATCAAGCAGGTTCCGACCGAGCGTCAGACGCTTCTATTCTCGGCGACCCTCCCCAGGACCATCGTCAACCTCGCCAACCAATGGCTGAACCGTCCGGTCGAGGTGTACGTTTCTCCGCAATCGCCTACCGTCGAGAAGATTCGGCAATCGGTCTTCTTCGTCGCGCAGAACAGGAAGCAACAGCTCTTGACCACCTGGCTTCAGGAGAACCGTTGGACGCGGACCCTCGTCTTCACCCGGACCAAGCATGGGGCGGACAAGGTCGTCAAGACACTCAAGAAGGCGGGGATCGACGCGGACTCCTTCCACGGCAATAAGAGTCAGAACGCCCGCCAGCGGGTGCTGAACCGGTTCAAGTCCTCGCGGCCCCCGGTTCTCGTGGCCACCGATATCGCGGCACGTGGATTGGACGTCGTCGACGTCAGCCACGTCGTCAATTTCGATCTGCCGAGCGAAATCGAAAACTACGTTCACCGCATCGGACGGACCGGCCGTGCCGGCGCCGAAGGGGTCGCCGTTTCTTTCTGCAGCGGTGACGAGCGGCTGACGCTCCAAGCTATCGAGTCGGTTACGAAACGGCGACTCTCCGTGGGAGACCCGCCGGATTCGTTCCTGAAAGAAGCGTTCGCCGAGGAAATCCGAGCCGCCGAAGAATACCGCCGGGCCCACGCTCCGACCGATGGAAATCGCAAAGCGGCAACCGGTTCCGCCGCGAAGCGGAAATGGCGGCCGAAGCGGAGAGCGGGATCGCGGTAGGAAGACCCGAGAGGGCGGAACCGGTCGGCGTCACCGACGCGCGCCGGTTCTCCCAGTACACACGAAAAACCCAGTACGCACGAAAAAAAAAGGTGGGCCGAAGCCTTCCCGGGAAGGCTTCGGCAGTCACCGAGGGTCACCTTTTCGCGTCGAGATCGTCGGACATCCTGCGGTACCGGCGCCGCCCGGGCGGGCTTCGATTTCCAGAACGTCTACGGGAACATGAACGTAGGAAGCCGCGTGGAATTCGACCTCGCGGTATACCACCCGGACGGAACGCCCGCAGAGGCGGCAGTTGAACTCGCAGAAATCCTCCCCGTACGGTTTTCCTGGGCGCATCGCGTCGTCGAAGAGCCTCCGGTGCGTCTGGTTGAAGCCGGGCGGGTTCTTGCACCGCAGAGCAAAAGGGGTGATCTCGTCGCACTCGCCGCACCAGTACTTGGGGAGATTGATAATCAGCGGGTGATCCGCATAGCAGCTTTCCGACAAGCTGACAATACGCTCGTGCGGTTCGCGCCTGACGACGTGTTCTTGCATGGGCTTCAAATCTGGACGTAAACGAGCGGCATAGCAATAATCGGACACAGCAATAGTACCCAACCGGCAAGCGCCACGTAATCGCCGGGGCTCCTGTGCGTAATCACCGGGCGGCCAAGTCCAAGCGAAATGCCGGTCAGACTCCCCACCTCGTCGGAAAACCAGATGCACACCATGGGAAGCAGGAGAAACCGAATCGGATGCAGCACGGATAGCGGGTGTCCGGTCGCCAGCACCGCGCCGATCAGATAGAAGGCGGCGACGGCCCCCGAGAGCAGTCGAGATCGGAGGAGGCTCCGTACCGACCGCCAACGATTCGTCCGCCGCATCTCGTCGCCGATCGCGTCCGCCAAGGACTCAGTCGCCGGCGTTCCGGCACGATATTGCGCGAGAGCATCCAGTTGCCCCCGGTTGAGCCAGATTCCGCCACAGGACGCACACTTGTTGACGAACACGCCCGAATCGTGCGCGTAATTGAAGAGGGCCATCTCGCGGCCGCATCTCGGACAGGTCAGAGCTATCTCGGCAACTTCACCGTCGCGCGGTCCGGTGCCGGAAGAGTATGTCCCGTTCACTACCTGCCCAAGCTCGCCCCGATCGAGCCAAATGCCGTCGCAGCCGGGGCAACGATCGATCGCCTCCCGGTGGAGGGTCTCGGGGGCCAAAGGCTCGTGACAGTGGGGACAGTCCATGGAATAGATTATCGAATCGGGTTTCAAAGAGCCGGATGGCGGAGAAGCTTCTTCTGGTCTCTTGTTTCCCTGGCTCGGAAGTTGGCACTTACAGCAGAATAAATGCACGGGACCTTCGAGTCAATGTCGTGCTGGGGCTGCACTCCTCCCATCTCTGGACGCTCCCTGAACCCGGACCTATACTTCCACATCCTCACACCAGAGACCCTTCAAGAAACGTCCACCCCGAATTCCACCCTGGCGGATACCAACATGGCCCCGGCCCCGATCATTCCGATAGCCCTGGAGTCCCTCGGCGCGATTCGCGTCGAGGGGAGAATCCCGGGCATCATTATTCGGCAGTCGCGGCCGTAGGGCGGAGGTACAACCCTGGAAATCCTCAAGCCCCGAGGTCGCGATATCTCGGGGCTTGTTTTGTTTCTTGGGGTGTTTGCTATACTAAAAGATTCCATTACACGGACCTTCCCCCCGAGGGGGAACTGAATAGCCCGATTTTGTCATTTTCTAGTTGTCCCCACCATGTTCCGGCCCGTCGATAGTTCGGTCAGTTTTCCCGAGTTAGAATCGGAAATCCGCGCGTTTTGGGAAAAATGCGGTATTTACGAAAAAACCCTGGCCCTCCGTGAGGGGGCGCCGTCGTTTGTGTTCTATGAAGGGCCGCCCACGGCGAACGGGCTGCCGCACCCGGGACACTGTCTAACCAGGGCGATCAAGGACCTGTTTCCGCGGTACAAGACGATGCGCGGGTATCTCTGCACCCGAAAGGCGGGGTGGGATACGCACGGGCTGCCGGTGGAAGTCGAGGTCTGCAAGGAAATCGGCATTCACTCCAAGGAGGAGATCGAAGCGTTCGGCGTTGAACCGTTCATCCACAAGTGCCTCGAAAGCGTCTTCCGTTATACGCAGGAGTGGGAAACGCTCACGAAGCGGCTGGGATTCTGGATTCATCTGGACGAAGCCTATGTGACGTACCATCAGAGTTACGTCGAGAGCGTCTGGTGGGCGCTGAAGAACCTGTTCGACCGGGGACTGCTCTATCAAGGGCACAAGATCGTCTGGTGGTGGGCACAAGGGGGGACGGCCCTTTCCAGCGGTGAAGTGGGCCAGGGTTACCGCGAGGTGGCCGACCCGAGCGTCTTTGTCGCATTTCCGCTGGTCGACGACCCCGACACGGCGTTGCTGGTTTGGACGACGACCCCTTGGACGCTGCCGAGCAACCAGTTCGCCGCCGTGAAGCCGGACTTGGAATACTCGCTCGTCTCGTTCGAGGACGAACCGCGAAAATACATCCTCGCCTCGGCGCTCGTCGAAGAGATCGCCGCCAAGGTGGGGAAGGAGGCGACCGTCGAGAAGACGATGTCGGGCGAGTCGCTCGTCGGCATGCGGTATATCCCGCCGTTCGATTACTACCATAACAAGGACCGCGACACGACCGGGACGCTCAAGGAAGGGGGCATCCAGCACATCGCGTGGCGGGTGGTGCCGGCCGATTTCGTCACGACCGACTCCGGAACGGGACTCGTCCACCAGGCGCCGGCGTTCGGCGAGGTGGACTACGACGTCCTCATTGCCGAGAACGACCGGTTCGTCGACGGCCAAGGGCCGGAACTGATCTGCGCCGTCGCTCCGGACGGGACGTTTACGGACGAAGCCCCCGGGTACACGGGCCGCTGGGTGAAGGAGGCCGATTCGGACATTTGCCGCGATATGCGCGAGCGGGGGATCCTTTTCCACCGCGAGCAATACCTCCACGACTATCCGTTCTGCTGGCGCGCGGAACAGGACCCGCTCATCCAGTACCCGCGAGAGAGCTGGTTCATCCGGACGACCGCCTTCAGGGACAAAATGCTCGCCAACAACGCGAAGATCAACTGGCTGCCGGAACACATCAAGGAGGGGCGGTTCGGGAACTTCCTGGAAACGAACGTCGACTGGGCCCTCTCTCGCGAGCGGTATTGGGGAACGCCCTTGCCGGTCTGGGTCTGCGAGGAGACCGGCTACCAGGAGGCGGTCGCCAACTACGACGAGCTGTTGTCCAAACCGGGCGTCACCGGGATGGAAGTCTGGGAGAAGGCCAAGGCGGCCAATCCCGACTTGAAGGACGACTTGAAGGTCCACAAGCCGTACATCGACGCGATCAACTATGATTCACCCAAGGCGAAAGGCGCGCGGATGCGGCGCGTTCCGGAGGTGATCGACTGCTGGTTCGACTCCGGCGCGATGCCGTTCGCCCAGTGGGGTTATCCGAACGCGCCCGGCTCGAAAGAGAAGTTCGAATCGCAATTCCCGGCCGACTTCATCAGCGAGGCGCTCGATCAGACCCGCGGCTGGTTCTACAGCCAGGTGGCGATCAGCACGCTCCTGTTTGGACCGAACGGGGAAGAGAATCGCCAACTCAACCCGCCGGTCGACTTCCCCCATCCGTTCAAGAACTGCATCGTGCTGGGGCTGATGCTGGCCGAGTGGTGGGAGAGCAACGACGGGAAACGGATGTTCCTCAGCGAGGACGACGCCCGTGAGGCGCTCGGCCGGAAGTACAAGAGCATCGTCGGGAAGATGTCCAAGAGCAAGCGGAACTACCGCGAGCCGAACGATATCTTCGACCGCTACGGGGCGGACGCCCTGCGGTGGTACTTCTTCTCGAACCAGGCCCCCTGGACGTCCATCCGCTACAGCGAACGGTCCATCAAGGAGTGCATTCCGGAGTTTCTCCTGCGACTGTGGAACTGCTACGGGTTTTTCGTCATCTACGCCAACATCGACGACTTCGACCCGGCGGCCGCCCTTTCCGGCGACGTGGGGCG
Source organism: uncultured Planctomycetaceae bacterium (assembly GCA_964520785.1). Taxonomy (GTDB): domain Bacteria; phylum Planctomycetota; class Planctomycetia; order Pirellulales; family Thermoguttaceae; genus CAZFQG01. The sequence goes on along the minus strand of CAZFQG010000088.1, from coordinate 5,246 downwards.
GGTGACGCCGGAGGTGCTGGCGAAGGCGAAGGGTTACCGGCCGGTGGTCCGGCGGAGCGAGCTGGACCGGTGGGTGATGAGCGAACTGCACCGGACGTGCGCGGCGGTGGTCGAGCGGATGGACGCCTACGACAACTACGGCGCGGCGGCGGCTCTCAACGAGTTCGTCGACGCCTTGAGCAACTGGTACGTCCGCAGCAGCCGCGACCGGTTTTGGGCAGGCGGCAAGGCGATGGACAATACGGACAAGGCGGACGCCTACTGGACGCTATATGAATGTCTGGTGACCGCCGCGAAGCTGATCGCCCCCTTCACGCCGTTTTTGGCCGATGAACTATGGTTGAACCTGGTGACGGGGCCGTTCGGCGACCGTTCGGCCGAGAGCGTTCACCTGTGCGACTACCCGACCGGCGACGCGACCCTGGCGGACGCCGATCTTTCCGAGCGGATGGCCCTGGCCCGGGAGATCATCTCGCTGGGGCGCAGTGCGCGGACCAACGCGAAGCTCAAGGTCCGGCAGCCCCTTTCGGCTGTGGAGGTGATCGTCGCGGACCATCGGCACGATGATTGGCTCCTGGCCCACTCGGCCCTGATCCGCGACGAGCTGAACGTCAAAGAGTTCGCCTTCGCCGAAGACGCCCACCGGTACATCGACTACACGATCCTGCCGGATTTGAAGCGGCTCGGGCCCAAGTTGGGAAAGCAGATTCCGGCGCTTAAGAAGTGGCTCTTGGGAGCCGACGGCGGCGCGCTGTTGGCGGAAATGGAGGCGAACGGAAGGATCACCGTCGACCTGCCGGACGGCCCGCTTGAACTGGACCAGGAGGACATCCAGATTCGCCTGCAGGCGAAAGAGGGCTGGGCCGCCGCGCAGGGTAAGTCGTGCGTCGTCGTCCTGGCCACCGAACTGACCGGGGAACTCATCACCGAAGGTTACGCCAGGGAACTGGTCCGGGCGATCCAGGATCGCCGCAAGGCGCTCAATTGCGACTACACCGACCGGATCGAGGTGGGGATCGAGACCGAGTCGGAAGAATTGAACCGGGCCGTCGACTCCTTTGGCGATTACATCCAAAGGGAAACCCTCGCGAAGTCGCTGGGAATGCGCCCCGTCGACGCTGCCGAGTCGGTGGAACTGAAGATCGCCGGATTTCCGGTGACGCTGACGGTTGGAGTTATGAAAACGTAGAGTTCATCGTAGGGTGGGTGGTTCATGAGCCCGACCCAGAGTCCACCCACGCGTGGATAAACGCCGGCACTTTCCCACGCCCATCGCCGGAGGCTCTGGGACGTGCCACCTGTCGAAAACGTGCCTGACCCCGTAGATGTGTTTGCACCCATTATCATGCCAAACGTCTTAATCCTTCGCGCCCCCGGTACCAATTGCGACCGCGAGACGGCTTTCGCCTTCGAACAGGCGGGTGCCACGACCGAGTTGTTGCACGTCAACCGGCTTCTGGAGACGCCGTCGCTCTTCGAGAAGTTTCAAATCCTCTGCCTCCCCGGCGGATTCAGTTACGGCGACGACGTGGGGGCCGGGCGGATTCTGGCGAACCAGATTCAGCACCACCTGGCCGAGCAAATGCAGGCGTTCAAGGAAGCCGGCAAGCTGATCCTCGGCATCTGCAACGGTTTTCAGGTCCTGATCAAATCGGGCGTCCTTCTGCCGAATACGTCCGACGGCGGTGCCGCGGCGACGCTCACCTGGAACGACTCCGGCAAGTTCGAAGACCGCTGGGTTGAACTGGCGACGCACGGCGAGAAGTGCGTCTTCCTCCGCGGCATCGAGTCGATGTACCTCCCCATCGCCCACGCGGAAGGGAAGTTCGTCACCAAGAACGACACGGTCTTCGCGGAACTGGAAGCGGCCGGGCAAACCGTCCTCAAGTACCGCCGGCTCGACAAACAAGCCGGAGACGTCCCCTACCCCGACAATCCCAACGGTTCCGTCGCGAACCTCGCCGGCGTCTGCGACGCCACCGGCCGCGTCTTCGGTCTGATGCCCCACCCGGAACGGCACATCGACCCGACGCACCATCCGCGATGGACGCGGGAGGCGCCGAAGCAAGAAGGCGACGGGCTGGCCGTGTTCCGCAATGCGGTGGGGTATTTTGCCTGAGAAGCGCCTCCTGCTCCGCGAAAGTGTGTGGGGTGGTTCTCGGCGATACGCCGAGCTTCACTCAACGTGGTCTCCCTCTTGATCCAGGTCCTTTTCCTCTACTACCTGGTAGGCGAAAAGGGTCGTTACGTTTGTTCGGCGGAATATGCGGAGATCATCCGGCGCACTCCACGTGTCAAGGAGACCTCATGGCTGTTGTTGGTGCTGCTGTCCGTGTTGATCGGACTCTGCATCGTCGTCGCCACGGCCGTGACCTTGGGATAGTAGGCTCGACTCGCGGGCGCGGAAGGTCGCGACCGTCTACGGACTGATCTCGCTCGTCGTCGGCGCGGTTTTGTTCAACCTGATCGTCCTGTTTCTCCAGGCGACGGCGCTGGTGTACCTGGCCGGCGTCCAGGCACGCTTCGTCTGTTCCGACGAATATCACGACATCGTCCGCCGGACGCCCCACGTGAGACGCGCGACTTCGTGGCCGCGGTTGATCCTGGGATTGGCGGTCGTCCTGTTCTGCGACGGCTCGGTCCGGGCCCTTTCGGGCGAGACGGACGCAAAGACCGTGGAGGCCCTGTTGACGAAAGACGGCGGAGAGACGGTGGAGTTGCCGGACCCATAGTGCCGGACGCAAAATCACTATCTGGCGACGGAGAGGGGCCGTTGCGTCTGCTCGGCCGAGTATCATGAGCTTATCGGTGGAGAGCTTCCAAACCCTCCTCGCCAATCCGGCTACGCTGGCGAAGAATCGGGTCCACGTTCGCAATCCCTCGGGTGATTCGGCTGACGAATTCTACCTCCTCACTCAGGCCACCAAGCAACAGCGACGCGCCCTCGACCTGCTCGGCGCCACGCCGTAGCCAGAACCGCGACACCCGCCGCCGGCGCAAGTCCTGAAAGCCCCGCAAGTTCCACTCTCCGAAGGGGGGAAAGCTTGGATTCGTGGTTGGTGGGTGGGGGTGTGCAAGGGCCGGGGAGCAACCACGAGGGTTGCCCGGACGGGATCGGGGGGGGTTATCCGAAGCGGCGGGTGACGGTGGTGCCGCTTAATCGGGATACGAGATGGCGGATTTCCAGAGCGCTGAGGGTGGCCAATACTTGATGGATCGGCAGTGCGGTACGCGAGACGATGGCGTCGACGGACGTGGGGTCGGAGTCGATCGCCTGGAGGACCGCCTGTTCCGTCTCGTTGAGCCGCAGTTCCGCCGGATGGCGGATTTCGCGCCCGTCTTCGGTGGAGGTCGGTTCGACGAGGGGGCCGAGCTGTTCCAAGACGTCGTCGACCTTTTCGACCAGGGTCGCCCCGTCGCGGAGCAGGCGGTGGCACCCGCGCGAGTTGCGGTCGCTGACGCGTCCCGGCACGGCGAAGACTTCTCGGCCTTGTTCCATCGCGAGCCGGGCGGTGATGAGGGCGCCGCTCCGCTCGGCCGCTTCTACGACGATGACGCCGAGCGACAGCCCGCTGATGACGCGGTTTCTTTGTGGGAAGGCGCCGGCGAAGGGTTCGGCGTTGGGGGGTTGTTCGCTGAGCATCGCCCCGGCGGCGACGACTTCGCGCGCCAAGTCGGCGTGTTCCGGGGGGTAGAGGTTCAGCAGACCGGACCCGAGGACGGCGAGGGTCCGGCCGCCTGCTTCGAGCGCGCCTTTGTGGGCCGCGGCGTCGATTCCGCGTGCCAGGCCGCTTACGATGGTGACGCCGGCCCTGGCGAGGCCGGCGGCCAGCCGCGCGGCCTGTTCCAGCCCGTAACGCGTGGCATGGCGCGTTCCGACGATCCCGACGGCGACGGCGTCTTGGGGGAGCCACTGGCCGAAGGCATACAAGACTGGGGGCGGGTCGACGATATTGCGTAGGGGGCGGGGATAGTGGGCGTCTTCGTCGAGAATGACGGAGATATTCGTCTGGCGGCAGAGTTCGAGGAGGCCGTCGACGTCGGCGGCCGCGGCACGGTCGACGATGTTCGAGGCGAGTTTTGGGCCGATTCCGTCGACGGCGCGAAGCTCGGCGGGCGCGGCACGGAGGACGGACTCGCAGTCGCCGAACCGCTCCAGCAGCGCCTGCCGCAGCCGCGGACCGATGCCGGGCGTCAGATGCAGACGAAGGGCCGCTTCCAACCGGCGCGGGCGATTCGATTCCATGACGACGAGCCCCCTTTTGTTGTGCGGTCAGTTGCAGGCGATCGCCTTGGCGACTGGATCGAGGATGTTCGGGATGACGAGCGTGCGAAGAATCTCCTCGCAGGCCTGGTGCAACGCACGGGATTCGTCGACGAACGTGGCATCGGCGGAGAAACTGCCGTACTGCCGGAGCGTCGCGTAGATACTGAGTTGATCTTCCGGGAACTCCCCGGTGCGGATTTGGTGCGCGTTGGTCCGGGTCTCGATGCTGAGGCGGAACTGCCGGCGGCACTCCTCGTCCATGGCGAGCGTCAAGTTCGGCTCGAAGTTGATCACGCGACCTCCCGGGACCCGGGCAACGCTCTCCATGCCGGGAGAGAGGCCGAGGGCTTCCGCGATGAGTTCGTTCTGGTTACCACGGAAGGTGAAATCGAATCCGTAGAGGACGTCGAGCGCCTCGCAGTCGAGCGGACTCAACGAGAGGATGTACGGCGCCATTTCCAGGACAAGTTCGTGCTGGCGGCGGGCTTCCTCTACCGTCGAGGGGTTGAAGAACCCGGAGCAAAGCCGGTGCGGCTCGATCGAACACCACCGGTAGGCGCCGATGTCCCGCTCCTCCTCCAGGACGAAATCACCCCGGTCGCGGCGGAAGAAATTCCTCATCGTCGGATAGGCCTTGCGGATCTGCTCGAAGAAATGCAGAATCGTCTCCCGATTTCGAGGTAGGGGCATCTCCGTGCAGAGACTTGTGTTAATATAAAAATCGTCACAAAGTGAGCTAAAATCAATCATATATTCTCTTCCCGCCCTGAGGGTGCTACATTGGGAAAAACATGGCAAACGGCGTACGGCACCCCACACCGGGTTCTCTCATTGTAGGTTCGGAGGAAATGCGTTTCAATCCACATTGACCACTTTGGAGCCGTGGGGGATTTGCTTTTCGGCAACGGAGCCGACGAGCGTTTTTTTCTCTCCCGGGCGACCACTGATCGAGCCGTTCACCGGCGGGGAGGAGCATTAT